>CAJTVI010000061.1 GCA_910579545.1 uncultured Oscillospiraceae bacterium | reverse complement strand
TCGGTGCCGTCGCAGTCCCGGATGGCGTCCGCGCCCCACCGGCGCAAAAGTTCCAGCGTTTCGGGTACCACGTCCAGGTCGGTGGGGATGGTGACCTGGCCCCGCGTTTTTTCCGGCGTTGACATCATGGCTTCTCCTTTTTGCGGCGCGGCTCGGCAAAGCGGGCGTTATAGAGCCAGAGGGTCACCAGCAGCAGGGCCAGGCCCAGCAGCTCGAGCCCAAGGCCCCCCAACTGCCCGGTCTGGAACCAGCCATAGAGCAAAAGGGCCATGCCCAGCGCAAAGCTGGCCAGCATCAGGGCCATGCGCAGGGCGCGGTGTTGCTTCCAATAATTCATAGCGGTCACCTTACCCTTTCAGCCCGCCCACGGTCATGCCCTGGGTGAGCTTTTTCTGTACGCAGATATACAAAATGAGGGTGGGCAGCATGACCAGCACCAGCCCGGCGTACATGATGCCGAACTCGGCCTTGGACTGCTGCGCCTGCATCAGGTTGAGCAGGCCGACCGGCAGGGTCTTGAGGCCGGTGGAGCTGCTCATGAGGGTCATTGAGATGATATACTCGTTCCAGAACGAGAGGAAGTTGAAGAGGATGATGGTGATGATGCTGGGCTGGGCCATGGGGAAGATGATCCGGATCATGGTGCGGCCGTAGCCCGCGCCGTCGATATAGGCGGCCTCCTCAAAATCGTGCGGCAGGGTGGCAAAGTAGCCGGTGAGCAGGTAGATGGTAAAGGGCAGCGCCGTGGAGGCGTAGACCACCGCCAGCACAAAGAGGTTGTTGAGCAAAAAGGTCTGGCGGAAAAAGTAGTTGAGCCAGCTGTCCCAGTCGCGCAGCATCAAAAAGATGGGCACCACGATGTAGTTGACATTGATGAACAGCCCCGCCATAAAGCAGGTGTTGAGGAACTTGCCCCCCCGGAACCTGAAGCGGGAGAGGCAGTAGGCCGCCGGCAGGGCCACCACCAGCAGCAGCCCCAGCGAGATGGCGGTAACGATCACCGAATTGAGCATATAGCTGCCCATTGAGGCGGCGTTCCAAGCGTCCACAAAGTTTTGCCAGTAGAGGGTGGCGGGCAGCGCCCAGGGATTGCCGTAGAACTCGCTGTTCTGCTTGACCGACGCCATGAACACCCAGGCCACCGGCACGATGATGGTCACGGCCAGGGTGATGAGCATCACATAGATAAAGGCCTTGTAGAGGGTATCGAGGGAGTTTTTCTTTTTGGTCATGGTGTAGCCCCCTCTCACATCTGTAAAACGTCGCGCTTGGTGGCCTGGTTGACCACGGCGGACAGGGTGAACGAGAACAGGAAGATGACGACCCCGGCGGCCATGGCGTAGCCGTAAAGGCCGGCGTCCTTTTGGTTGTACATAAAGCTTAAGGCAACATCCGACATGCCCGGCGCCACCATCGATTTGACAAAGAGGAAGGCCATGTTGATGGTGGAGATGATAAAGAAGGTGAGGGTGGTGCGGATGTTGGTCCAGATGAGGGGCAGGGTGATCTCAAAGAACTGGCTGAGCCGCCCCGCGCCGTCCAGGCTGGCGGATTCGTACAGGTCCAGCGGCACCGCGGCCATCGAGGCCATGTACATGACCATGTAGTAGCCGATGGCCTGCCAGATCATGGCCAGGATGATGCTTACAATGACCATGGGCTGGCTTTTCCACAAGACGACCACCTCGTGCCCCGAAAGGAGGGTAAAGATGTTGTTGAGCATGCCGGTGGTATCCGGCTTGTAGATGGCCGAAAAGATGCCCGCAATGACCACCACCGACAGGATGTTGGGGATGTAGAAGATGATGCGGAAAAAGTTTTGCCCGCGGATCTTTTCGCGGGTGAGGATGGCCGCAAAGACGATGGCAAAAAAGAAGGTGACGATGGTGACCGTTACGATCAGCAGGACGGTGTTTTGCATCGAGGTGATGAACTTGACGTCCTTAAACAGGGTTTTGAAGTTGGAAAAGCCCACAAAGGTCTCGGTGGGCGAATAGGCGCCCCGCTCGAACAGGGACATGCGGAAGACGTTGAGGGTGGGCATGACCATGAACAAAGAGAAGAGGATCACGGCCGGCGCCACGCAGAGGAGGATAAAACGGCTGCGGCTTTTGCTGCTGCGCATAGGCTCGCTCCTTTCGGGCAGATGCAGAAACGGCGGTGAGCAGAGCATGCTCACCGCCGTCTGCATGGACAGGCTATCTTTTTAGGATGGTTTGCCGGGCCGCCTTAAGGCGGCCTTTGGCCGGATGGGGCTTAGCCCACCACGAGGTTGGCGCGCATCTGGTCGCTGGCGGCCTTGATGTCGCTGATCCACTGGTCCTTGCTGAGCTGGCCGCCCACAAGGCTGTTGACCGGGTCGAGGAAGACCTCGCGCACGGTGCCAAGGCCGGCCACCGAGTTGTAGGCCGAGAAGATGCCGACCACCGGGGTAGCGCCCTGATCGTAGATCGAGTAGAACATCTTGTTGTCGCCCTCAAGCTTCGCGGCAATGCCGTTGACCGGCTGCACCGCGCCGCCCTTGAGGAAGGTATCCACGGCCTTGTCGCTGTACATAAAGGCGATAAACTGCTTGGCGGCATCGACGTTGGCCGCGCCGGCCGGTACCCAGATCTGCTCCAGGAAGGAGTAGCTGGCGCCCTGGCCGCCCTCTTTGGCAGCCGGCAGGGCGGTCATGCCCCACTCAAAGCCGTCCGCGCGGGGAGCCTCGGCCATCTCGCCCACGATCCAGGTGCCGTTGGGCATAAACAGGGCCTTGTTGTCCAGGATCAGCTGCTGGTTCTGGCTGAAATCGTTGTCGTTGGCCTGGGCCGGGGTCACCGGGTTGGTGTTTGCGGCCAGCTGGGCAATGATCTCAAAGCACTGCTGGGCTTCCGGGGTATCCCACACGCCCTCAGCGTACGAGGTGGCCTTGTTGAAGAAGTCCGGGCCGCCCACCGAGTACATCAGCGCATACAGGAAAGCGTCAAAGTAGCCGGTGGTGGGGTAGGTGAACAGGCTGATGCCCTCGGCCTTGGCCTTGTCGGCCAGTTCCCACATGCCGTCCCAGGTGGTGGGAACCTCCCAGTTCTTGTCCTTAAAGAGGCCGGCGTTGTAGAACAGGCCGCAGGGGGAGTAGAACATCGGGAAGAGGTAGGTCTTGCCGTCGCCGTAGGGGGCGGTGGCGTTGGTGCCCAGGAAGGTGGGCATGACCTTGCTGGAAACCTTGGCGCTCTCGCCGGGGATGGTCAGGTCCATCACATCGCTGATGTCGGCGATAAGCTTATCCTTGATAAACTGCTCGGTGAGGCCGGGGCCGCGGCCGGTGGCGCAGAGCACCACGTCCGGGTAATCGCCGCCCTGCATCGAGGGGCCGATAACGTCCTCAAGGTTCTTTTCGAGGGTAAGCTGCACCTCGATGCCGGTCTCGGCGGTAAAGGCGTCGCACACCTCCTGCCACATGCCGGGGTAGGTGGTCTCGTAGCCGGAGGAAAGGGCCGCGACCTTGATGGTCTGGGCCGGGGCCGCCGGGGCGTCGCCGCCCTCAGCCGGGGTGGACGCGGCCGGGGTGCTGGGCGCGGGCGCCGGGGCGCCGCCGCAGCCGGCCAGCAGGGTAAGCGCCATGGCAAGCACCAGGGCGATGCTGAGCAACTTTTTCATAAACTGCCTCCTTATCATGTGTGGCAAAATGGGCCCGCCTTGGGTAGGACCGCCTGCGGCCGCCCAAGGCACGGATGCCCACAGCCCTGTGGGCTTTTGCTGGTTTCAGTATAATCCTTCGGCAGGGATGTACAAGGAAATTCTTGCGCCGTTTTTTAGATATATTGCTTTTTGGCAGGAAATCTATAAATTTGTATTCATCTTGTAACTTTTTGTGCACATTATCCACAACCCGTCCCCCTGTATCTTTGGGCAGTTTGTACACAGGGATTTTTGCCCCCAAAAATGCCCCTTGCACCCGCCGCCTTTGTGCGGTACACTGGATAAAAGGGGGCGCATCTTGCCGCCTTTTGCCGCAAGATGTTAAAAAAGAGACAGCCGGCCCCCGCAGCGCCGGCCCGGGAGGAGAGGCACGCCGTGAGCAACCAGCGCTACGACCTGGGCCGCCCCCAGGCCATCCCGGTGGACCGCAAGGCCACCCGGCTTTTGTATGTAAGCGCGGCCAAATACGGCGGCGACTGGAACAGCCTGCCCCACACCCATGCCTGCACCGAGCTGTTTTACGTGGTGGGGGGGCTTGGGCAGTTCCGCATTATGGACAAGATGCTCTCGGTGCAGCCGGACGACCTGGTGATCGTAAACCCCCAGGTGGAGCACACCGAGGTAAGCCTGAACGCCAGCCCGCTGGAGTACATCGTGCTGGGGGTGGAGGGGCTGGAGTTTGCGGCCACCGAGGGCGGGGACGGCCGGTACACCCTGTTCAACTTCCACCGCGGGCGGGAGGAACTGCTGACCCTTTTTCACGATATCTTGAGCGAGATCGACCAAAAGCCCGCCGGCTACGAGATCGTCTGCCAGGACCTTTTGGAGGTACTGGTGGTCAAGCTGATGCGGCAGACGGATTTTTCGCTTACCATTGCGCCCCAGCGCCGGGCCAGCAAGGAGTGCGCGGCGGTAAAGCGGTACATCGACGGCCATTTTAAGGAGAGCCTGACCCTGGACATGCTGGCCGACATGGCCCATGTAAGCAAATACTACCTGGTGCACACCTTCAGCCGGGAGTACGGCGTCTCGCCCATCAACTACCTGATCAGCCGCCGGGTGGAGGAGAGCCGGCATCTGCTGGAGCGCACCGACCACACCCTTTCGCAGATCGCCCAGCTGATGAACTTTTCCTCCCCCAGCTATTTTTCCCAGAGCTTCCGCAAGCTCACCGGCATGAGCCCGATGGAGTACCGCCGCAGCCGGCGCGCCCAGGGGGACTGAGCCGGGGCAACGCCGGGGCACGCGGGGGTTTGCAGGCCGCGCGTGCCAGGGGCAGGGTTATTGGCGCGCCCAAGGGCCCTGTGGCTGCGCGGGCCGGCGCGGGCGTTTGTGCAAAGGCCGATCGTGCAAAAACTGTACCAGAAAAGGCCTTTCCATCCCCCGGGCGGGGCCGGTATAATAAAGAAAAGGCGGCGGGGCGGGCCGGATGAACCAACCGGCAGCGCGGGCCCCGCCGCGCGGGACGGCTCAAAAAAGCGGCCGGCGGTATCCCCCGCCCGGCCAACGATTCAAAAAGCACAAGGAGGGCAAAACCAATGGCGGTCACAGCGGAACAGATGCTGCCCGAGGTACTGGCGGCATACGATTTTGGCGGGCTTATCGTGGGCGCGCCGCGGTTTGGCAAGGGGCATATCAACGACACCTTCTGCGTTTACGCACAGGATGAGGAGGGCGACTGCCTGCGCTGGATCCTACAGCGGATCAGCGCGGCGGCCTTCCACCACCCGGACCAGCTGATGCAGAACATCGTGGGGGTGACCACCCACCTGCGCCGGGCGGCCGAGGCAGCGGGGCGGGACCCGGCCCGGGCCTGTTTGCAGGTGGCGCCCACCCGCGCCGGCGAGGACTGGTACACCGACAGCGAGGGCGGCGCCTGGCGGGTATACCCCTTTGTGGAGGGCACCCGCTGTTTGCAGGCCGCCGAGACCCCCGAGCTGTTTTACGCCTCGGCGGTGGCCTTTGGGCAGTTCCAGTACATGCTGCGGGACTACCCGGCCGACACCCTGTTTGAGACGATCGAGCGTTTTCACGACACCGAGTCCCGGCTGGCCGCCTTTGAGCAGGCGGCAGGGGCGGACGCGCTGGGCCGCGCCAAAAGCGCCGCGGCCGAGATCGAGTTTGTGCGCGCCCGCCGGGCCGACTGCAGCGTGGCCCTGGCCGCTTTGCGGGAGGGCCGGCTGCCCCTGCGTGTGACCCACAACGACACCAAGCTCAACAATGTGCTGATCGACAAGGCCAGCGGCGAGGGCATCTGCATCATCGACCTGGACACCGTGATGCCCGGCCTTGCCATCAATGATTTTGGCGACTCGATCCGGTTCGGGGCCAACCACTGCGCCGAGGACGAGCGGGACCTTTCCAAGGTCAGCTTTGACCTTGCGCTGTTCGAAACCTACACCAGGGGCTTTTTGCAGGGCGCGCAGGGCAGCCTGACCGACGCTGAGCTGGACTACCTGCCCTGGGGCGCGCGGCTGATGACCTTAGAGTGCGGCATCCGCTTTTTGACCGACTATCTGGCCGGGGATACCTACTTCCACACCCAGCGGGAGGGCCAGAACCTGGACCGCGCCCGCACCCAGTTCAAGCTGGTGCGGGATATGGAGGAACAGTGGCAGGCCATGGCCGACGCGGTGCGCCGCTGCCGGTAAACGCCGCCCGGCAAGGGCGCGCATGGTTTTTGGGGCAAAAGGCATAAAAAGCAAAAAGGGTTTTTACAGCAAAAGGGAAGGCCCCGCGCACCGCGCGGGGCCTTCCCTTTTTATGCTGCAATGGTGCGGGGCTCAGCCAAAGATGTTGATGAGGATGCCGGCCGCCACCGCGCTGCCGATCACGCCCGCCACGTTGGGGCCCATGGCGTGCATCAGCAGGAAGTTGGAGGGGTTATACTGCTGGCCGACCTTCTGGGAGACACGGGCGGCCATGGGCACGGCCGAAACGCCGGCCGAACCGATGAGCGGGTTGACCTTGCCGCCGGTAACCACATACATCAGCTTGCCAAACAGCACGCCGCCGGCGGTGCCGCAGGCAAAGGCAAACAGGCCCATGGCAATGATCTTGACCGTATCCCAGTTGAGGAAGGTATTGGCGCTGGTGGTGCAGCCCACCGAGATACCCAAAAAGATGGTGATGATGTTCATCAGCTCATTGCCGGCGGTCTTGTTGATGCGCTCGACCACGCCGGACTCCTTCATCAGGTTGCCCAGCATCAGCATGCCCACCAGCACGGCGGAATCCGGCAGGATCAGGCTGACGATGATGGTACACATGATGGGGAAGATGATCTTTTCGGTTTTGGAGACGGTGCGCAGCTGGGTCATAACCACCTTGCGTTCTTTATCGGTGGTAAGCAGCTTCATGATGGGCGGCTGGATGACCGGCACCAGCGCCATATAGCTGTAGGCGGCCACCGCGATCGAACCCAGCAGTTCAGGCGCTAACTTGCTGGTAACAAAGATGGCGGTAGGCCCGTCCGCCCCGCCGATGATGCCGATCGAGGCGGCCTGCGGGCCGGTAAAGCCCAGCATCTTGGCGCCAAGGTAGGCGGTAAAGATACCCAGCTGGGCCGACGCGCCCAGCAAAAGGCTCTTGGGGTTGGAGATCAGGGGAGCAAAATCGGTCATGGTGCCGATGCCCAAAAAGATGAGCGGCGGGTAGATGCCCAGCTTGACCCCGAGGTAGAGCATGTCGCCCAGGCCCCCGTGGTGCAAGATCTCGTTGAACAGCGGGTAGGCGCTGGGGTCGGCCCCGGCCGGGGCGAGGAAGTACTGCATGTGGATGATGCCGCTGCCCGGCAGGTTTGCCAGGATCATGCCAAAGGCGATGGGCAAAAGCAGGAGCGGCTCAAACTCTTTTACAATGGCAAGGTACAGAAAAACGCAGCCCACAATGAGCATCGCAAGGTAGCGGTAGTCGTTGGCGATGCCCATAAAGCCGGAATTCTGCCAGATGCTCAGCAGGGTATCAAGAAATGCGGACATGGCTTAAACCCCCTCCCCTCTCAAAACGGCTCGGTGCCCGAAACAGCACCGGCAAGGCCCCAGGCGCCGCGGCCGTCCTTGACACGGGTCAGCGAGCGCAGGGTGTATTTTCCGCCCTCAAGGCTGGCCACGGCGGCTGCGATGGCCGCCACCACCTCGGGCGGGATGCCCTCCTCAATGGCCGGTGCCGGCGCGGGTACGGCGGGCGCCGCCTTTTGGGGCGCAGCGGGCGCGGCGGCCGCCGCCTTTTGCTTTTTGCCGGCGGCGAGCGAATCAAAGATCTTGCCCTGCAGCAGGATGACGAGGGTGAGGATCACAAGGATCAGGAACACGAGCGAAATGCCGATGGCCACCACAACGGCGTTGCTGGGGTAGCTCCCCGCCGCGGTCAGGGCCATGGGCGCGAGAAACGCTCCCATAGAACAGCCTCCTCTTTACAACAATATCTTGTACTATTATATCGGAAAGCCGCCCGGCTTGCAAGATGCCGGGCGGCATATTTTGCGAATTTGTTCAAAAAGCGTCCGGCCGCCGGGCCCGCGCCAAATGCCCTCCGGCAGGGCCGGCCAAGCGGCAGAGCACCACCGCTTACCGCCGCCCCACCCGGGGGGTGGCGTCCACAAAGCCGCTCTCGAGCTTGGGGCCAAGGGTGAGGCAGGCGGCGGTGCCCAGCGCCACGCAGTTGACCGGGTCGGGCGAGAGGGTCACGTCCACCTTGAGCAGCTCGCTTAAAAATTCCGGCAGGCCGTGCAGCTGCGCGCCGCCGCCGGTAAGCATGATGCCGCTGGCGTAAATATCGCCCGAAAGCTCGGGCGGGGTGCGCTCCAGAACCTGGTGGGCCGCGGCGGCGATCCGCTCGGCCAGAAGCATCACCGGGCCGTAAAGGTCGTCGGTGCGCACCTGCACCCGCTGGGGCAGCCCGGTTACAAGGCTGCGGCCCTTGACCTCCATGGTGGCCATGAACAGCCGCTGGCGGCAGCAGGCCACCTCTTTTTTAAGCTCCTCGGCGGTGCGCTGGCCAATGATGACGTTGAACTTTTGCCGGATGAACTTTAAAATTTCCTCGTCAAAGGTGTTGCCGGCCACGTCCACGCTGGTGGCCTTGACCTTACCCCCCAGGCTGATCACCGCAATGTCGGTGGTGCCGCCGCCAATGTCCACGATCATGTGGCCCCGGGGCTGTAAAATGTCCAGGCCCGAGCCCAGCGCCGCGGCGATCGGCTCGTCGATCAGGTAGACCTGCCGCGCGCCGGCCGCCACCACCGCCTCCACCACCGCGTCGCTCTCGATGCCGGTGATGGCCGCCGGTACGCAGACCGCCACCCGCGGCTTGACCAGGTGGGAATCGTACACCTTGTTTACAAAGCTGCAGATCAGCTCCCGGGTGAGCAGGTGGTTGGAGATCACCCCATCCTTGAGCGGGCGGATGGCCGAGATGTAGTTGGGGGTGCGCCCCACCATGGCCAGGGCGTCGTCGCCCACCGCCAGCACCTTGTTTTTGCGGTGATCCACCGCCACCACGCTGGGCTGGTTGAGCACCACCCCCTTGCCCTCCACCGCCACGATCACCGAGGTGGTGCCAAGATCGATGCCAATATCATACTGTGCCATATCCCGCTCCCCTGTTCTCTCTCATTTATACAAATAGGTATTTAACCTCACACTTCGCCCCCATGCGGCCCTGCTTTGCCGGCCGGCGACCGCGCCGGCCGCCCCGGCAGGGGGCGGGGCGATCGCCATTGAAACAAATGGATAACAGCCGCCCTGCGGCTATTATATCACTCTTTGGGCCGTTCTAAAAGGGAGGCCGGGCCATTTTCTTCCGCCTCGCGCTGCATCAGCACCGCAAGGGCGCTGTAACGCAGGTTTTGCCGCACATTGGCGATCATGCCCGCAACGGTGGCCGGCTGCCCGGCCAGGATGCAGAGCCTCCGCGCCCGGGTGACCCCGGTGTACAGCAGGTTGCGGTAGCACAGCTTTGCCGGCACCCCGGCCACCGGCAGCACCACCGCGGCAAACTCGCTGCCCTGGCTTTTGTGCACGGTCACGGCGTAGGCGATCTCCAGTTCCTGCAGATGCTCGCCGGCGTAGACCAGCCTTCGGTCGTCCATCTGCACCGTAAGGGTGCGGGCGGCGGGGTCCGCCTCCAGCAGGATGCCGATGTCCCCATTAAAGGCCCCCACCCCGCTCTCGCCCCCCTGACGCTCGTAGGGGATGTCGTAGTTGTTGCGCACCTGCATCACCTTGTCCCCCACCCGGAAGATCCTGCCCGCCGCCTCCAACTGGGGCTTGGTGGGCGCAGGCGGGTTGAGCCGTTCCTGCAAACAGGCGTTGAGGGCGGCGGTGCCCACCGGGCCCAGCTTGGTGGGGCAGAGCACCTGGATGTCCCGCACAGGGTCAAAGCCGTAGCTTTTGGGCAGCCTGGTGCACACAAGGTCACAGATCAGCTGCTGGCAGGCCAGGCCCTCGGCCTCCAAAAAGAAAAAGTCGTCGGTCCTGCCGCCCTTTTGGGGCAGCTTGCCCTCCACGATGCGGTGGGCGTTGGCCACGATCAGGCTGGCGGCCGCCTGGCGGAAGATCTCGGTGAGCCGCACGGTGGGCAACAGCCCCGAGCGCACCAGCTCCCCCAGCACGTTGCCGGGGCCGACGCTGGGCAGCTGGTCGGCGTCCCCCACCATGATCACCCGGCAGCCGGGGCGCAGCGCCCGCAACAGGCTCTGGAACAGCCGCACGTCCACCATGCTCATCTCGTCCAGCACCACCACGTCGCACTTCAAGAGGTTTTTTTCGTGATGCAAAAAGCGCAGCGGGCCGCCGCCGGGGGTATAGTCCACCTCCAGCAGCCGGTGGATGGTGGAGGCCTTGTGCCCGGTCAGCTCGGCCAGCCGCTTGGCCGCCCGGCCGGTGGGCGCGCAGAGGGCCACCCGGTCGGCCTGGCTTTCGTAGAGGGCCAAAATGGCGTTGACCGCGGTGGTTTTGCCGGTGCCAGGCCCGCCGGTGAGCACCAGCACGTTGCTGGAAAGGGCCATCTCGATGGCCCTGCGCTGGAGCGGCGCGTAGCCAAAGCCCTGCGCCCGCTCGAGGGTGTCGATCTTGCCCGCAAGGCCGCGGGGCGGCTCGGCCGGCTGGCGGGCCAGCCGCATCAGGTGGGCGGCGATCTCCTCCTCGGCCTCCAGCAGGTCGGGCAGGCAGATAAACTCGCCCCCGCCCAGGGTCACCGCCCGCAGCTCCCCCTCCTCCAGCGAGGCGGCCAGCCCGTCGGCCACCGCCTGGGGCGCCGAGCCCAAAAAGCGGGCGGTGCTCTCCACCAGCCGGCCCCGCGGCAGGCAGGTGTGCCCGTTGTTCGCGTTGCGCCGCAAAGCATACAGCAGCCCCGCCTGCATCCGCAAAAGGCCGTCCTCGGCCAATTGCAGTTCGGCGGCGATCCGGTCGGCCTGGGCAAAGCTCAGCTGCAGCGGCTCGCCGCACAACAGGTAGGGATTGTGGGAGAGCGCCTCCACCGTGGCCGGCCCAAAATGCTTGAAGGCCTCCACCGCCTTTTGGGGCGGGACGCCAAACCGGCCCAGCCAGGCCACCGCCTCCCGCACCCCAAACATCTCCCGGAAGGCCTTTTGGATGGCCTCGGCCTTTTGGGGGGTGATGCCCCGCAGGCCGCAGAGCTTTTGCGGCTCGTTTGCGATCACGTCCAGCGCCCCGTCGCCGTACAGCTGCACCAGCTTGCGGGCGGTGGCGGGGCCGATAAAGGGCAGCGCCCCGCTGGAGAGATAGGCCAGGGTGGCGCGGGTATCCTGGGGCAGGCTGGTCTCGCAGGCGGTGGCGTTGAACTGCTCGCCGTACACCGGGTGCTCCCCCATATGGCCATAGGCGGTAACGTTTTCGCCCACATGCACCTCGCCCACCCGGCCGGCCACCGCGATCAGCTCGTCGCCGGCGGCAAGCTCAAACACGCAGTAGCCGTTTTCGGGGTTGTAAAAGGCCACCCGCGCCACCGCGCCCTCCAGCCTTTGCAGGCCCTCCTCCATGCTGCCGCCCTCCCTTTTGCGCCGCGCGCCCCAAAGGGGCCCGCGGCGCCTGATCCTGGGGCCGCCCGGCCCCTCCCCTCTTTTTTGGGGCCGCCCCTGCGGCCGGCCCCCCTCTATCATAAAGATATCCGGGCAGGCCGTCAACCATCAGCGGCCTGCCCGGATGTATTTTTTTGCCGCGCTTATGGCGGCGGCTTACAGCCCCAGCGCGGCGCGCAGGGCGTCGGCCTTGTTGGTGCGCTCCCAGCTGGCGCCCAGGTCCTCCCGGCCCATGTGGCCGTAGGCGGCGGTGGCGCGGTAGATGGGCCGGCGCAGCTCCAGTTCCCGGATGATAGCCGCCGGGCGCAGGTCAAACACCTTTTCCACCGCCTCTTCCAGCCGATCGTCCGCCGCCGTGCCGGTGCCAAAGGTGTCCACCAGCACGCTTACCGGCTGGGCCACCCCGATGGCGTAGGCCAGCTGCACCTCGCACTTTTGGGCAAGGCCGGCGGCCACGATGTTTTTGGCCACCCAGCGGGCGGCGTAGGCGGCGCTGCGGTCCACCTTGCTGGGATCCTTGCCGCTGAAGGCCCCGCCGCCGTGGCGGGAGTAGCCGCCGTAGGTGTCCACAATGATCTTGCGGCCGGTCAGGCCGGAGTCCCCCTGCGGGCCGCCCACCACAAAGCGGCCGGTGGGGTTGATGTAAAACTTGGTATCATCGTCCAAAAATTCGGCCGGGATCACCGGGCGGATCACCTGCTCCAGGATATCGGCGCGCAGGGTCCCGATCTCCACCTCGGGGCTGTGCTGGCTCGAGATGACCACCGCGTCCACCCGCACCGGGCGGCCGTCCTCGTATTCCACGGTCACCTGGCTCTTGCCGTCCGGCCGCAGGTAGGGCAGGCTGCCGTTTTTGCGCACCTCGGTAAGCCGTTTTGCCAGCTTGTGGGCCAGGCTGATGGGCAGCGGCATCAGTTCGGGGGTCTCGCTGCAGGCGTAGCCGAACATCATGCCCTGGTCGCCCGCGCCGCCCACCGTGTCGTTGGTGCCAAGGGCGATGTCCGGGCTCTGCTCGTCGATGTTGGAGATGACGGCGCAGGTGGTGCCGTCGATGCCAAAATTGGCGTTGGTATAGCCGATTTCGCGCAGGACCTGCCGTGCGATGCTGGGGATGTCCACATAGCAGCTGGTGGTGATCTCGCCCATCACATGCACAAGGCCGGTGGAGCAGGTGGTCTCGCAGGCCACCCGCGCGCCGGGGTCCTTTTCAAGGATGGCGTCCAGCACGGCGTCCGAGATTTGATCGCAGATCTTGTCGGGATGCCCTTCGGTGACCGACTCGGAGGTAAACAGATACTTTGCCATAACAGATGTCTCCTTTCGAATTGCGCGGACCTATGCCGCTTTTTTGAGCAGAACGCAAACATCGCTTGACAAGGGCACGCATGGTTTTTGGGGCAAAAGGAATAAAAAGCAAAAAAGGTAAAAACTCTTTTGTTTTTAAAAAGAACCTTTGCCCCAAAAACTCCGCAGGACCGGCAGGGCAAGGCCAGTGATGCGATGGCAAGGCGGCGTGCCGCAGGAATCCTTGGTGGATTCCAAGGTGCGCCAACGCAGCCAGCGTGCCGCTGGAGTTGGCCTGACGGCGTGTGGGCCCTTGTGAAGGGATGTACCCTTCAGAAAACAAAAAGCGCCCAAAGGCCCGAAAGCCTCTGCGCGCCGGGACGCTTATCTTTCGGTTTCCCGCAGGATTTAGCACCTTGCACTGCCGTGCAGGTTGCCGGGCTTCACAGGGCCTGTTCCCTCCGCCGCTCTTGATAAGTTGCTATTCTGTTGTTGGTTTTATTGTAGCACCGCCCAAAGCGGCTGTCAATGCATCGGGCGCAGTTTTTCGCCCCCTTTCGCCGCGCCCGGCGCAAAAGCGCGCCCGGCGCAAAAGCGCCCCCGCCGCAAGGCGGCGGGGGCGCGGGGTGCGGGGTTCAGGCCTTGCCGTCCACCAGATGGTGCACCACCCGGCTGACCGGCTTATAGATGATGTAGGTGGCCAGCGCGTTGATGCCCCCCTTGAGCAGGTTAAAGGGCAGGATCACCGGCACCAGCATGGCCAGCACGGTTTCCATGGGCTGGCCCATAAAGATGGGGGTAAACACTAAGTTGCAGCCCATCATGACCACCGTCCACACGGCCACCCCCACGCAGAGGGACAGGATGGCCCCGGCATGGGTCTTGCGGCGCTGGTAGAGGCTGCCGGCCGCCAGCACAAAGCTGCCGGTGGCCAAAAAGTGCATGAGGATGCCGATGGGCCCGCTGGAGGCGCTGACCGTAAGGCCCTGGATCACGGCCACCACGGCGGTGAGGCCCAGCCCGGCCCAGGGGCCGAAGGCGAAGGCGCCGATAAAGATGGCGATGTCGGCGGGGTCGTACTCCAAAAAGGGCGCGGCGGGCAAAAGCGGGAAGTGCACGGCGGCGGCCAGCACGACCGATACGGCCGCCAGCATGGCCAGGGTGGTGAGCTTGCGGGTGGAATTTGCGGCTGCGGTGGTGTTCATAAACGGGTTCCTCCTTGTTGTTGGGCGGATGCCGCCCTTTTTTGTGGAAAGCCGGTTTGCAATACGGACCCGGCAAGGAGGAGCGCCTGCACACAAAAAACGCCCTTTTGGCGCGCAAAAATGCACGCAAAAAGGGCGTAACAACAGACCTGCCTGACTGCCGTTTCTTCCATCCGGACTATACCGTCGGCCCTGGAATCGCACCAGGTCAGCATCCGCCGTTTTGCGGGCAGATGGTCGCGGGCTTTGCGGGCCTGCCAAAAAGCCGCGGCTGCCAAGGCGCTGTGTGCCCCGCATCCGCTTTTGGCCGGCCTGCTTACCGCCGGTGGGGAATTGCACCCCGCCCCGAAACAGACTTTCTGTACTGTATTATACGCCCTGTGCATACAAATTGCAACCGGTATTTTTGCAAAAGGCGGCAGGTTTTGCCAAATGGGGGGAGGCGTGGTATACTGTGGAGGCAGCCAGGAGTTTGATAAGCTGTTTGAAAGAGCAGGTGTTATGGTATATGGAAACCTTGCGGGAATATTGGGCGGCCACCCCCGGCTGGCCGCTGCGGCTGGCACTTTGCCTGCTGGCCTTTGGGGCGGCCTACCTGTTCAGCCGGCTGGTGCGCTTTAAGCTGGCCCCCTGGGCGGTGCGCCGGGCCGAGCGGGGCCGCAGCAAGCTGCTGCGCATTTTGGTGCGGGGCTTTTCGCACCCGGCGCCGGTGGTGGTGTGGGCCGTGGGGCTGTATTTTGCGGTGCTGGCCCTGCCGCTGCCCCCCGCCTGGCTGGCGGCGGCCGCGCCCTGGCTGAACAAGGCCTTGCGCATCGGCCTGATCTGCCTGTTTGCCTGGGGGCTGACCGGCTCGAGCGATATTGGCCCTTTGATGATGAAAAACGTGCAGGGCAAGCTGGACGTGGAGATGGACCGCACGGTGGCGGCCTTTGTAAACAAAATTTTGCGGGTGGTCGTGGTTTGCTTTGCGCTGGTAATGGTGCTGGGCGAGCTGGGCTACAACGTAAATGGGCTGATCACCGGCATGGGCCTTGCCGGCCTGACCGTATCGCTGGCCGCCAAGGACTCGGCCGCGAACTTTTTTGCCGGGCTGGTGATCATTCTGGAAAAGCCCTTTGCCCTGGGGGACTGGATCATTACCAGCCAGGCCGAGGGCGAGGTGGAGGACATCAGCTTTCGCAGCACCAAGGTGCGCCGGCTGGACGGCAGCGTGGTGATCCTGCCCAACTCGATCCTCTGCGCCGAGTCGATCACCAACGGCACCCAGCGCAAAAAGCGGCTGTTCCGGTTTCGCATTGGGGTCACCTACGACACCCCCCAGGAGCGGATCGAAACCCTGATGGCCCGGCTGCGCCGGCTGCTGGCCGACGACCCGGACGTGGAGAGCCAGTCGCTGCTGGTGCGGCTGGAGGGGTTTGGGGCCTCGAGCATCGATGTGCTGGTGCACTGCTACCTGCTTACCCCCGCCTGGGACCAGGCCATGCTGGTGCAGGACCGGCTGAACCTTGCCATCCTCTCGCTGATGCGGGAACTGAAAATCGATTTTGCCTTTCCCAGCCAGAGCGTCTACATCGAAAAATCCCCCCGCACATAACCGCCCGCAAAACAAAAGGCCCCCCGCCGGCC
>CAJTVI010000060.1 GCA_910579545.1 uncultured Oscillospiraceae bacterium | reverse complement strand
AACAGGTCTTACTTTCCTTCCCTTTTTTTGTAACACCTCTTTGACAAACCTACACATCAGGAAAAATGCGGGAGACGCCCTGCCTTGACAAACGGCCCTCCCTGCAATACAGTGGATGCAGGGACGGCCGCTTTATGCCGCAGGGCGCGAAAATGAGCCGCGGTGTGTTTGAACGGGCGTTTTGGCCCATCCGCCCCTTGATTTTGGAGAGGTGCTTATGGATACGGTGCAGGAAATTGTAAAATCCCTGAAGCATAAATTTTTTGCGGATGGGGAGGTTTTATATAACCTTGTGGAGTTTTGCGGCTGCCTGGAAACAAAACCGGAAAAGCACCTTGGCCTTGGCGCAGAGGGCATTGCGATCGTTCCGTTTTATTTGGCAAGCGGGAAGCGGATGGAACTGTATGAGTATTCATTGACGGCCGCTTTGCTTGCGCCGTATGGATTTGAACAGCACGTTTTGAAGGTGACCAAAAAAACCCGGATCCGTGATATCCCGGAAGATCTGCTGTATCTGCACCGGGCCTGTTATCTGGAGTACAAAAAGAACAAAAAAGGCGAATGCTATATTGCAAAAAAGGGGCTGCAAGATTATTTTGCATTTCTTTTGAACGACCCGGCGCTTGCTTTGCTGGCTGAAAAAGCATGCGGGGCGTTTTGCAAAGAGCATTTATGGGTTGAAATTTTTTAGGCGGGCAGCCCCAAAAGCGGCCCTTTTGCCAAAGGCAGGCCACAGATAAGGGGACGGGCTTTTTTGACAGCCCGTCCCCTGTTTTTTGTTTTTGGCGGTTTTTTGCCCGGCGTCAGGTTTTGCTGTCGTAGAGGTGCTTGCTGCGCACGGCCTCGGCCATGGGCAGGCCGGTGTCGTAGTCCAGCTGGCGGGGCTCGTACTCCTCGTTTTCGCGCTGGCGGGTAAAGCCGTCGTTTTCCCAGCGGGGCCGCTTGTCCGCACGCCAGGGCCGGCAGGCCCACTGGTAGCCCCGGTAAGGGTCGCGGGTGGCGTTCATGTGTTCCAGCAGCGCGTCGTGCAGCCGGCTGCGGGCCGCGGCATGGTCGGCGCTGCCAATGAGGTTGTGCACCTCGGCGGGGTCGGTCTGCAGGTCGTAGAATTCGTCGGTGTCGCACAGGTGCAGCACTAACTTATACCGCCCGTCGGTAACGCCGCGCATCATCTGCAGGCCGCCAAAGCCGTCGTGGTCCACCTCGTAGCGGGTAAACTCGGTGTAGACGTACTCGTTGACCCGCTGACTTGGGTCGTAAATCTGGCGCAGCATGCTTTTGCCCTCCAGCAGCCGCGGGATGGGCAGGCCCATGTACTCCAGCACGGTGGGCAGGATGTCGATGTGGGAGGCCGGGACGCTGACCGTCTGCCCCGCCGCCCCGCCCCGCACGATGAGCGGGACGTTGGCGATCTCCTTGTACATGGCGGCGTTTTTCATCTGCAGGCGATGGTTGCCCAGCATGTCGCCGTGGTCGGAGGTAAACAGCACCATCGCGTTTGGGAAGTCCCGGTCGATCACCTCCAGCAGCCGGCCCACCTGCGCGTCCATAAAGCTGTTGGCCCCTAAAAACAGGCTCAGCCCGCCGCCGCAGCTGCGCAGGGTCCCGGGGTCGGCGTCGGCGTCCTTTCCGGCCCAGAGGGTCTGCATCAGCGGCTTTTGGGAGAGGTCGTCGGCATAATTGGGGCTGGGGGGCATTTTGGTATCGCGGTACATGGTGTTGTAGGGCGGCGGGCAGATGCAGGGACCATGGGGCTCGTCGTAGGAGACGGTGAGAAAGAAATCGGCGCCCCGGTTGGCCTGCAAAAAGCGCAGCGCCCGGTCGGTGCAGCGCCCGGCGTAGGTCTTATCGGCGGTCCAGTCCGGGTCAAAGGCGGTGGCGCTGCGGCGGCTGCGCATCCGGTCCTGCTCCGGGAGCTCCTCGAGATAGCACCGCATATCGTACCAGTATTCAGGGTCGAAGCCCTCGGGGCAGCGGCCGTTGCCAAAATAGTCGCCCCCGTCCAGATGCCATTTGCCGATATAGCCGCAGTGGACGCCGGCGTCGGCCAGGCGCTGGCCGACGGTTTTTACGTTGTCGCCCAGGGGCAGCGAGTTTGCCACTACCCCATTGGAATGCGGGAACAGCCCGGTAAAGATGGCGCTGCGGGCCGGCCCGCAGACGGGCTGGCAGCTGTAGGCGTTGGTGTAGCGCACCCCCTGGGCGCAGAGCCGGTCGAGGTTGGGGGTGTGCATGGCCGGGTTGCCGTAGCAGCCGAGCATATCGGTGCGCACGGTGTCGGCCATGAGGATGATAAACTGCCGGGGCATCGGTGTCCCTCCCTTGGGGCCGGGTCGGCGGCCCCGGAATTTTTATAAAAGGGTAAAGCGGCAGACATGCCGCAAAGCCGGCGCGGCGTCGAGATGCAGCAGATACGCCGTGCGGTCCGGCCCATCCTCGTGGGGCGGGTACTGCTGCTGGTGCAAAGCGGCGCTGAACTGCGCGGGGTCAAACCGCAGGGTCAGGCTGACCCCCTGCCGGGCAAACACCGCGCCGCCCGGCACAAGCCGGATGGGCGTTTGGGAAACAAACACCTCGGTGACCGGCTGGGGCTGGGCAAATTCCAGCACATCCTCGAGCAGCAGCTGCCCGGCGGCCTTGTTGTGGGTAAAGGCGCGGGCGTAGCTTACAAGGTCCGGGCAGGGGTAGCAGCCGGCCAGCTGCATGCGCAGGGTGTCCTGCTCATCGCAAAGCTCTGCCTGCACATCGCGGCAGGCATACTGCGGCCCAAAGGCCTGCTGGCAGCCGCCCGGCAGCGCGAGGTTGTGGCTGCGGGAGGCGTTGATGAAAATTTCGTACCGGTCCGGGCCAAAATACGCGGCGTCGTACCGGCCGGCCCCCAGATCGCACAGGAGGGGCTGGCCGTTTTTGCAGAGGATAAAGGAGCCGCAGTCGTTGTGGTTATGGCTTTCGCCGTTGTGGCCGGCCTTGGCGGCAAGGGCAAGGCCGGGGGTGCAGGAGACCAGCCACTGTGCGTTTGGCAAAAAGGCCGAGCGCGCCGCCGGCAGGCCAAAGCGGGCGCCGGGCCGGTACCACAAGAGGTCCCGCAGGGCAAGGCAGTAGCGGTAACAACCGTCCTTTAACAGGCCGTCGGCCGAGGCGGCGTCCGGCAAAGCCGCATCCGCAAAGCGGTTTTGCAGCCAGCAGGAAAGCCCCATGCGAAAGCCGCTCTGGCCGCTGCCGTCGGCAAAGCTGATGGTGCGGCCCCCGGCCAGATGGTAGTACTGCTGGCTTTGGGCGATGGCCTGTACCTTGGGCAGGGCCATCAGGTCCAGCGCGCCGGCCGTGCGCTTGGCCAGCAGGTCGGCAAAGCAGGCAAAAAAGCCAAAGCCGTAGCTCCAGTAGTCCACCCCTTCCACCGAGACACCGTCCTCGCCAAAGCTGCCAAGGTAGACATCCAGGGCCGAAAGGCACCGGTGCAGAAGGCCCGCAAGCCGCGCGCGGTCGGCCATCAGGTGCAGCGCGGCCCCGCCGATGGCCCCGGCGCAGACGGCGCTCCAGTTGTTGGCCATGCCCTCGAACCGGAAAAAGCGCCCGCCATCCAAAAAGGGGGCAAAGGCCCGGCGCTCGACCTGCGCCTCGGCCTGCCGCACCACCATGGGGTCCAGCTGGCCGCGGCAGAGGGCCAGCACCTCGGCCAGGGCAAAGGCGGTCTCGCAGGCAAAGAGGTCCAGCTGGGTTTCGTACTGTTCAAAGGGCAGCGGCGCGTCGTCCGGGGCCAGAAAATGGGCCGGCACACACCAGAAGGGCTCGGCGCAGACGGCCCAGAGGGTATCCTCCAGCGCGGTTTTCCAGGCCGGCCAGGCGGGGTCTTGCGGCTCGAGCCAGACCAGCAGCGAAAAGACCAGCAGCCGGCCCCGCCGCTCAAAATAGGGCGTTTGGAAGGCGGCGCGGTCGCCGGTTTTCCAGTAAAGGCAAAACAGGCTGTAGGGCAGGGGCGGCAGCGGGGTATCCAGATATTCTTTTGCGCGGCGGCGCAGCGCCTCGATCTGGGCAGCGCGCCAGGGGCCAAGGGGCTCGGCGGCAAACCGCGCAAGCTCCGGCCCCAGCAGCGGCCCGGGCTCGGCGGCCAGGGCCTGATAGAGTTCGGCCTTATTCCACATCCGTATCCCTCCCGCAACTTTTCCGGTATTCGGTGGGGGTCATGCCCACATGGCGCTTAAAGACCCGGGAAAAATAATAGGCGTTTTCAAACCCCATCCGGTAGGAGATCTCGTAGATGCGGTAGCGCCCCTCCCGGATCAGCTGGCAGGCGCGCTCCATCTTGACCTGGTTGATGTAATCCACCAGGTTCTGGTTGTACAGCTTTTTGAACAGGGAGGAGAGGTAGGCCGGCGAGATGCAGACATAGTCGGCCACGTCCTGGAGCATGATGCGTTTTTCCACATTCTCCCGCACATACTGGCGGGCCTTTTCGATGAGGGCCGAGCGCCCGAAGGAATACTGCTCGAGATACATCAGCAGCTCGTTGAGCAGCTGCTCCAGCCAGCGCACCACCTGCCCCCGGGTGGCCAGCCGCTCGATCTCCTGCGGGCCGCGCCCGCTCAAGGGGCTGTCCGGCCCGAGGGCCTGCTCCACCGCGGCGCTGACCTCGCCGCAGAGCCAGATGGCCTGGCTTTTTTCGTGCGGGATGTCCTGGATGCGGCCGATGGCCCGGCCCAGCAGCGAGGAGACCCCCGCGGCGTTTTTGGCCTGGAGTTCGGCAACCAGCCGCCCGGCAAGGCCGGTAAGGCCCAAAGGCTGGCAGGCGGGGGGCTGCAGATCGCCAAACAGCACCCGCCCCTGGCTGGTGAGGTAGTAGTATTCCCGCAGCAAAAACAGCTGGCGGCGGCACTCGGCCAGCTGCTCCTGCCCGCTGAAAAAGTCGGTGCCCAGCACCCGGGGGTCGGCCTGCACGATGGTGGAGCTGGCCGCGCCCAGCTTGGCCGAAAAGGCCAGCAGCTTTTCCTGCCAGGCGGTTTGGGTGATGCCCCAGCAGAGCATGCAGAGGCTTTGGTACTGCTTGTCCGGGCAAAAGAGCGAGACTTCGGCAAAGAGGTTTTGGGCCAGCTTGCCGGCCACCTCCTGCTCCCACTGGAACATCCGCTCTAAGTCCTCGGCGGCGGCAGGGCCGGTATCCGAAAGCAGCGAAAAGCGCAGCGGAATGTAGGCCATGCCCCAGCCGTCCAGGATATGGTGGCTGGCCAGCACCGCGGCGGTCTCCTCCATGCGGGCGCCGGCCGGGGCCTGCACCACCCGCAAAATCGCGCTGTCCAGCAGCTGGCGCTCGCTCTCGGCAAGGTAGGAGCCGGCCATTTCGGCCTTGGCCAAAAGGCTGCGGCGGTCCCGCTCGGCCATGGCGCGGGCCAGGCTTTTTTCCAGCGTTTCGGGGCTGAGCTGGCTTTTGAGCAGGTAGTCCACCGCCGCGAACCGCAGCGACTGGCGCGCAAGGTCGAAGTCCGGGTGGTTGGTGAGCATGATAAAGACGGTGGCCGGGCTTTCGGCCGCCGCGAGGGACAAGAGTTCGGTGCCCGAGAGCACCGGCATCGAGATGTCGCAGATGACGATGTCCGGCTGCAGCTGCCGGATCTTTTCCAGCGCCTGCTTGCCGTTGCGGGCGGTGTCGGCGATCTGGCAGCCCTGCTTTTGCCAGTCGATCAAAAACTTGATGCCGGAAAGGATAAGGGGCTCGTCGTCCACCAGCAATACCTGATACATCCTGTTACACCTCTTTCGGGAACCGCACGGTCACGCGGGTGTACTCGCCCAGAACGCTTTCCACCGCAAGGCCGTATTGTTTGCCATAGGTAAGCTGCAGCCGCTTGTGCACGTTGGCCACCCCGATGCCGTTCATGGAGGAGCGGTCGTGCTGGCGCTCGGCGGTAAGCAGGGTGGGCAGCAGCTCGGGAGGGATGCCCGCGCCGTTGTCCTCCACGCAGAGCAGCACATCCCCCGCCTCCTCCCAGCCCGAGAGGGTGATGGTGCCGCACTCGCCGGTGGGCTCGATGCCGTGGAAGATGGCGTTTTCCACCAGGGGCTGCAGGGTAAGCTTGATGATGCGGCAGTCGGCCAGTTCGGGGGGGACCTTGCTCTCAAAGGTGAAGGTTTCCATGTAGCGCACGCTCTGGATGGCGATGTAATCGTCCAGCAGGGCCAGTTCCTCTTTTAAAGGGATGCGGGCCTGGGTGCCCTTGGCGATGTTTTTGAGCAGGTTTACAAGGCTGCACAGCATGCCCGCGATGCCGGGGCATTTTTGGATGACCGCCATCCAGCGGATGGAATCGAGGGTATTATATAAAAAGTGGGGGTTGACCTGGCTTTGCAAAAGGGCTATTTCGATGTTCTGGCGCTGCTGGTACATCCTCTCGGTGTCGTCCAGCAGGTGCTGGATGCTCATGGCCATCTCGTTGACCGTGTGGCCGATCTCGCCGATCTCGTCCCTTGTGCGCTCGATCTCGGGGTCAAAGGAAAAATCGTTGGCGCTGATCTTTTCGAGCCGGCTTTTGAGCCGCCGGATGGGCCGGGTGAGGTAGGCCGAGAGCAAAAAGGCCAGCACTGCGGCCAGCACAAGGCCGGTGATGAACACCACCCCCACCACATAGAGCGCGCGCAGGCCGTCCTGGTTGAGGGTACCGGTCTGGGCGGCGGTGTAAAGGGTCATGCCGGCGGCCGAGAGGGGCACGCTCTGCAGCCGGAATCGGCCGGAATCGGTCTCGAGGACGCCGCTTTGCAGCTGCTCGGGCCCGAGGGCGGCGGGCAGCGCTGCGGGCCTCTCGCTCAAATATTCGCCGTCCAGGCCCAGCAAAAAGACATTGTTGACGCTGGTGTAGGGCTCCATCAGGTCGGTAAAAAGGTCCAGCCCCAGCTCGAGATAGACAAGCCCCTGGCCGACCCGCATGCCGGGGTACTGCATAGGGCAGAGCAGCGCGAATACCGGCTGGCCATTGGTGATCGAGGGACAGACGAGGGCGGTATAGGGGCTGTGGAAGCCCTCGGCCTCAGCCTGACGGCAGGCCTCGGAGACCAGCAGGGCCTCGAGGTCCGAAACCCGGCCGTACTGGCGGGCGGTGGCCTGGATCACGCGGCCGCCGGCGGTGACCACCATGAACTTTTCGACATAGCTCTCGCCCGGACAGGAACGCAGCGAGATGTTCAGGCGGGACTGCGCGCTCAGCATCCCCGAATTGACCGGCGTGCCGCGGGTCATGGCCTCGCCGATCTGCCAGTCATTGGCGATGAAGAGGGCCAGCGATACAAGATCGGCGATGGACTTGTTCATCTGCTCCTGCATCGTCTCGAGATAGAGCTGCTGGATGCGGGCGCTCTTCTCCTCGACCACATAGTCAAGATAACGGTAGAGAAAAAACGAGCTCAGCAGCGACACCACGGCCACACAGGCCAGGGTGGCCGCAATGAGCTTGAACTTGATGCTGTGCATCCCCTTCATCTGCCGCGTTCCCCCTTAAGCCCCCGTGCGGGCCAGCAATACCATTATATAAGCATGATAGCGCATCTTGGGGCAATCTTCAATATCGGCAGGCAGTGTCCTGATAAAATTTTAATATTTCTGAAAAAAATATTAGTTTTGTTACAAAAGATTGCAGCAAAGACAAAAATAATACCACACCTTCCGACTTTTTTGTGTTTACCCACAAAAGGCCCGGCTGGTATAATCAGTATGTCAAGCGCACGCGGTGTTTGCCGCTGCGCAAAGAGCAGGACATATTATTTTAAAGTAAGGAGAGATACCTATGCAAGCGAAACGGTTTATGGCAGCTCTCGTTGCCTGCATTCTGGTCTGCGGTTTGCTGGCCGGCTGCGGCGGCGGCGCATCCTCTGCCCCGGCGGCTTCCACCCCGGCGGCGGGATCGGCCCCGGCGGCGGGCGGCGCCGAGCAGGTGACCATCCAGGTGGCCACCTGGGACTACAGCTCGAACCCCAGCACCTCGAACGCGGTCGCGCTCTTTGAGAAGGAGCATCCCGACATCAAGGTCGAGGTCATCGACATCCCCTCGGCCGACTATCAGACCAAGCTGAGCGTGATGCTCAACGGCGGCGAGCTGGACGCTTACTTCATCAAGGAAGCCTCCAGCACCCTGGAGTATTACGACCGCGGCCAGCTGCTTGATCTGAGCGGCTATATCGCGGCTGACGGCGTTGACATGAGCGAATACAGCGGCACCGACACGCCGTTTAACATCGACGGCAAACAGCTTGGCATGCCGGTTCGTACCGACTACTATGTGCTGTTCTACAACAAGGACATCTTTGATGATGCCGGCGTCGCCTACCCCTCCAACGACATGACCTGGAAGGAATTTGAAGACCTGGCCATGCAGCTGTCCGGCAACGGCGTTTACGGCGCGCATTTCCACACCTGGCAGGCCTGCGTGGAAAACTGGGCCGTGCAGGACGGCGAGCACACCATCATGGACTACGAGACCGGTTACGACTTCTTCAAGCCCTATTATGAGATGGTCCTGCGCCTGCAGGAGGCGGGTGCCTGCCAGAGCTTTGGCGATCTGCAGAGCGGCAGCATCCACTACTCCGGCGCGTTCGCCGCAGGCAACGTGGCCATGTTGCCCATGGGCACCTGGTACATCGCCACCATCGCCGAGGCCATGAAAAACGGCGAGGCCAACATGGAGGCCTGGGGCGTTGCGACCCTGCCCCATCCGGACAATGTGCCGGCCGGCTACTCGGTTGGCGCCACCACCCCCATTGCCATCACCCCCTCTTCCAAGAATCAGGACGCTGCCTGGGAATTTGTCAAATTCATCAGCAGCGAGGCGGGCGCGCTTGAGTACGCCAAGGTGGGCGCGGTTCCCGGCCGCCTGAGCGACGAGATTCTGGGCCAGATCGCCAGCCTGGACGGCATGCCTGAGGGCCTGGTCGATGCGCTGCAGGTCAAGAGCATCGCCCCCGACCGCCCGATCGTTCCCAACGTGACCGAGATCAACACCATGCTGGGGCAGGAGCACAGCCTGATTATGCTGGGCGAGCTGAGCGTGGACGAGGGCCTGGCCGAGATGGCCGAGCGCGCAGCCGAGATCATGGGCTGATCCAAAATTTTTTGGGTCCTTTGATGCCGGGGCTTTGCCTGTGCAATCGATCGGATAACTGAAATTTAAGCCAAAAAGGGGGCGGGAGCAGGATTTTGCTCCCGCCCCCTTGTTTTGAAAGCCTTTTGGAAAGGAGAGATACGCGTATGAACGAGACCGCAAAAACCCCTGCGCGGCACAGTATGTCGCTGAAAAAGCGGAATGCGCTGGTTGGCGCCACGTTCATCCTGCCGAATTTTATCGGATTCCTTATCTTTGTGCTGATCCCGGTGGTGTTTTCGTTTGTGCTGGCCTTTATGGACTGGGACGGCTTTAACGCCATGACCTTTGCCGGCCTTGGCAATTTTACCGAGATCTTCAAGGACCGCGTCTTCCGCCAGTCGATCAGCAAAACCTTTATCTACACCGTTTTTAACGTGCTGATCAGCGCGGCGGCCGCGCTGGGGCTGGCCATCGTCCTCAACAACAAGCTGAAGGGCACGACCTTTTTCCGCAGCGCCATCTTCTTCCCGTATGTGGCCTCGGTGGTGGCGGTGGGCGCTGTTTGGAAAGCCATGTTCATGCGCAACGGCGGCCCGCTCAACCAGTTCCTGGCCTTTGTGGGCGTCGCCGAAGAGCATCTTCCCGGCTGGCTGTCCAGCTCCGAATGGGCGCTGACCGGCGTGATCATTGTGAGTATATGGAAAAACATGGGCTACTTTATGGTGATCTACCTGGCCGCGATGCAGAACATCCCCTCCACCCTCTACGAGGCGTCCGAGATCGACGGGGCGCGCAAGTGGCAGCAGTTCTGGCGCATCACCTTCCCGATGCTGATCCCCAGCCACTTCTTTGTGCTGATGATGCTGACCATCAACAGCTTCAAGACCTTTGATCTGATCTTCGCCCTCACCGAGGGCGGGCCCGGTACGGCCACCACCCTCCTGAGCATGTATATCTACAACGAATCCTTCGTCTACTGGCACTACGGTACGGCCAGTGCCGCCGCGATGATCCTGTTTTTGATCGTGGGCACGGTCACGGTGCTGCAGTTCCGGATCGAAAAGAAGTTTGACGACTTTATGTGAGGAGGTGGAATCATGGTTCAAAAAAAGAATAATGTGGCCCGCACAGCCCAGTATATCCTGCTGGTCCTGCTGACCGTGATCACCCTGCTGCCGCTGATCTGGATGCTTTCGGCCTCGTTCAAGCTCTCGACCGAGGTGTTTACCAGCCCGATCCGCTGGATCCCTGAAACCTTCCACTGGGAGAACTATATCCAGATCTGGCAAAAGGTCGATTTTGGGCGCTTTACCTGGAACAGCGCCAAGCTGACCGTGCTTGTAACCATCATCCAGCTGCTCACCTGCAGCTTTGCGGCCTACGGCTTTACCAAGTGCAGATTCCCCGGGCGGGACATCCTGTTTTTGGGGTATGTGGCCACCATCGCGATCCCCTGGCAGACCTTTATGCTGCCGCAGTACATGATGATGAACAGGATGCACCTGGTAGACTCCCATCTTGGCTATGTGCTGCTGCAAAGCTTTGGCGCTTTTGGCGTATTTTTGCTGCGGCAGTTCTTTTTGGGCATCCCCAACGAGCTGCTCGAGGCCGCCCGCATCGATGGGCTTTCGGAGTACGGCATCTACTTCCGCATCGTGCTGCCGCTGGCAAAGCCCGCGATGGCCACCCTTGCCATCTTTACCTTTGTGACCATCTGGAACGACTACATGGGCCCCATGATCTACTTCAACACCGAGGCGAACAAAACCATCCCGCTCGGCATCCGGATGTTTGTGGGCCAGTATTCCGCCGATTACCAGCTGATCATGGCCGCCAGCGTGCTGAGCCTGGTCCCGGTGCTGGTGATGTACGTCTTCTGCCAGAAATACTTTGTGCAGGGTGTTGCCACCAGCGGCCTGAAGGGCTAAAGCGCCCCTGCCAAAGAAAAAATATGCAGAAGAACCTTTTGTTTGTGTTTGCCGGCCAATAGCGGCGCATAGCGCCGGGCTGCATGGGGCAGGACCCGGCAAACACCCCCAGCCGATCGTATCGCAGCAGGAGGAACACGCAGAATGAACCGCAACGCATCCGACCTTGGCGCGCACTTTTTGCCCGCCCCGCTGAACGGCGGCTTTGCCATGGAGGGGTACTGGGTGTGGTGCGGCAGCGTGGTGTGCGGCGAGGACGGCCTTTACCACATGTTTGCCTCCCGCTGGAAAAAAAGCCTGCCCTTCCACCCGGGGTGGGGGGTGGCCAGCGAGATCGTGCGGGCGGTAAGCACCACCCCGGAGGGCCCCTACCGGTTTGCCGGGGTGGTGCTGGGGCCGCGGGGCGCGGGCTGGTGGGACGGCCGGGCCGCCCACAACCCGGTGATCCAAAAACACGGCGATACCTGGCTGCTGTTTTATATGGGCACCACCCACCCCTACCCCGACCCGCCCGAGGACGGCAGCTTAAACCACGACAGCTATCAGTGGCTCTGCGCCCGGGCGCACAAGCGGATCGGCCTTGCCACGGCAAAAAGCATCCTGGGCCCCTGGCAGCGGCCGGACCGGCCCATCTTAGACGTGCAGCCGGGGCAGTTTGACGATTTTTTTACCTCCAACCCCGCCCCCTGCCTGCACCCGGACGGCAGCTGCCTGCTGATCTACAAGACCCGCAGCTGGAAACAGCCCCCCTATACCGGCTGCACCGGCAACGAAATGTTCAGCGGCATGAAGCTGGGCGCGGCCTGGGCCAGCCACTGGCGCGGGCCGTACCGGCGGCTGACCGGCCGGCCCCTGTTTGAGGGGGAGGGGGTTTTGGAGGACCCGTTCCTCTGGAAAACCGACGCCGGATATGCTATGATCGCAAAGGACTGGAACGGCCATTACACCGGCGACGCCGGCTCGGCCGTGTACGCATCCAGCCCGGATGGGCTGGACTGGCAGGTACACGGCCGCCCGGCCTTTACCCGCGAGATCCTGTGGGAGGACGGCCGGCGGCGGGTGATGGGCAACCTGGACCGGCCCTTTTTGCTGTTTGACAAACAGGGCGAAGCCACCCACCTTTTTGCCGCGGCCAACGACGGCAGCGAGGCGGGCTTTAAGACCATGACCCGCAGCTGGAACCTCTGCATCCCGCTGCGCTGAGGCCGGACGCCGGGGCGGTTTGCCCCGCCCGGCAGAAAGGAGCGAGACCCGATGGAGCATCCCGCCATGACCCCCGCCGGGGCGCAGCAGGCCCTGGACGCGGCCTGCGGCATTTTGCGCGGCAACCTTGCGCAGTTTACCGAGAAGTTCCCGGATTCCAACAGCCAAAACCAGTTTTACCCCGCCACCGAAAATGTGGAGTGGACCACCGGCTTTTGCACCGGCAGCTACTGGCTGGCCTTTGAGCACACCGGAGAGGACGCCTTTAAGGCCGCCGCCCTGCGCCAGGTGGACAGCTTTATGGACCGCATCCGCCGCCGGGTGGATGTGGACCACCACGACATGGGCTTTTTGTACACTCCCTCCTGCGTGGCGGCCTACAAGCTGACCGGCAGCGAGACCGGCAGGGCCGCCGCCCTGCTGGCGGCGGACAACCTGTTGAGCCGTTTCCAGCAAAAGGGGCAGTTTTTGCAGGCCTGGGGCGCCCTTGGCGCAAAGGACAACTACCGCCTGATCATCGACTGCCTGCTCAACCTGCCGCTGCTCTACTGGGCCAGCGAGGTGACCGGCGAGGAAAAATACCGCGCCGCCGCCCTGGCCCACACCAAAACCAGCATGGCAAACTTAGTGCGGCCGGACCATTCCACCTACCACACCTTCTTTTTTGACCCCGAGACCGGCGCGCCGCTGCGCGGCTCGACCCAGCAGGGCTATAAGGACGGCTCGGCCTGGGCCCGCGGGCAGGCCTGGGGGGTGTACGGCATGGCCCTGAGCTACCGCTACACCCGCAACGAGGCCTGCATTGGCCTGTTCCGGGATGTGACCGAATACTTTATCCAGCGGCTGCCCGCCGACCTTGTGCCCTACTGGGACCTGACCTTTACCAGCGGGGAGGAGCCGCGGGATTCCTCGGCCGCGGCCATTGCGGCCTGCGGCATGCTGGAGATGGCCCAGTACCTGCCCGCCGGCGAGGCGGCCCGGTACACCGAAATGGCCCAAAAATTGGCCCAGGCCCTTTGGGAAAGCTGCGCGGTGCGGGACGCCAAACTCTCGAACGGGCTTTTGCTGCACGGGGTGTACGCCAAAAACTCGCCCTACAACCCCATCCCCCAGGACCGCGGGGTGGACGAGTGCAACACCTGGGGCGACTATTTTTATATGGAACTGCTGACCCGCCTTGGCAAAAACTGGAAGCCGTACTGGTAAGGAGGAATTCCGATGCTGAAGGGTTTTTGGTGCCAAAACACCGCCGCGGCGGCCGCCGCCTGCCTAAAGCACTGCCCGGAGGATGCCGCGCGCAGCATCTCGATCGCGGATGACGTGTGCGAAAACCGCTTTTTGTTCCGGGATCACTGGGAGATGGAGCGCACCCACGAGCCGGTGGAGTTTGGCCCGGACGTAAACGGGATCGACTGGGCGCATATCCCGGCCGGCGACCCCGAATGGCTCTACGCCATGAACCGGCACTCGGGCTTTGTCAACTTAGGCAAGGCCTGGCGGTACACCGGCGAAGAGCGGTACGCCGCCCAGTTTGCCCGGCTGATCGGGCATTGGATCGACCATGTGCCCCTCAATGAGGAGAGCGGCGGCTCGACCTGGCGCAGCCTTGAGGCGGGGCTGCGCTGCGAAAACTGGCTGCGGGCGCTGGGCCTGTTTGAGGGCAGCGGGGCGGTGGACCCGGAGCTGCAGGCCAAGATCGACCGCTGCCTTGAGATCCACGGCGAATACCTCTGCCGCAGCCATGGGACCTTCCACGAGCTGTCCAACTGGGGGGTCCTGCAGGACCACGGCCTGTTTTTGGCGGGGGTCTACCTTGGCCGGGAGGACTGGCGCAGCCTCGCCATTGCCCGGCTGGACGAGAACCTGCACCGCGCCGTGCTGCGGGACGGCAGCCACTGGGAGCAGAGCCCCATGTACCACTGCGAGGTGCTGCACGCGGCGCTGGACACCCTGCTGATCGCCCACATCCACGGCATCCCGCTGCCGGCGCGCCTGGTGCAGAGCACCCACCGGATGTGCGCCGCGCTGGCCGCCTGGCTGACCCCGGCGGGGCGGCTGGTCTGCCAGTCGGACAGCGACGACCTGGACGCGCGGGACCTGCTGGCGGCCGGGGCGCTGCTGTTTGAGGACGGGGCGCTGCGCGCCGCGGCGGGCGAAAACTTTTTTGAGGAAAATTACTGGGACTTTGGCCCCGAGCAGGAGCCGGACTACAAGGCCATTGCCCCCCGGAGGGCCGGCTGCGCCAGCACCGCCCTGCCGGACAGCGGCAACTACCTGCTGCGCACCGGCTTTGGGCCGGATGCCGGCTACCTGCACTTCCACTGCGGCTTCCTGGGCTCGGGCCACGGCCACGCCGACCTTTTGCATGTTGGCGCCGGCATTTTGGGCGAGGATGTGCTGATCGACCCCGGCCGGTACACCTATGTGGACAGCCCCATCCGCGCCCAGCTTAAAAGCCCGGCCGCGCACAACACCACCCGGGTGGACGGGCAGGACTTTACCTGTTACAAGGACAGCTGGGCCTATTCGGCCGCGGCCTGGCCCCTCAAGGGTGAGCACTGCTTTACCCCCTTTACCGACGCCGTGGCCGGCATGCACCTGGGCTATCTGGGCCGGGGGGTGGTCGCCGGGCGGCAGCTGGTCTTTTTAAAGCCGCTGGGCGCGGCGCTGATCTGCGACGCCTTTTACACGGCCGACGATTCCCCCCACACCTATGAGGCGAACTTCCACTTTGGGCCCGGCCAGTGCCGGCTGGAGGGCGGCCGGGTAACCTGGCAGGGCCGGCGGGCGCGCGCGGTGCTGCAAAACCTGGACGGCGCGGCCTGCGCCCTGCACAGGGCCCCCTACTCCCGCCAGTATAACCTTTTGGAGGAGGGCGACGCGCTGACCGTGCAAAAAGAAACAGCAGGCTTTGCCAGCCTGCTGCACATGCTGTGGATGGGCGAAGAGATGCCGCAGCCGCTCGCCGCGCGGCGCATCCCGGTAAGCCGGGCCGCCGGCGGCCAGCCGGTGCCCCCCAGCGTGGCCGAGGCCGTGCAGCTTGAGGCGGGCGGCCAGAGCGCGGTGGTACTGTTCTGCCACGCCGAACTGGCGGGCGGGGTGGACCAGCTTTGCGCCGGCGGCTACCGCGGCTGGGGCCGGGTGCTGGTGTTTACCCCCGACGCCCCCGAGGGGCTCTGCCTTGCCTGGTAGGCTTTTTGGCCGCGACGGCCTCGTAGCTCAGATCCAGCAAAAAGGCGATGCGCTCGTCCGGCACCGTATCGTCCAGCAGCACCGTGATCCAGGCGTCCTTGTTCATGTGGTAGGCCTTAAAAAAGCCCGGCTCCCGCGCTGCAGCGAGCTTACCAGGATGGGGTCGCACTTGAGGTCGAGGATCTCGGCCGGCGCGTTTCCGGCAAGGCCCAGCCTTGCTTTGGGGATGCGCAGCAGCACCGCGAACCACTTTTGGTTGCGCGGGCAGCGGAACACCGCGCTGGCCGTATCGTTTTTAAAGGGGTGCTCCTCCTCTGCGCCGTACCGCTCCCAAATCAGCTGCACGATGCGCGCCTTTTGGTTTGTGCCGGCCTGCGCGCCGGCCATGCTGTCCGCCATGCGCTCGCCCTCCCCCGCAGATTCTTGTTTTCTGACCCCTCTGCCCCCGGCAGGCTGCCGGGGGCCTTTTTATTATACCAAAAGCAGGGCGCAAATGGTATCCCCGGCGGCCCTGGGGAGTGTCCAAACCAGGGAGAGAAATCCGCCGGCAGGGGGCGTGGGAGCAGTCTCTCAAGGCAACAGG
>CAJTVI010000059.1 GCA_910579545.1 uncultured Oscillospiraceae bacterium | reverse complement strand
CCGGCGTTAAACCGGGGCGCGGCGGGCCATACTTTGTCTGTGCAGTGCCTGCACGAGCAAAAAAGGGGGAGTGGTCCGCTTGCAAAAATTTGTTGCCGCGCATCCCTGGTGCATCCTGGCGGCCGGGGTGTGCATCCAGGTGCTCACCGGCATCCCGGCGGCCTGGGGGGTGTTCCAGGGGCCGGTGGTAACCGAATACGGCTTTTCGCAAGGCGCGGCCGAGTTCATCTTCAGCCTCACCATCGGTGCGTTTGGGCTGGGCTGCGTGCTGGGCGGCTTTTTGCAGGACCAGCGCGGCCCCCGCGCCGCCGGGCTGCTGGGGGCCGGGCTGCTGGCCGGCGGCTTTTGCCTGGCCGGGTTTGTGCCGGCCGGGGCGGCCGGGCTGTTTTACCTCGCCTTCAGCCTGCCGGTGGGGCTGGGCTGCGCCTTTTTGTACCCCGCCGTAATGAGTTGCGCCCAAAAATGGTATGCCGGCAAAAAGGGCCTTGCCACCGGCGTGATCGGCGGGGCGGTGGGGGCCAGCGGCGCGGCGCTCACCTTTTTGGTGCGCACGATCAGCGGGCGCTGGGGCATCCGGGCCTGCTTCTGGGCGCTGGCGGCGCTCATGCTGGCCGTATGCGGCCCGGGCAGCCTTTTGCTGGCCGACCCGCCGCCCCCCAAACAAAAGCCCAGCCAGCAGGGCCGGGGCAAAAAACAGCCCCCCTTTGACCTGCCGCCCGCAAAAATGCTCAAAACCCCGCAGTACTGGCTGGGCTTTGCGGTGGTGGCGCTGGCCACCCCGGCGGTGCTGCTCTTCAGCCCCATCATCGTGCAGCTGGGCACCGAGCGCGGCCTTTCGGAGGGCGCGGCCCATCTCTCGATCGTGCTGGGCAGCGTGGGCAGCGCGGCCGGCCGGCTGCTCATGCCGCTGCTCAGCGATAAAATTGGCCGCCGCGCCGCCGACGCCTTGCTCTTTGCAGCGCTCGGGGCCCTCTCGCTGGCCTTCCTCTTTGCGCGGGGCTGGTGGGTGGTGCTGGTCTACTCGCTGCTCACCTTTTGCTATTCCGGCGAGGCGGCGGTGCTGCCGGCCCTCTCCAGCGACCTCTTTGGCCTGCCCCACGCGGGGGTCAACTACGGCTTTCTGGCCCTGGGCATGAGCGCGGGCAGCATCGGCTTCCCGCTTTTGGCCAGGGCCCTCGGCCTTACGGCCGGCCGGCACTATATCGCCATGGCCGCGGCCGCCGGCGGCCTTGCCTGCACCCTTTTGCTGCGCCCCACCCAAGGGGACAGGCTGTGATGGGGCGCGGCGCTCACTGCCGCGCGGCGTCCCCGCCCTGCCCCGGCCGCCAGGGGGGCATAAACGCCAGCAGGGCGCACTCCAATACGCAGAGCCCAAAGGCAGGGGAGCAAAAGGCCTCGCAGATCACGACCGCCAGCCAGAGGTCCGGCCTTTGCGCGGCCAGATAGTAAATGGCCCCCTGCAGCGCGCGCATCAGCCGGCCGCGGGGGCTGAGCACCAGCAAAACCGCCGGCAGGCAGGCCAGCAGGCCAAGCGCCCAGCGGCGGCGCGCCGGCGGGTCCCCGGCCAGCAGGGCGCGGTGCTTTGCCCGCAGCCAGAGCCCCGCAAGGGCGGCCGCGAGGTACCGCGCCGCCCGGATGCACAGCCCCGCAAGGCCGGCCGCATACTCGGTGATTCGCGCGGTGCGCATCCACACAACATCTACAAGGTACTGCGCCAGCGCAGAGAGCAAAAACAGCCCTGCCACCGCCCCAAAGGCCTTGGCAAACAGCCGCCAAAAGCCCCGGCGCAGCCGCTTTTGCGCGGCCGCGGCCTCCCCGTCCGCCGGCGCTGCCCCCTGCCGGGCGCAGGCCAGCAGCTCGGCCGGGCGCAGGCCCAAAGCGGCGGTCAGCGGCTCCAGGGTGGTAATGTCGGGAAAGCCCACGCCGCGCTCCCAGCGGCTCACGGCCTTGCTGGTAACATGCAGCAGTTCGGCCAGCTCGGCCTGGGTCATCTGCTGTTCCTTGCGGCGGGCGGCGATCAGCCTGCCCAGTGCCGCTGCGTCCATCCGTTTCGCCTCCTTGCAATCGCCGCTTTTTTTTGGGGGGGCGGCATCCGCGCCCCCGCTCAGCCTTTAGCAGGAGGGGGGCCGAACCCGGCCCGGGTTCAACTCCCCTCTGCTTTAGTATACCCCGCGCCCGCCCGCGCCGCAAGCCGCCCGCCGCCAAACGCGGGGGCGCGCCCGCTCTACGATTCGTTTCCCGGCCCGGCGGCGCGCCCGCCCGGCCTTGCGTCCGCCCCTCGCCCCAAACCATCGCGGCGGGGCCCCCGCCCCACGCGTCCGCCCCCGCGGCGCGGCCGGCAAAAATCCGGCGCAAAAAACCTGCAAAACTGGCGCTTGCCCCTTGCAAAAGCGCACAGGGTTTCTTATAATAAGAGGAGTAATGGCAAATTTTTGTCAAACCGCAGGCAAGGGCGGGCAGCCCCACAGCCGGCCGCCCTCTTAAATCATTCCAGGGCAGGTTTTGCCGAACCGCGCCCAGAGAAAAGGAGAGTACTGTTATGACCTATTCTCATGAAGTAGAGCGTATGTGTCCTCTGACCAAAGGCCCGCATCACGGCCCGGCCCCCATCCCCGAGGAGGGCGCCTGGGTCAAGGCCTACGAGATCAAGGACATCAGCGGCTATACCCACGGCATAGGCTGGTGCGCGCCCCAGCAGGGCACCTGCAAGCTGAGCCTCAACGTCAAAAACGGCGTGATCGAGGAGGCGCTGGTCGAGACCATCGGCTGCTCGGGCATGACCCACTCGGCCGCCATGGCCGGCGAGATCCTGCCCGGCAAGACCATCCTGGAAGCCCTTAACACCGACCTTGTCTGCGACGCCATCAACGTGGCCATGCGCGAGTTGTTTTTGCAGATCGTCTACGGCCGCAGCCAGACCGCCTTCAGCGAGGACGGCCTGCCCATCGGCGCCGGCCTTGAGGACCTGGGCAAGGGCCTGCGCAGCATGACCGGCACCATCTTCTCCACCAAGGCCAAGGGCGTGCGCTACCTCGAGCTCACCGAGGGCTATATCACCAAGCTGGCGCTGGACGAGAACAGCGAGGTCACCGGCTACCAGTTCGTGCGGCTGGGCAAGATGCTGGAGGCCATCCGCCATGGGGTCGAGCCCAACAAGGCCTATGCCGACAACATCGGCACCTACGGCCGGTTTGAGGGCGCCGCCAAATACATCGACCCGCGCGAAGAGTAAGGGAGGAGGAGTATAACAATGGCAAAATTTGAATCGATGGACCGCCGCATGCCCAAGATCGAGGCGTGTCTGAAGGCCAACGGCCTGGAATCCCTGGACGCCTGCAACGAGCTGCTTCTCTCCAAGGGCATCGACTGCGACAAGATCGTGCGCGGCGTACAGCCCATCTGCTTTGACAACGCCGTCTGGGCCTACACCCTGGGCACCGCCATCGCGGTCAAGCGCGGGCTCAAGAACGCGGCCGACTGCGCCGCCGCCATCGGCGAGGGCCTCGAGGCCTTTACCATCCCCGGCTCGGTGGCCGAGCAGCGGGCCGTGGGCCTGGGGCACGGCAACCTGGGCGCGATGCTGCTGCGGGACGAGACCCAGTGCTTTGCCTTTTTGGCCGGGCACGAGTCCTTTGCCGCCGCCGAGGGCGCCATCGGCATCGCCCGCACCGCCAACAAGGCCCGCAAGACCCCGCTGCGGGTCATCCTGAACGGCCTTGGCAAGGACGCCGCCTATATCATCAGCCGCATCAACGGCTTTACCTATGTAAAGACCGAGTTCGACTTCAAGACCGGCGAGCTCAAGGTGCTGGAGGAGAAGCCCTTCAGTACCGGCGAGCGGGCGGCCGTCAAGTGCTACGGCGCCAACGACGTGCTGGAAGGCGTGGCCATCATGAAGCACGAGGGGGTCGAGGTGTCGATCACCGGCAACTCCACCAACCCCACCCGGTTCCAGCACTTAGTGGCCGGCACCTACAAAAAGTGGGCCATCGAAAACGGCAAAAAGTACTTCTCGGTGGCCAGCGGCGGCGGCACCGGCCGCACCCTGCACCCGGACAACGTGGCCGCTGGCCCCGCCAGCTACGGCCTGACCGACTCGATGGGCCGCATGCACGGCGACGCCCAGTTTGCCGGCTCCTCCAGCGTGCCCGCGCACGTGGAGATGATGGGCCTCATCGGCATGGGCAACAACCCCATGGTGGGCGCCACCGTGGCCTGCGCCGTGGCCGCCAGCCAGGTGTAAGCCTGCCGCGTTCCCCCTAAGCATCCAAAGCCCTGCGCCGCCCCCGCACGTCCGCGTCCGGGGGCGGCTTTTCTCATAAAAAAGCCCCCGGCCCGCGCAGGCGCGGGCCGGGCAAAGCATCAGCAGGCGGCGCCCGCGGGCGCCGCCCGGCGCCGCAGCCGGGCGGCCGCGGCGTTCGGCGCCGCCCAAAAAGGGAGGAGACAGCCATGTTCCAGTGGGGCATTATGGCCACCGGAAAGATCGCCCGCCAGTTTGCCGATACCCTGCCCGCGGTCGGGGGGGCTACCCTTGGCGCGGTGGGCAGCCGCAGCAGCGAGGGGGCCGAGGCCTTCAAGGCCGAATACGCGGGCCGGTTCCCCGGCCTGCGGGCCTACGGCTCGTATGAGGAGTTGGTGCGCGACCCGCAGATCGCCGCCGTTTATGTCTGCACCCCCAACGCGCTGCACCCGGCCAGCGTGCGGCTCTGCCTCGAGGCCGGCAAGCATGTCCTGTGCGAAAAGCCCTTTGCGCCCACCGCCGCCGAGGCCGAAGAGCTGGTGCGGCTGGCGCGGCAGAAGGGGCTGTTCCTCATGGAGGGCATGTGGATCGCCCAGCTGCCCCTCATCCAAACCATGCGGCGGCTGCTGGCCGGCGGCGCGCTGGGCCAGCTGCGGCACCTGCGGGCCGAGTACGGCTTTATCGGCAGCGGGGTGCGGCTGGAGCGCAAGCTCAGCAGCCAGCTGGCGGGCGGCGCGCTGATGGACGTGGGCTGCTACACCCTCGCCTTTGCCCGGCTGGCGCTGGGCGGCGAGCCCTGCGGCATGCAGAGCCTTGCGCGGCTGGGCGAAACCGGCACCGACATCTATTCGGCCAGCATCCTCGATTACGGCCAGGGCCGCACCGCCCTGCTCACCAGCACCATCGGGGCGGTCATCCCCACCGAGGGCTACCTCTGCGGCACCGGCGGCAGCCTTTGGCTGCCCAACTTCCAGGCCGCCCAAAAGCTGGTCTACCGCCCCCAGAACGGCCCCGAGCAGGTGTTTGAGGAGCCGTTTGCCTCCAGCGGCTTCGAGTACGAGATCCGGGACGCCATGGCGTGCATCGCGGCCGGCCGCACCCAGAGCGAATACTGGTCCTGGGCCGACACCCTCGCCATCGCCCGCCAGATTGACGCGCTGCACACACTTTGGACCTTGTAACAGTTGACAAAAAAACCTCTGGTTGGTATGCTTTTTGTAGGGTTTTTGCCCCCAACAACCAGAAAGGAAGTGCGTTTATGGCCCTGTTAAAAGACAAAGTAGCCATCATTACCGGTGCAAACTCCGGGGTAGGAGCAGAAGCGGCAAAGCTGTTTGCCGGCGAGGGCGCCAAGGTGGTCATCTGTGCCCGCCGGGCAGAGCCGCTCGAGGCTGTTGCGGCAGAGGTCCGGGCTGCCGGGGGCGAGGCCCTGTGCGTGCCCACCGACATTTCGGACAAGGCCAGCGTGGAGGCCCTGGTGGAAAAGGCGATCGAAGCCTATGGAAAGATCGACATCCTGGTGAACAACGCGGGCGTGCTGGACAGCACCTTTGCGGGGATCGCCAGCTATGACGACGGCGAGCTGATGCGGATGCTCAGCATCAACACCATGGGCACCATGAACTGCATCCGGGCCGCGATCCCGCACATGGCAAAGGGCGCGTCCATCGTGAACATCAACTCGATCGGCGGCTCCAAGGGCACGGCGGGCGTGACCTACTCGGCCTCCAAGGCCGCGGTGCTGGGCGTGACCAAGCAGATCGCCATGTGCTACGCGGCGCAGGGCATCCGCTGCAACGCGGTCTGCCCCGGCGGCATCAACACCCCCATGGCCAGCGGCATGGACCAGTCCAAGATGGACATGTCGGTCATGATGGCCATCGGCGCGCACACCGACAGCGGCATCCCCGCCTCCGAGCCGTGGGAGGTCGCCAATGTGGCGCTGATGCTGGCCTGCGATTTCTCGGCCAGCATCACCGGCCAGGTGATCGTTGCCGACAAGGGCGCTTCCCTGTAACCCCTTAAAAAAGCCCGCGGCAGGCGGCAATAAAACCAGCGGGGCGCGGCCAACGGCCGCGCCCCGCCCCTGCTTATGGCGGTGCCGGCAAAGCGTTTGCAAGGGGGAAAGCCCATCCCAAGGATGCTCCCGGCAAAAAACGGGATGGGGTCACCTTGGCTGCGCGTTCATCTCGTCCACGATCCGGCCGGGCTTTATGGTCATCTCCACCCAGGCGGGCACAAACCCGCTTTTGATGGCGTTTCTGGCAGAACGGATGTTCGACCATGCAGAACAGTAAAAGGGAACCTTGCCCCTCTGGAGAATCTCCTGCGCCAGCCTGCTGGTAAGTGCGGAGGCAATGCCCTTTTTTCGGTACGCCGGCAGCACGTCCACCCCGATCTGCCACATCCCTTCGCAATCGGCCGAACAGGCCGCAAGCCCAATAAGCTCCCCGTCCTCATAGGCCCCAACGCCAAGCAGATCCAGGTGTTTTCGCTCTCTGCACAGAGCGTTGCCCCACTGCGGCAGATACAGGTCTTCAAAATCCCGCTGTTCCAGGATCCGCTGCGGGTATCCACAGAAGCGGGGCTGGATTCTATCAGGATCGGGCAGGTAGTATTCCGCCATAAAGCATATTTTATATCCGCGCCCGGCCAGCCTGTCGCCCAGCCAGTACATATTTGGCGTTTCAAAAAGGTGATAAAATTCAAACGCGTTCAGATATGCGGCAGCCAGGTCCGCAACATCCTGCGCAGCGGATGCAACCACATTGTTCCCATAAGAAACAAAAGCGGCGGTGATCGGCTCCTTCAGGTAGCTTCTTGCCTTTTTCCCAAGCCGGAAGGGGACCAGGACGTTCTGGTCCTTCATAAAATCCTCCGCCCTGCAGTTAATATCCTCGGCGGATTGTTCCATTGCAATTTGCAGGATCTTCTGGGCGGTCATATCTTTTGTCCTCCTGTCATCCTAACGGGTCAGTCATCGTCCCGCGCTGGCGTGCCGGCCCCCGGCAGGTGTTTTGTGTCCGGCGTCCGTTTCCACCGTTCCCGTATCCCTGACATCAGGATATGGATCCCGGGAACCTCCTCAGAAGGGAAAAAGCGGAACCCTTCGGACTGTGTATCAGCAAATTCAGCAAACTGGATGGAATAGATCCCCACCATATCCGGATCCCCCTGCTTTTGGGTCCATCGCGCAAAATAAATCTTGTATTCCCCGCGATCGGTCACAACAATGATACTCGCACGGACCTGCTTTGCGTTTTTTAAAAACTCAATATGTTCGCTCAGCACACACCCTTGTACTTTTGCAGAAAGGGTTTCGCCCTGAAACCATGCCAACAGTTCCTCAATGCTGGCGTCCAGCTCCTGCGCCTGCGCAAGAGCCGCCGGTGAAAACAGCTCTTTGATTTTTTCCGGGTCGTGTGTGGAAATGGCGCGGATGATTTGTGAAGCCGTTTTTTCGGCGACCCTTTCCTCATACGGCTTGCCGCTGAAGGAATCCGGCCAAAAAAGGATCACAAGGATCCCGATCGCAGCCCCTATTGCGGCCAGCCGCCTTTTTGCAAACCCTTTCCTGCGATCCATTCTGCCACCTTCCATAAGCCGTGTCAAAAGGCCCTTCGTAACCCTGCCAGGGCAGCCAAATGACCGCATTAGCCCGCCCGCAAACATCCTCGCCCCGTCTGCCCGGCGGTTCATGGCCGCAGGCCCGTCCCCCAAAACCCTGCTATTACTGTAGCCCCTGCCGGGGCCGCTTGTCAAGAAAAGCCTCTCCCGCCGCCCGGCGCGGGGGCATCCCCACCCGCCCGGCTTCCGATCCTCGCCCCTCTCCCATGGCCGCGCCCCGCCCCTGCTTATGCCTTTCCCGCCCCCGCGCGGCTTTTCCCCCGCGCCCTTTTTGGCAATATGTACAAAGCCGGACCCCGAAATTTAGCGCCCCGGCCGGGGCGCTTTTTGCCCTTTCGCCTTTGAATCGGGGGATTTTTATGGTATAATTTTGTACATATTGCTACCGCCTTGCAGGGCCCTGGCCCAATCCGGCGGCAGGGGGAGAGGTTTTTACCATGAACTACGACAATACCAAGATCCGCAACGTCCTTGTTGCCGGCCACGCGGGCTGCGGCAAGACCACCCTTGTGGAGGCGCTGCTCTACAAAACCGGCGCCATCGAGCGGATGGGCCGCACCGAGGACGGCGGCACCGTCTGCGATTTCGATCCCGAGGAGACCAAGCGCCGCGCCTCCCTGTCCACCGCGCTGGCCCCGGTGGAGTACGATGGGGTCAAGCTGAACCTGATCGACGTGCCCGGCCTGTTCGACTTTGAGCTGGGCCTTTACGAGGGCATGTCCGCCGCCGAGAGCGTGCTCATCTGCGTGTCCGGCCGCTCGGGCGTGTCGGTGGGGGCCGAAAAGGCCTACAAGCTGGCCGAAAAGCAGGGCAAAAGCCGGATGATCTTTGTGACCAAGATGGACCTGGAAAACGCCAACTTCTACAAGATCTTTGAGGACCTTAAAACCGAGTTCGGCCCCAGCGTCTGCCCCTGCGTGGCCCCGGTCAAGCTGGACGACGGCACCACCGCCTATGTCAACCTGTTCAGCCAGAAGGCCTTCCGGTACGAGGGCGGCAAGCAGGTGCAGATCGAGCTGCCCGAGATGGGCCACCGGCTGGACGGCCTGGTGGAGGCCATGAGCGAGGCGGTGGCCGAGACCGACGACGCTTTGATGGAAAAGTTCTTTGAGGGCGAGCCCTTTACCACCGAGGAGATCGTGGAGGGCATGCGCAATGGGGTCAACAAGGGGGTCATCACCCCGGTGTTCTGCGGCAGCGCCATCAACCTGCAGGCCATGGATATGCTGCTCTTTAATATGAAGGAGCTGCTGCCCAGCCCGGCCGCGGCCGGCCCGGTGGCCGCCATGGGCAAGGACGGCGCCGAGGTCGAGCTGAGCTGCGACGCCGCCGCCCCGCTGGCCGCCTATGTGTTCAAGACCGTCGCCGACCCCTTTGTGGGCAAGCTGAGCTATGTCAAGGTGGTCAGCGGCAAGCTCACCGGGCAGAGCGCGCTGGTCAACGCCCGCACCGGCGAGGCCGAGCGGATGGGCAAGCTGCTCTACCTGCGCGGCAAAAAGCAGACCGACGCGGCCGAGATCGGCGCGGGGGACATCGGCGCCATCACCAAGCTGCCCAACGCCAAAACCGGCGATACATTGTGTGACCCCGCCCGTGTGGCGGCCCTGCCCGCCCCCAGCTTCCCCACCCCCACCCTCTCGATGGCGGTCAAGGTGGCCAAAAAGGGGGACGAGGGCAAGATCGGCACCGCCCTGGCCCGCCTGATGGAGGAGGATCCCACCATCGGCTACCGGGTGGACGGCGAGACTGCCCAGCAGGTGCTCAGCGGCCTGGGCGAGCAGCATCTGGACGTGGTGGTTGCCAAGCTCAAGGCCAAGTTTGGGGTCGAGATCACCCTCACCCCGCCCCGGGTGGCCTACCGCGAGTCGATCCGCAAAAAGTCCAAGGCACAGGGCCGGCACAAAAAGCAGACCGGCGGCCACGGCCAGTTTGGCGACGTCTGGGTCGAGTTTGAGCCCTGCGACAGCGAGGAACTGGTGTTTGAGGAGAAGGTGTTTGGCGGCAGCGTGCCCAAAAACTACTTCCCCGCGGTGGAAAAGGGCCTGCGCCAGGCCAGCCAGCACGGCGTACTGGCCGGCTACCCCATGGTGGGCCTCAAGGCCACCCTGCTGGACGGCAGCTACCACCCGGTAGACTCCAGCGAAATGGCCTTTATCATGGCCGCAAAGCTGGCCTACAAGGCGGCCCTGCCCGGGGCCGGCCCGGTGCTGCTGGAGCCGGTGGGCACCCTGCGCGCCCATGTGCCCAGCGCCAACACCGGCGACATCATGGGCGACGTGACCAAGCGGCGCGGCCGGGTGCTGGGCATGCACCCGGACGAGGACGGCCAGCAGATGGTGGAGGCCGAGGTGCCCATGGCCGAAATGCAGGACTTTACCACCTTTATGCGGCAGCTCACCCAGGGCCGCGGCTGGTTTACCTTTGAGTTTACCCGCTACGAGCCGCTGCCCTCGATGCTGGAGGGCAAGGTCATCGAGGAGGCCAAGAAGCTGGGCAACGGCGCCGAGGACGAGGAATAACCCCGCCGCCCCGCGCATAAACTGAATCACAAGCCCGGGGCCCCGCCCCGGCCCAAACGCCCAGAGGCAAAGCCTGCTTTGTCTCTGGGCCTTGTTTGGGCCCTGCGGTTTTTGGTTGACAGCGGCGGGGCTATCCGGTATAATGTACAGAATTGAGCGGGCGGCGCGCAGCGCGCCGGCCGTGCAAAAAGGGAGATTATCAATGATGAATACCAAAGAAGTTGTGATCACGCGCGCCGGGCTCAAGGCGCTGGAGGACGAGCTGGAGCAGCTGAAAACCGTGCGCCGCAAGGAGGTTGCCGAAAAGATCAAAACCGCCCGCGGCTTTGGCGACCTGTCTGAAAACAGCGAGTACGACGAGGCCAAAAACGAGCAGGCCTTTATCGAGAGCCGGATCGCCCAGTTAGAGGGCATGCTCAAAAACGTGCGCATCATCGATGGGGACGAGCTGACCTTTGAGGAGGTCAGCGTGGGCACCCATGTGCAGATCGAGAGCGCCGACGGCAGCCTGGTGGAGTACGACATCACCGGCAGCACCGAGGCCGACCCCCTCAACGGCAAGATCAGCGACGAAAGCCCGGTGGGCAAGGGGCTGCTGGGCAAAAAGGCGGGCCAGACCGCCGAGATCACCCTGCCCAACGGCAAAACGGTGGAATACAAGGTGCTGGCCATCAGCCGCGCCAGCCTGTAAGACGGCCGGCGGGCAGCGGCCCAAAGCGCCGCCCCGGCCAGCCAAAAAAGGAGTAAAAAACCATGCAGCAGGACCATGTAAACGCCCCGGCCGGCGCAGCGGACCAGCCCGAGCTGACCGAAAAGGCCTACAACGAGCTGGTGGCCATCCGGCGGGAGAAGCTCAAGACCCTGCAGGAGGCCGGCAGCAACCCCTACGCCATTACCAGCTACCCGCAGGACAGCTTTGCCGTGCCCATCAAGCAGCAGTATGAGGCGATCCAGCCGGAGGAAAAAACCGGCCATACCGTATGCATGGCCGGCCGGATGATGAGCAAGCGGGTGATGGGCAAGGCCAGCTTTGCCGACCTGCGGGACGCCACCGGCGACATCCAGCTTTACATCCGCCGGGATTCGGTGGGGGACGAGCCCTACGCCGCCTTTAAAAAGATGGATATCGGGGACGTGATCGGGGTGCGGGGCGAGGTATTCCGCACCAAGATGGGGGAGATCAGCGTCTTTTGCAGCGAGGTGGTGCTGCTCTCCAAGAGCCTTTTGCCCCTGCCCGAAAAGTTCCACGGCCTCAAGGACCAGGACCTGCGCTACCGCCAGCGGTATGTGGACCTGATCGTGAACCCGGAGGTCAAAAACACCTTTATCAAGCGCAGCCAGATCATCACCGAACTGCGCCGCTATCTGGACGGCAAGGGCTTTTTGGAGGTGGACACCCCCATCCTGACCCCCTTTGAGATCGGGGCGGCGGCCCGGCCCTTCCTCACCCACCACAACACCCTGGACATGGACATGGTGCTGCGCATCGAGACCGAGCTCTACCTCAAGCGGCTGGTGGTGGGCGGCATGGACCGGGTGTACGAGGTGGGCCGCATCTTCCGCAACGAGGGCATGGACACCAAGCACAACCCCGAGTTTACCACCATCGAGGTCTACCAGGCCTTTACCGATTACCACGGCATGATGGACTTAGTGGAAGAGATGATGAAAACGGTGGCCCAAAAGGTCTGCGGCAGCCTGCAGATCACCTACCAGGGCCAGCCCATCGACCTCTCCCACTGGGAGCGGATGACCATGATCGAGGCGGTCAAAAGGTACTCCGGGGTGGATTTTGCCGCCGTGGGCACGGACGAGGAGGCCATCGCGCTGGCAAAGCAGCACCACGTCCCCCTGCCCGACCAGCCCAGCAAGGGGGCGATCCTGGCCGAGTTTTTCGACGCCTTTGTGGAGGAAAAGCTCATCCAGCCCACCTTTATCTACGATTACCCGGTCGAGATCAGCCCGCTGGCCAAGCGCAAGCCGGACGATCCCGCCTTTACCGAGCGGTTCGAGTACTTCATCAACGCCACCGAGTTCGGCAACGCCTTCAGCGAGCTGAACGACCCCATCGACCAGAAGGGCCGGTTCGAGCGCCAGGTGGCCGGGCGCAAGGCGGCCGACCCGGCCTGCCGCGCCCAGGTGGATTACGACTATATCACCGCCCTCGAGTACGGCCTGCCCCCCACCGGCGGGCTGGGCTTTGGGGTGGACCGGCTGGTCATGCTGCTCACCGACTCGGCCTCGATCCGGGACGTGCTGCTCTTCCCGACCATGAAGCCGATCGAGTAAAGCCGCGCGCCCAAAGCCCGCGGCCGGGCGCTTTGTAAAACCGAAACAGCAAAGAGGGACGGCCTGTTCAAAGGCCGTCCCTCTTTTGGGCTGTGCCGGCCGCCGCTTTCCGGCGCGGCGCGGCCGCCGCCCCGCGTTTGGCTCAGTGCAGGTATTTGCCCAGGATACTCAGGAACAGGTCGATGTTCAGCGGCTTTGCGATGTGGGCGTTCATGCCGCTTTTAAGGGCGTTTTCCTTGTCCTCGTCCATGGCGTTGGCGGTCATGGCGATGATGGGCAGGGTCTTGACGTCCTGCCGGGGCAGCGCCCGGATGGTGCGGGTGGCCTCGTAGCCGTCCATCACCGGCATCTGCACGTCCATCAAAATGGCATCGTAGTGCCCCTCCGGCGCACGGCTCACCATATCCACCGCGTCGGTGCCGTCCGGCGCGGCCTCCACCACAAAGCCGCTCTCGGCCAGGATCGTCTCCGCGATCTCCCGGTTCAGCTCGTTGTCCTCCACCAGCAGGATGCGCTTGCCGCTAAAATCCGCCTGGGTCCAGGCGGACCTGCCCTTTTGCGGCTGTGCCAGCTTGTGGGCCGTGAGCAGGGCGGCCTTCAGGTCGGACAGGAAGAGCGGCTTTGCGCAAAAGGCGGTGCCCCCCGCCTTTTGGGCCTCCTCCTCGATGTCGGTCCAGTCGTAGGCGGTGAGGATGATGATGGGCGTATCCCCGCCAATGGCGGCCCGGATGGCCCGGCAGGTCTCGATGCCGCTCTGCTCGGGCATCTGCCAGTCTAAGATATAGGTGTTGTAGGGGTCGCCCTCGCTGTGGGCATTCCTGGCCCGGCTGACCGCCTCCCTGCCGGAGGTGGTCCACTCCGGGCGCATCCCGATCTGCCCCAGCATGTCGGTCACGCTCTCGCAGCTGCCGCGGTCGTCGTCCACCACCAGGGCGCGCAGGCCCCGCAGTTCCCCGATTTCGGCGTCGTTTTTCTGCACGTCCTGCAGCTTAAGGCTCAGTTCTACGCAAAATTCGCTGCCCTTGCCCTTTTCGCTCTGCACGCGGATGCTGCCGCCCATCATGTCCACGATGTTTTTGGTGATGGCCATGCCCAGCCCGGTGCCCTGGATGCCGGTTTTGGTGGTGCTGGCCTCCCGCTCAAACGGCTCAAAGATGTGCTCCACAAACTCGGGCGACATGCCGATGCCGTTGTCCTTTACCACAAACACATAGTCGCCGCGGCCCCGGCGGAAGGCCGGCTGCTGGCGGATGCAGAAGCTCACCGAGCCGCCCGCGGGGGTGTACTTGACCGCGTTGCTCAAAAGGTTGATGCAGATCTGGCTGAGCTTGAGCGAATCGGCGATCACGTCCTCGTTTTTTACGTTGAAGGTGTCGATAAACAGTTCCAGCTGCTTGGCCTTTACCTGGGGCTGGATGATGTTGACCAGGTTGTGGGTGAGCTTCGAGAGGTTGCACTCCTGCTCCTTGATCTGGATCTTGCCGCTCTCGATGCGGCTCATGTCCAGGATGTCATTGATCAGGCTCAAAAGGTGGTTGCTGGATGAGAGCACCTTGCGCAGGCAGTCCAGCACCTGCTCCCGGTTGTCGATGCGGCTCACCGCCAGCGAGGTAAAGCCGATGATGGCGTTCATGGGGGTGCGGATGTCGTGGGACATGTTGGACAAAAAGGTGGTTTTGGCGCTGTTGGCGTGCTGCGCCTGCATCAAAGCGTCCTGCAAAGCCCGGGTCTGCTGGCGCTGCTTTTGCACCTGGGCGGTGATGTCCTTGCAGACCGCCATGACCATAATGTCCCCGCCGCCGTCCTCCCGGGTCATGATAAACGAAAGGCGCACACAGCGGGGCGGCTCGCTGCCGGCGCGGCCCCAGCAGTCCAGGTTGACCTCCCGCTCGCCCTGCTCAAAGCGCTGGCGCAGCCGGGCGGGGTCGGACGCCGCGCGGTAATCCGCCAGCGATTCCTCCATCACAAACCCGTCCCACTTTTTTTGGCAGGCCGAAAAGGGGCAGGGGGCGCTGAGGCCCACCGCCTTCAGCAGCGAGACGGTCCGCCCGTCCGCCGTGCATACAACGTCCTGCTCCACAAGGTCGCGGGAGAGGTTGAACTCAAAGGTGCAGAAGGCGGCGGAGGCAACCGCGATGCGGTACTGCCGCTCCTTGCGGTTCATCACCGACATGGCCTTTTGGTCCTGCTGCTGCCGCAGCTTTTTCTGGGTGATGTTCTGCCGCACATAGAGGATCAGGGCCGCCCGGCCGTTTTCCCGCCGCAGGCAGACCGCGATCAGGTTCTCCCAGTCCTCCCTGCCCCCGCGCGAAACGTGGCATTCGTAGGTAAACACGTCCTGCTCGGCCAGGATGCCGGCAATCGATTCGGCCGCAAAGGTCTGCCGGAACCGCTCCTGCTCCGCCTCGCCGATGATGTCCTGGGTGTGTACCCGGATGATCTCGTCATAGCTGCCCTCCATGGCAAGGCTGCTGTTGAGGGGGTGGATGCCCGCCATGTAGGAGTAGGTGTTGGCGTTAAGGTCCACCGTGAGGTAGCGGGAGGAAAACAGGGTGTTGATGCCGTCCAGCACATAGCCAAACTGGGTGTTCTGCTTTTCCAGCGTCACCCGGCGGCGCTGGGCCTGGATGAGCAGGATCAGGATGCAGGCGGCAGACAGCCCGATCAGGATCGCCTGCAAAACAAGGCCGGTGTGGTTGGCCTTTTGCACCATGGCCTGGGTGATGCTTTTGGGAAAAGCCTGCGCCAGGATGTACTCGCTGCCCGGGATGCGGTAAAGGCAGAGGTTGTCGGCCCGGTGGCCCGCCTCGCACAGCAGCCCTATACTATCCTCGCCGCCGCCGGCAAAAAACTCCTGCACCCTGCCGGCGGTGCCGGCGTCGATGCTGCCCGCGCTCTGCAGCAGCCCGGGCAGCGGCTGCTCGTGCCGCCCGCCGCCTGAGCTGGCGATCACCGTGCCGTCCGCCGCGCACAGGTAGGCGTCCACCGGCTCGCCAAAATAGTCGGTGGCCAGCATGTCCCGCAGATAGTCCTCGGCAAAGTACAGCCCCAGCAGCATCCCGATGATCTCGCCGTCGTACTCGATGGGGGCGTAAAAAACCGTCATCATCTGGCCGGTCAGCCGGGACTGCACCACGTCCAGCCCGCTCTCGCCCCGCATGCCGCTGGCAAAATACTGCCGGTCGCGGCTGTCGTTGGTCTGCCCGTTGGAGGCAAGGTTCAGCCCCTCGGCGTTGGTAAAGCGGATGGCGTCAAAGGAAGCGTTCTGCTCCATGCCCTCCAGCAGCCGGGCGGTGATCTCGGGCCGGCTCTGGCCGGTGCCCAGCAGGTAGGCGTAGTTGCGCAGCCGCAAAAGGGCGTTTTCAAACTCGCTGGCGATCCGCAGCGAGGTCTGCCCGGCCGTGTCCATGGCGTAGCTGAGGTTCTGCTCCTCAATGCGGGCGCTGTTGGTCCTGGAATACCAGCGGAACAGGGTCAGGATGGCCGCCAGCAAAATGCCGATGTACAGGATCTTTGGCCAGGTTTTTTTGGTCGTGCGCATAAACGTCTCCTTTGGCGGCGGCGGTGCGCCATGGGCCCGCGGCGGGGCCGGGCCTTGGCCCTGATCTGCGGTCAGGGGCCGGCGGCGGGCAAACACGATAAAATCATCCAGTTTGATTATACCAGAAAAATCCCGGAACGCAATGCATGCGACCCCTTTTGGCCGGCCCAAAAAGGCAAAGCCGCAAGAGGCGGCGGAATGGCCGCAGGGCGGCCGTTGGGCTTTAATTTTTGACGGTCGCCCCGCCCGTGTGCTGCGGCAAAACCGGTCTGGGTTCGGCCCCCTCTGCTAAGGCAGGGTGCGGGGGAGAGTCTCGAAAGGCTTTCGGGGCAGGGGTCCTGTTGCCTTGAG
>CAJTVI010000058.1 GCA_910579545.1 uncultured Oscillospiraceae bacterium | reverse complement strand
CCCCGGCGGCCGCGGCCCAAAACGCCCCCGCGCCGGCGGCCGCGGCCCAAAATCCCCCCGCCCCGGCGGCCGCGGCCCAAAACGCCCCCGCGCCGGGCTCCCCCCAGCGGGTGCTGCTGTTTGGCGGCACCTTCGACCCGCCCCACGCCGGCCACATGCACAGCCTGGCGGCGGCCATCCGGGCGGTAAAGCCCCACAGGGTCATCGTGATGCCGGCCGGCGTCCCGCCCCACAAGGCGGCCAGCGCCACCCCCGGCGAATGGCGGGCGGCCATGTGCCAGTGCTTTGTGCCGCTCTTTCCCGGCCTTGAGGTGAGCGACTGGGAGATACGCGGCGAGGGCAAAAGCTATACCATCGATACGGTGCGGATGCTGGCGCGGCGCTTTGCGGGCGCGGCGCTCTATTTGTGCATCGGCAGCGATATGCTGCTGACCTTTACCGGGTGGCGCTGCTGGCGCGAGCTCTTGCAGCGGGCCGCCCTGGTGGTGCAAAGCCGCGAGCGGGAGGACGGCGAGGCCCTGCGCGCGGCGGCCGAGGCCCTGCGGGCCGAGGGCGGCCGGGTGCTGTTTACCGATGCGCCCGCCCTGCCCATGGCCAGCAGCGCCATCCGCGCGGGCGGGCCGGGCGCGCCCCCCCTGCTGCCCTGGGTGGAGCAGGTTGCCCGGCAGCATCATTTATACGGCAGGTGAGAAAAAGGCATGACCCTGAAACAAGCCAAAAAGCTGGCCCGCGGCGCCCTTTCGGACAAACGGTACCAGCACACCCTCAACGTTAAAAAAGAGGCGGTGCACCTGGCAGGGCTGTACGGCGCGGACGAGGAAAAGGCGGCGCTGGCCGCCCTTTTGCACGACGCCGCCAAGGAGCGCAGCAAAGAGGAATTGTTGCAGATATTACAGGACAATGCTATAATAGCACCGGGCGCCGCGTCCCGGCCGGCCCCGGTCTGGCATGGGATCTGCGCCGCCATCCTGGCCCGCACCCAGTGGGGCGTGGAGGACCAGGAGGTGCTGGACGCCATCGCCTGCCACACCACCGGCCGCCCGGGCATGACCAAGCTGGATAAGATCCTCTTTTTGGCCGACATGGTCAGCGCCGAGCGGGACTACCCCACCGTGGGCATGCTGCGCCGGCTGGCCGAGCAGGACCTGGACGCCGCGGTTTTGGAGGCGTTGGGCCAGAACATCGAGTTCGTGGCCCAAAGCGGCCGCCCGGTGGACGAGATGTCCCGCGCGGCCTACAACGATTTGCGGCAGACACTCCGGGAGGGCTGAGGGCCTTTGGCCCCGCCCGCCCCTTACCTGTTTTTCCGGCTGTTACAAACATTGCCTGGCAGGGCCCCTTGCCGGGGCGTGTAAGGCCGGGGAAAACACGGAGGCAAACAAGCGTATATGAACGAACACAACCAGCCGCGCCGGCTCAACACCTCCGGCGCGCACAAAACCCATTCCGGTTCCCAAAGCAGCTACGGCGGCGCGCAAGGCCGGGCCCCGCAGCCCGGCCGCACCCCCTACCGCAGCGGCGCGCAGCAGCCCTCCGGCCGCGGCGCAGGCCGCACGGTGCATACCGGCAGCGCCGCCCGCCCTTCCCGCGCCCGCGGTTACGAGGACCCCTACTACGCCGCCCCGCCGCCCCGGCGCAGAAGGCGCAAAAAGCGCCGCATCTGGCTGCCGCTGGTTTCCTCGCTGCTGGTCATCGCGCTGGCGCTGGGCGGGCTTTATTTCTGGGTGGTGCACAGCATCTCGCCCGAGGGCGGCACCCCCACCATCAGCGAACTGATCAAAACCCCCACCGAGTATAAGGGCGACGTGATCAACATCCTGGTCTGCGGCATCGACTACGAGGAGGGCCGCGCCTATGGCGGCGACGCCGAGAGCAACGACGGCATGACCGACATGATCATGTATGTCAGCTTTGACGTGGCCAACCGCAAGATCAGCATGATGCAGATCCCCCGCAACGTGGTGGTGGGCGACCTTGCCCCCAACACCAATGGGCAGATCAACTCGGTGGCGCTGGCGGGCGACGGCATTGCCGCGCTGGCCCAAACAGTGCACGACCAGCTTAAGCTGCCGGTGGACCACTGGATCTCGATCGACATGCAGTCCTTAAAAGAGATCGTCAACGTGTTTGGCGGGGTGTGGGTCACGGTGCCGCACGATATCTCCTACGGCGGCAGCACCATCCTGGCCGGCTACCGCAAGCTGGACGGCGACGCGGCCGAGTTCTTTGTGCGCAACCGCAAGGGCGAGGGCTACGCCAACAGCGACCTGGACCGTTTGATGATGCAGCGCTATTTTTACCAGGGCCTTTTGCGGGAGTTCCGGGAAATGACCGTGTGGGACGCCGCCAAAATGGTGCCGGTGGCCTGCAGCTATGTCAAAACCAGTTTGGATACCGGCACCATCGTGAGCCTTGCGGTGAGCCTTTTGCAGGTGGACAGCGCCAACATCATGCTCTGCCGCATGCCGGTGTACCAGGCGGCCGAGTACTACAACGGCAACTCGGTGCTGGTGGCCGACCGGGACGGCACGGCCGCCTTGCTCAACGAATATTTCCGCAGCTACGGCGAGCCGGTGGACCCTTCCCAGCTCAACCTCTTCAGCTGGCCGGTGTCCGGCAGCCCGTTTGACGCCAGCATCCAGTTCATGGGCCAGCTGGACACCGAGGGCCAGGACGCCCAGGCCGCCGCCGGCATCGACACGCTGGACTGACCCCGCCCGCGCCCCAAAAGGGCCCCGCCCGCGCGCTGCAAAAGGCGGCCGCGCCCCCGTGCGCCCCGCCCGGCTGCCCCCCAAAGACGGCCGCGCCCCGCCCACCCCCAAGCAGTAAAAAACAGGGAATAAAAAGAAGGAGTTTGCAGATGGAAAGCAAAGAACTTGCCATTGCCATCGCCAAAACGCTGGACAGCAAAAAGGCCTCCGGCGTGCGGCTGTTAAAGGTGCGGGATCTCACCGTGCTCACCGATTATTTTGTGATCGCCAGCGGCACCTCCTCCACCCATGTCAAAAGCCTGGCCGAGGAGGTGGAGTTCCAGCTTGCGCAAAAGGGGGTAAAGCCCCTGCGCACCGAGGGCTACGCCACCAAAAGCTGGATCCTGCTGGATTACGGCGAGGTGATCGTGCATGTGTTTTACCCCGAGGCCCGGGATTTTTACGACCTCGAGCACCTCTGGGCCGACAGCGAGGAGGTAGACCTCGCCCCCTACCTGGCCCCGCAGGACGGTCCAAACGCATAAAAAGGCGGGCGGAAGGGGCCGCCCCTCCATAGGGCAGGCGGCCTTCCCGCAGGGCAAAAACCGCGGCAGAGCCTCAAAAAGGCGGGCGCCTTGGCGCTTTGGCCTTTGCAAATAAACCGGGAGTTGATGCGCAAGTGAAGTACGATTTTAAGGCCATTGAACAAAAATGGCAAAAGGTGTGGGAAGACGAAAATACCTTTGCGGCAAAGCTGGATCACAGCCGCCCCAAGTTTTACGCGCTGGTGGAGTTTCCGTACCCCAGCGGGCAGGGGCTGCATGTGGGGCACCCCCGCAGCTATACCGCGCTGGACATCGTGGCCCGCAAAAAGCGGCTGTGCGGCTATAACGTGCTCTACCCCATGGGGTGGGACGCCTTTGGCCTGCCCACCGAAAACTACGCCATGAAAAACCACATCCACCCCGAGGTGGTCACCAAAAAGAACGTGGAGCGGTTCAAAAGCCAGCTCAAGAGCCTGGGCCTCTCGTTTGACTGGACGCGGGAGATCAACACCACCGACCCCGCCTATTACAAGTGGACCCAGTGGATCTTTTTGCAGCTGTACAAAAAGGGCCTTGCCTACAAAAAAGAGATGAACGTCAACTGGTGCACCGGCTGCAAGGTGGTGCTGGCCAACGAAGAGGTGGTCAACGGGGTCTGCGAGCGCTGCGGCTCCGAGGTGGTGCACCGGGTCAAGAGCCAGTGGATGCTGCGCATCACCGCCTATGCCGACCGGCTCATCGACGATCTGGACGGGCTGGACTACATCGAGCGGGTCTCCACCCAGCAAAAAAACTGGATCGGCCGCAGCCACGGGGCCGAGGTCACCTTCAAGGCCACCACCGGCGACGACCTTGTGGTCTACACCACCCGGCCGGACACCCTGTTTGGGGCCACCTACATGGTGCTGGCCCCCGAGCACGCCCTGATCGAACAGTGGGCCGATCGGCTCGAAAACCTCGATGAGGTGCGCGCCTACCAGGCCGCCGCCGCCCGCAAGAGCGATATGGAGCGCACCGAGCTTGCCAAGGACAAAACCGGCGTAATGCTCAAGGGGGTGCGGGCCGTCAACCCGGTCAACAATACCGAGATCCCCATCTTTATCTCGGACTATGTGCTGGCCAGCTACGGCACCGGCGCGATCATGGCGGTGCCGGCCCACGACACCCGCGACTGGGAGTTTGCCAAAACCTTCGGCCTGCCCATCATCGAGGTGGTGGCCGGGGGCGACGTGGAAAAGGAAGCCTTTACCGACTGCGCCACCGGCAAGATGGTCAACAGCGGCTTTTTGACCGGCATGAGCGTGGAGGAGGCCAAAAAGGCCATCACCGCCTGGCTGGAAAAGGAGGGCAAGGGCCACGCCCAGGTCAACTTCAAGCTGCGGGACTGGGTCTTCAGCCGCCAGCGCTATTGGGGCGAGCCGATCCCGATGGTCTGGTGCGATAAGTGCGGCTGGCAGCCCCTGCCCGAGAGCGAGCTGCCCCTGCGCCTGCCCGAGATCACCGACTTTGAGCCCGGCCCGGACGGCGAAAGCCCGCTGGCCCGCCATACCGAGTGGGTCAACACCACCTGCCCCTGCTGCGGCGGCCCCGCCAAGCGCGAGACCGACACCATGCCCCAGTGGGCCGGCTCGTCCTGGTATTTTTTGCGCTATATGGACCCCCACAACGACAAGGCGCTTGCCAGCCGGGAGGCCATGGAGTACTGGGGCCCGGTAGACTGGTACAACGGCGGCATGGAGCACACCACCCTGCACCTGCTCTACAGCCGGTTCTGGCACAAGTTCCTCTACGACATCGGGGTGGTGCCCACCGCCGAGCCGTATAAAAAGCGCACCAGCCACGGCATGATCCTGGGCGAAAACGGCGAAAAGATGTCCAAGAGCCGGGGCAACGTGGTCAACCCGGACGATATCATCCGGGAGTATGGGGCCGACACCATGCGGCTGTACGAGATGTTCATCGGCGACTTTGAAAAAAGCGCCCCCTGGAACACCGCCTCCATCAAGGGCTGCCGCCGCTTTTTGGAGCGGGTGTGGGGCCTGGCCGAGCAGCCGGCGGCGGGCAGCGGTTACCGCCCGGCGCTCGAGGGCAGCATCCACCGCACCATCAAAAAGGTGGGCCTGGACATCGACCAGCTCAAGGCCAACACCGCCATCGCCGCCATGATGAGCCTGGTCAACGAGCTTTACGACGCCGGCGGCGCTACAAAGGACGAGCTCAGGACCCTTTTGGTGCTGCTCAACCCCTTTGCCCCCCATATCACCGAGGAGCTCTGGCAGCAGCTGGGCTTTGCCGGGCAGATCAGCGGCGCGTCCTGGCCGGAGTACGACGAGGCCAAGTGCCTTGAGAGCACGGTGGAGCTTGCGGTGCAGGTCAACGGCAAGATCAAGGCCCGCATCACCCTTGCGGCCGACGCCTCCAGGGAGGAGGCCCTCGCGGCGGCCAAGGCCAGCGAGGCGGTGGCAAACGCCATTGCCGGCAAGACCCTGGTCAAGGAGATCGTGGTGCCGGGCAAGCTGGTCAACCTCGCGGTTAAGTAAAGTTTTTGTGAATTCTTGCCCCGGCCGCAAAAAACCGGTTGACGAATCCCGTGGGGCATAGTATAATTTTAATGTTGGGTTCCTTCCCCTTTTGGGGGGCGGCTCCCGCAAACTCCTGCCGTTTTAGGCCAAGGGAGGGAACAAGATGTCGGAAATTCGTGTAAAAGACGGCGAGTCGCTGGAGAGCGCCCTGCGCCGTTTTAAGCGTTCCACCGCGCGCAGTGGCGTGCTGGCGGAAGTTCGCAAGCGGGAGGCTTACGAAAAGCCCTCCGTGCGCCGCAAAAAGAAGTCCGAAGCCGCCCGCAAGCGCAAGTATAAGTGATCCCCGGGCAGGGTTCGGCAGCGTTGCAAAACGCCTTTCAGGGGCAGGCTCTTTGCGGGGCCTGCCCTTTTTTTACCACCGTCCGCCTTTGCGGGGCGCCGCCCTGCAAAGGCCGTTAAGGAGGGGCCGCCCATGCTGCTTACGCCGCAGTACCTTTTTCGCTCGGTCGGGGCCATCACGCCGCAGTTTTTGGCCCGGCAGGGTATCCGCGCCCTGGCGCTGGATGTGGACAACACCCTTGCCGTGCACGACTCGCCCGACCTCCCGCCCGCCGTGGCCGCGTGGCTTGAGCAGATGCGGGCGGCCGGCGTTGCCCTGTGCATCGTGTCCAACAACACAAGGGCCCGGGTGGCCCCCTTTGCGGCCGGGCTGGGGCTGCCCTTTGTCTCCATGGCGGCAAAGCCGCTGCCCTTTGGCCTGATGCTGGCCCGCCGGCGCTGCGGGGTGCCAAAGCGCGCCTTTGCCGCGGTGGGCGACCAGCTGTTTACCGACCGTCTGGCCGCCGCCCTCTACGGGGTGCCGGGGCTGGTGGTGTGCCCCCTCGCGCCCGAAACCCACAAAAGCATCGAGCGCCGCCGCCGCTGGGAGGCGCCCTACATCCAAAAATACTACCGCAAGGGAGGCAAACTGCTGTGAACCAGCCGCAAAACGTCCCGCAGCCGGGCATCCGGTTTGGCACCGCCGGCCAAAGCGAAAGCTTTGCCGCCATGGGCTACAGATCCAGCCTGGACATCCCCGAGTACACCGCAAAATTCGGCCTTACCGCCTTTGAGTACCAGTGCGGGCGCGGGGTGCGCCTTGGGCAGGACAAGGCCGCCAAAATGGCCGCGGACGCCGCCGCGCGGGGCATCCTGTTCAGCCTGCACGCGCCCTATTACATCAGCATGAGCAGCTTAGAGGAAGAAAAACGCCTCAACAGCATCGATTACCTTTTGCAAAGCGCCGCCGCCGTCAGGGCGCTGGGCGGCCGGCGGATCATCTTCCACTCGGGCAGCTGCGGCAAGCAGAGCAGGGAAGAGGCGCTGCGCAAGGCGCTGGACACCCTCGCCCGGGCGCAGGCCGCGCTGGACGAGGCCGGCTTTGCCGACCTCACCCTCTGCCCCGAAACGATGGGCAAGGTGGGCCAGCTGGGCACCCTCGACGAGGTGCTGGCCCTCTGCAAACTGGATGCGCGCATCACCCCCTGCATCGACTTTGGGCACCTCAACGCCCGGGACCAGGGCGTCATTAAGGGCAAGGCCGACTACGCCGCCATCCTCGACCGGATGGGCGAGGTCTTGCAGGACGAGCGCGCCCGGGCCTTCCATGTGCATTTCAGCAAGATCGAGTACACCGCCGGCGGCGAAAAGCAGCACCTCACCTTTGCCGACTCGGTCTTTGGGCCGGACTACCAGCCCCTGCTCGAGCTCTGCCACGAGCGGGGCCTTTGCCCGGTGATCATCTGCGAATCCGCCGGCACCCAGGCCGAGGATGCCCGCACCATGATGCAGTACTACCAAAGCCTGTGAACGGTTTGCGGGCGTTTCTCCCCTGACATTTCCGGGCGTGGCGGGCGCTGCCGATAGGGTGCTAAGGCCGGGTGCGGGGGAGAGTCTCGAAAGGCTTTCGGGGCAGGGGTCCTGTTGCCTTGAGAGACTGCTCCCACGCGCCCGGCCGGCGGACATCTCTCCCCGGTTTGTCGTCAGTGGCGCACGGGGCACGGGCTTTTCGGCAGCGGCCGTCTCAGGCGTTTTTCTCCGTACCCGCCCGGCGCTCCCACCCCCGGTTGGAACCTCCTTTTCCCCATGCATTGACAGCCTTTGCGCTTTTGGCTTATAGTAATACCATAAGCATGCGCTTTTGCGCAGACGATTTTGCACAAAAAGAAGGTAGAAAAGATGAAACATCTGTTTACAAGGCTGCTCGCCCTGGCCCTGGCCCTCTCGCTTGCGCTGGCCCTGGCCGGCTGCGGCGGCAGCGAGGTGACCGGCGGCAACCCCGGCACTGCCAGCCAGCCGGCCAGCAGCGCGCCCGCCTCCAGCACCCCGGCCAGCAGCACCGCCAGCACCCCGGCCCCCGCGGCCAGCGGCCGCTACGCCTCGCTGGAGGAGCTTTGGGCCGACCCCGCCCAGCGCAAGGCCTTTGAGGACGGCTTTGCCTCCACCTTTGACGATGGCGGCCTCGGCGTGGAGCCCAGCTTCGAGGTGTCCGGCAACACCCTCACCATCATCTTCCGCTTTACCGATGCCAGCATGGATTACACCGGGATCGGCGAGGTGCTGGACGCGGCGATGGACAGCTTTGCGTCTACCCTGATCACGGCCGTGTCCGGCCTGGACGAGGCCATCGGGGCCAAGGAGGGCACCTGCGCCATTGTGATGTGCTATACCGACCCGGACGGCGCGGTCCTCTCGGAAAAATCCTTTACCGCCACCGACGAGGTACCCAGCGCCCCGCAGGGCTCCTCCGGCAGCTACGCAACGCTGGAGGAGTTCTGGAGCACCCCCGGCATCAAGGAGCAGATGGAAGCTCAGATGGCCGGCATGGGCAATGAGCAGATCAAGGTGGTGTCGGTGGAGGTAAAGGGCAACCTCTTTGCCGTCACCTTCCAGATCGCCGACCGCTCCCTGATGGTGGACGGCCTTGCCGAAGCGCTGGAGCAGGGGATGGATTCCCAGACCGAGGTGCTGCGCCAGCAGGCCGCCACCTTCGACAGCATCCTTACCGGCGGCAGCACCACCATTCACTTTACCTACCTCGACCCGGACGGCGGCCTTTTGGCCGAAAGGGACTTCACCGCCGGCTGAGCCGCCCGGCACGGCCGGCCTTAAAAAGCGTTTCCCCGCGCCCGGCCAAGCGCCAAACAGTTTGCCCAAAACACTTGCAAAGCGGCCCTGTATCGGGTAAAATATCAGTAGATATGGGCATCCAAAAAGACAGACTAAAATTCGTGGAGGATTGGATATGATTTCTGCAGGCGATTTCCGCAACGGCGTTACCTTTGAGGAGGACGGCAAGGTGCTCCAGGTGGTCGAGTTCCAGCACGTCAAGCCGGGCAAGGGCGCGGCCTTTGTGCGCACCAAAACCAAAAACGTCATTACCGGCGCTGTAACCGAAACCAGCTACAACCCCAGCGCCAAGTTCCCCACCGCCTACATCGAGCGCCGGGAGATGGAATACTCCTATGCCGATGGCGATTTGTATTATTTTATGGACTCCGAGACCTTCGACATGGTGCCCATCAACCGGGCCGACCTGGGCGACGCCTTCCGCTTTGTCAAGGAGAACGAGCATGTCAAGGTGCTCAGCTATAAGGGCAATGTGTTTGGCATTGAGGCCCCCAACTTTGTGGTGCTGGAGGTTACCGAAACCGAGCCCGGCGTAAAGGGCAACACCGCCACCAACACCCTCAAGCCCGCCAAGCTTGAAACCGGGGCCGAGATCCGGGTGCCCCTCTTTATCAACGAGGGCGACAAGATCCGCATCGACACCCGCACCGGCGAATATATGGAGCGTGCCTGACGCACCCTCCAAAAGAAAGGAACAACACATGCAGTTAAAAGAAAAGGCGGCCTACCTCAAGGGCCTGATGGAGGGCCTTGCGATCGACGATTCCACCAAGGAGGGCAAGGTGCTGCTGGCCATGCAGGGCCTGCTGGAAGAGGTCTGCGACGCGGTGACCACCCTGGACGACGACCTTGACCAGGTGTACGACGAACTGGACGCGATGGACGCCGATATGGACGAACTGGAAGAGGCCGTTTACGGCGACGACTACGACGAGGACGAGGACGGCGAGGATGAGGACGGTGTGCGCTACGAGCTCACCTGCCCCAACTGCGGCGCGGTGACCGTTGTGGACGAGGACACCCTCTTGAGCGAGGAGATCGCCTGCCAGAACTGCGGCGCGGCCTTTGACATCGAGTTTGGCGAGAGCGGGGACGAAGAGGACCCCGACGGCGAGAAAAAAGACTGACCCCGGCTAAAGCCTTTATACAGCTTAAAAGCGCGGCCCCCGCAAAGGGGGCCGCGCTTTTGCGTGCCGGGGCTCGAGCCTCTGCAAAAAGCCGCCTTTAAAAAAATTCGCCTGTTTGCCTGTTCGGTAAAATACGATCCATCAAAAGCTTTTGCCGCCCGCAAAAACGCCCGGCTTCCTCAATCCAGCCTGCCGTACTCCTCGCCGTCCACCGGCTCCAGCCACTCGGTCGTGCAGCCCTCGCCCGGCCCCTCAAAGGCAACGTGGCTGAACCAGCTGTCCTTTGCCGCGCCGTGCCAGTGCTTGACCCCGGCCGGGATATACACCACCTCGCCCGGGCCAAGCGGCCGGGCCGCCTGGCCCCACTCCTGGTACCAGCCCCGGCCGTCGGTGCAAAGCAGGATCTGCCCGCCGCCCTTGGCGGCGTGGTGGATGTGCCAGTTGTTGCGGCAGCCCGGTTCAAAGGTCACGTTGGAAACCGGCAGGGTTTTGGCCGGGTCGGTCAGTGGCTTCAGGTAGCTGCGGCCAACAAAATATTGGGCATAGGCGGTGTTGGGCTCGCCCAGGCCGAACATCCCGCCGCAGGGGGCCGGATCGCCCTTGTACACCCCTGCCGCCGCCCGGAAGGCCGCCCAGGCGTTGGGCCAGCCGGCGTAAAAGGCCAGGTGGGTCAAAAGTTCGGCCATCTCGGTTTTGGTCACCCCGTTTTTTTGGGCGTTCAGCAGATGGTGCTGGAAGGACGCGTCAAAAAGCCCCTTGCTTACCAGCACCGTTACCGTAAGCATCGAGCGCAGCTTGGGCGAAAGCGCCCCCCGGTTCCACACCTCGCCAAACAAAACATCATCGTTCAGCTGCGCAAATTTGGGGGCAAAATCCCCCAGCTGGTCCCGCCCGGCCGTCTGTTTGATCATATTTATCATCCTCCTTGGCCCCATTATAAAACCGGGGCAGGATGGCCGCAAATACTTATCATAAATACCTTACCATGCTTGACAGGTATAAAAACCCATGGTAGGATGCCCTTATAAAAAACACATGGGGGCGGCGGCCAAAAGCAGGGGCCGCCGCCGCAAAAGGGGAGGCACGGCGGATGGAACTGCGGGTACTGCGGTATTTTTTGGCGGTGGCACGGGAAGAAAACATCTCCCGGGCGGCCAGGGCGCTGCACATCGCCCAGCCCTCGCTTTCCCGCCAGCTCAAGGAGCTGGAGGAGGAGTTGGGCAAAACCCTGTTTTTGCGGGGCCGGCGCAGGATCACCCTCACCGAGGAGGGGCTGTTTTTGCGCAAGCGGGCCGAGGAGATCGTCGGCCTGGTGGACAAAACCACCGACGCCCTCACCCTGGGCGAAGGCCCGGTGGCCGGCAGCGTGTACATTGGGGCGGGGGAGACCCAGGGCATGCGGCTGATCGCCCGGGCGGCGGGGGAGTTGGGCAAAAGCTGCCCGGAGGTCCGCCTGCACCTTGTAAGCGGCGACCGGGGCGACATTGCCGAGCAGCTGGACAAGGGCATCATCGACTTTGCCCTCTTTGTGGGAGAGGCGGATTCCCGCCGGTACGAGCAGATCCTGCTGCCCCAGCGGGACAGCTGGGCCGCCCTGATGCGCAGGGACCACCCCCTTGCCCAAAAACAGGCCGTCCGGCCCGGGGACCTGCGCGGCCAGCCGCTGCTGCTCTCCCGTCAGATCCGGGACGGCAGCCCCGTTTTGGGCTGGATGGGCTGTACCCTGAGCCAGCTGAATGTGGTAAGCACCCACAACCTCATCTACAACGCCTCCCTCATGGTGGAGGAGGGGCTGGGGATAGCCGTGACCCTGGAGGGGCTTATCAACACTACCGGCCAGAGCCAGCTGTGTTACCGGCCCCTCTCGCCGCGGCTGGAGGCAAAGCTGTTTTTGGCCTGGAAGCGCTGGCAGAGCTTTTCGCCCGCCGCCGCCCGGTTTTTGGAGCTTGTGCAAAGCATGGCCGCGCCGGCGCAGCAGGCATAAAAAGGGGAGGGGCCGCCTTTTGGGCAGCGCCCTCCCGCGCTGCTTTTCCACCTGTGCTGCCTGTCCCGCCCCTGCCGTCAGCCGCGCCGTCCCGCCCCCGCCCTGCACCTCCGCCGCGCTGCATCCCTGCGGCCGCCTGTTCTGCCCTGCCCCCCGCCGCGCCAATGTAACAAAGTTACAGAACCAAAAGCCCTTTTGGGGTACACTAAGGATACGGCAGCCGGGCAAAACCAAAACGCAAAACAGCAGGGCCGCAGGCATACGGCAGGCGCCCCCGGCAGGGCCCCAACAAGCTTCAAACAGGATCATTTTGCCGCAAGGAGGTACAACATGGGATTTTTTGATTTTTTAAAGGGCCCCGATATCAGCCAGGGCCTGCAGGAATACCGCGCCGCTGCCGGCGCGCTGCTGCTGGACGTCCGCACGCCCGAGGAGTACCGGGAGGGCCGCATCCCCGGCAGCGTCAGCCTGCCCCTGCAGGAGCTGGAGCGCATCGCCGCCGTGGCGCCAAACAAGGATACCCCGCTGTTCGTCTACTGCCACAGCGGGGCCCGCAGCAGCCAGGCGGTGGGGCAGCTGGCCCGGATGGGCTATACCAGGGTCAAAAATATCGGCGGCATCGCCGCCTATCAGGGAAAGGTGGAACGCTGAAATGAAGGTAGTGATCGTTGGCGGCGTGGCGGGCGGGGCCACGGCGGCGGCCCGGCTGCGCCGGCTGGACGAGCGGGCCGAGATCGTGGTTTTTGAGCGGTCGGGCTATGTCTCGTATGCCAACTGCGGCCTGCCCTATTACATCGGCGGGGTCATCGAGGACCCCGAGGAACTCACCCTCCAAACGCCCCAAAGCTTTTTTGAGCGGTTTCGGGTGGACATGCGGGTGCATCACGAGGTCACCGCCCTGCACCCGGACAAAAAGACTGTCTCGGTCAAAAATTTGCGCACAGGCGAGCAATTTGAAGAGCCCTACGACAAGCTGATCCTCTCGCCCGGCGCAAAGCCCACCCAGCCGCGGCTGCCCGGCGCGGGGCTGGAAAAGCTGTTCACCCTGCGCACGGTGGAGGATACCTTCCGCATCAAAAACTACATCGACGCCCACCACCCCCGCTCGGCGGTGCTGGCCGGCGGCGGCTTTATCGGGCTGGAGTTGGCCGAAAACCTGCGCCTGCTGGGGATGGAGGTCACCATTGTCCAGCGGCCCAAGCAGCTGATGAACCCCTTTGACGCGGACATGGCCGCTTTTATCCACAGCGAGGTGCGGCGGCACGGGGTCCGGCTGGAGTTGGGCCGCACGGTGGAGGGCTTTGCGGAGCGGGACGGCGGGGTGGACGTGCTGCTCAGGGACGCGCCCCCGCTCCACGCCGACATGGTGGTGCTGGCCATCGGGGTCACGCCGGACACCGCCCTTGCCAAGGAGGCCGGCCTTGCGCTGGGGCTCAAGGGCAGCATCCTGGTCAACGACCGGATGGAGACCTCGGTCCCGGATATCTACGCCGTGGGGGACGCCGTGCAGGTCAAGCACTCGGTCACCGGGCAGGATGTGCTGCTCTCGCTGGCCGGCCCGGCCAACAAGCAGGGCCGCATCGCGGCCGACAACATCTGCGGCGGCGACAGCCGGTACCGGGGCAGCCAGGGCAGTCTGGTGCTCCAGGCGTTTGACCTCACCGCCGCCGCCACCGGCGTAAAGGAAGAGGCCGCCCAAAAGGCCGGGCTTAAAACCGACACGGTCGTGCTTTCCCCCATGAGCCACGCGGGCTACTACCCCGGCGGCAGGCTGATGACCATGAAGGTAGTTTTTGAACAGGGCAGCTATCGCCTTTTGGGGGCTCAGATCGTGGGCTATGAGGGGGTGGACAAGCGGATCGACGTGCTGGCCGCCGCCATCCATGCCGGGATGACCGCCCCCCAGCTCAAGGACCTGGACCTCGCCTACGCGCCGCCCTACTCCTCGGCCAAGGATCCGGTGAACATGGCCGGCTTTATGGCCGAAAACCTGGCCAAAGGGGTGGTAAAGCAGTTCCATATCGGGGACGTGGACGCCCTGCCGCGGGACGGCAGCGTGACCCTTTTGGATGTGCGCACCGCGCAGGAATACGCCGGGGGGCATATCGAGGGCTTTGCCAACATCCCGGTGGACGAGCTGCGCGGGCGGCTGGGGGAACTCGAACCCGCAAAGCCGGTGTATGTGATCTGCCAGAGCGGCCTGCGCAGCTACATTGCCTGCCGGATCCTGGCCGGATACGGCTATGAGACGTATAATTTTTCCGGCGGCTTCCGGTTTTACGACGCGGTAACGGGCGACCGGCGGCTGATCGAACAGGCCGCCCCCTGCGGCATGGACCAGTAACCCGGCGCGCCCGCCTTTTTGGGCCGGGCCGCAAAAAAGGGGGTGTCCAAACCGGGGAGGGATGACCGCCGGGCGCGTGGGAGCAGTCTCTCAAGGCAACAGGACCCCTGCCCCGAAAGCCTTTCGAGACTCTCCCCCGCGCTCTGTCTGGGCCAGCAAAAACCCTTGCAGCGAAAAAAATACGCCCCCTTCCCCGGCCCGGGGAAGGGGGCTTTTTATGCGTCCCGCAAGGCGGCGGGCAAGGCGTCCCGCAAAGCGGCGGGCAAGGCGTCCCGCAAGGCGGTGGGCAAAGCGGCGGGCAGGGCGGCGGAAGGATAAGAAAACAAAAAATCCATATCAAATTTGGTCCGCCGCCAAGGCAGATAACCGCTTTTCGTCCAAAAGCTCCACCGCGCCCCGGGAACCCTTTACCATGCCCTCGGCCTGGAAATAGCGCAGCAGCCGGGTCACCACCTCCCGGTGGGTCCCCAGATGGTTGGCGATGGCCTCGTGGGTAATGCGCAGCCGCGCCGTGCCCTCAATGGCGGCCTCCTCCAAAAGAAAGGCGGCCAGCCGCTTGTCCATGCTCTTCCACAGCAGCTGCTCCACCAGCCACATCACCTCCGAAAACCGGGCGGCCATCACCTCGCCGGTGTAGTTTGCCAGCGGGGCCGACTGCTGCATCACCCGCTGGTACGCCTCGGCGGGGATCACCCAAAGCTCGGTATCCTTTTCCGCCTCGATGGTCACCTCAAACTGCACGCTGCGCAGCACGCAGGAGGCCGAAAACAGGCAGACGTCCCGCTCAAACAGGCGGTACAGGGTGATCTGCCGCCCCTCGCTGGACAGGATATACGCCCGCAGCTGCCCGGCCTTTACCAGCAGCAGCCCGGTGCATTCGGCGCGGCCGCCGTGGACCTGCGCGCCCTTTTTAAAGCTGCGCAGGGCAAGCTGCTTTTGCAGGCGGCCCTGCTGCTCCGCCGTCAATTTGTCCCATACGGGAAAACAGCTCTCAAACTCCATCCATGCCCTCCTTGTTCTGGGTGTGTGCGGCCCTTAGCGGCCCCGGGTCCAGCTCCCTTTTGCTTTCATTATAAGCATAATAACACGGCGGGGGTTTGCCAACCCCCGCCGCAGTATTTTTTTGCGTTTTTTCATTTTGCCATTTTGCCATTTTGCCATTTTGCCAAGGATGCGCCGCGTCCCTCCATAAGGGCGCGCATACCCGGCGCTCAGGCTCTGACCTTACTCGTACCGCAGCGCCTCGATGGGATCCATTTTGGCGGCCTTGTTGGCGGGGTAGTAGCCAAAAAACACCCCGATGCCCATCGAAAAGCCCACCGCCAGCAAAATGGTGGAAAGGCTCACCTTGGCGGGCGTGCCCATCAGGCCGGCCCCAAGGCTGCCAAGGCCCAGCCCCACCAAAATGCCCAAAATGCCGCCGATCAGGCAGATCAGCATGGCCTCCACAATAAACTGCACCCGGATGGCGCTGTTTTTGGCCCCCAGCGCCTTGCGCACCCCGATCTCCCGGGTGCGCTCGGTGATCGACACCAGCATGATGTTCATCACCCCGATGCCGCCCACCAACAGGCTGATGCCCGCAATGACCCCAATGGCCAGCGAGATGGTGTCCAGCACCGAGGTGATCTGGGACATCTCGTTCTGCAGGTTGTAGGCCCGCACCATCAGCGACGGGTTGGAATGGTAGTAGCGGTCCTCAAAAAAAGCCTCGATCCGCGCCGCCAGCGCGTCCGAATCCACCCCGGGGGCCGGGATCAGTTCAAAGTAGGAATACCGCCCCTCGCCCATCCAGCTTAACTCCTGCTCGGTGGAAAGGGGAACGTACAACTCGGTGTAGGTGTCCCGGGAGGCCACCGGCGCGGCGCCGATAAAGATTCCCTGCTCGTGGTAGCGGTACACCCCCACCACGGTAAAATCCTCGATGCTGTTGTTGATCTCCAGCGAGATGTTCTGCCCCAGCGCGGCCTGCGCGTCGCCGGCAAACATGTTGTTTACCAGCAGGTCGCTCACCAAAGCCACCCGCCGGCTGCCCTCGTAGTCCTGCTCGCGAAAGGCCCGCCCGGCCAGCAGTTCCACCCGGTCGGCCGCAAAAAAGCCGTCGTTTACCCCGGTCAGGTTGATGTTGGCGTACAGCCGCCCGTTCTGCACCCTGCCGCTGTCGTACATGTCGGTCAGGATCACGGCCCGGATCTGGCTTTCAAACCGGCGTTTAAAGGCGTCCAGCATGTCGTCGTTGAGCATGTCGTCAAAGGTGTAGCCGTAGCTGCCGGAATAGTTGCCGTTTTCGTCCGGCCGGGCCGTGACCCCCACCTGTAAATTGTTGCCGCCCATCGAAACAAGGCTGTCGCTCACCGAGGCGGTCAGGGAGTTGCCCACCGTCACAATGGCGATCACC
>CAJTVI010000057.1:16715-17402 GCA_910579545.1 uncultured Oscillospiraceae bacterium | reverse complement strand
CACCTGCGCGACGGGCGGCGGGGCCGGGCGCGGGCATTAAGGCCCTGCACGCCTCTCGCCCCCAAGCCTGCAATATGCCGGCGGGGCCGGCCCATGAGGGCAAACGGCCCCTGGGGCCGCCGGCCAAGGGGATATCCCCCGGGGCCGTTTGGCGTATGGCCGGGCAAAACTCGCCTGCCTTTGCCGGCACAAAACCGGGCGGCTTTGCGCCCTTTGCCGGCAAAAAGATGGCCTAGCCTGCGCTGGCCCCTGCATAAATCCGGCCCTCCTGCGCATCCTAACCGCAGGAAGGGAGGTTTATGCCAGTATGGAAATGTTTTTTAAGATCTGCGTGCTGCTGCTGATCCTGGGCGGCATCAACTGGGGGCTGGTGGGGCTGTTCAGCTTCAACGCCGTGGGTTGGCTGTTTGGCGGCAGCGCCACCCTGCTCAGCCGCATCGTGTTTGTGGTCGTGGGCGCGGCCGGCCTGTGCGCCATCCCGTACCTGTTTGCAAACCACGAGAGCGGCAGCGCGGCGGCCGAGTAACGGCGTTTTGCCGCCAATGGCTTTTCATTTACGAGCACAAAACTTTGCTAAAAAGGCCCGGCGTTTCCAACAGGAAGCGCCGGGCCTTTTGGTGTCCCCGCACCCCCGCGCTTTTCGCTGTTCCCATACCCCGCGGCCGTCGTATCCCACTGCCCGCCCCA
>CAJTVI010000057.1:0-16696 GCA_910579545.1 uncultured Oscillospiraceae bacterium | reverse complement strand
ACCCCCTCTCCACTCACCGCCCCGCACCCCCGCGGGGCGGGCTGCATAGTATGGCGCAGCCTTTTGGGGCGATACGCAGGAAAGAAGTGGGGGCAATGAAAAAAACCTTTGCGGTGATCGGGGAGGACGCGCGCCAGCAGGCGGCGGCGATGTATCTGCGCGGCCGGGGCTACCCGGTGGCGGCGGCGGACGAGGTTTACCGGGCGGACTTTATCCTGCTGCCCATGCCGCTGGACGCCGGCAAGGCCGGGCTGGCCCGGCTGCTGCGGGCGGCAAAGCCGGGGGCGCTGGCGCTGGGGGGTATGGTCTCGCCCGAGGCGCAGGCCGCCGCCGAGGCCGCCGGCGTTGTCCTGCTGGACTACTTTGCGCGGGAGGAGCTTGCGCTGCGCAACGCCATCCCCACCGCCGAGGGCTGCATCGGCCTGCTGATGCAGCACCGCCGGCGCACCCTTTGGGGCAGCGGGCTGCTGGTGCTGGGCTACGGGCGCATCGGCCGGGCGCTGGCGGTGCGGCTCACGGCGCTGGGCGCGCATGTCACGGTGGCGGCCCGCTCGGCCGCGCAGCGGGCCGCGGCCGAAACCGAGGGGGCGGCGGCCATCAGCATGGAAAAGCTGCCGGCCGCCGCGCCAAACTTTGACGCGCTGGTCAACACCATCCCCGCGCCGGTGGTCACGGCCGGGGTGCTGCGCAGCCTGGGCAAAAATCTGGGCGGGGGCCCGCCGCTGGTCATCGACCTTGCCTCCCGCCCGGGCGGCACCGATTTTGAGGCGGCAAAGGCCCTGGGCATCCCGGCGCTGCACGCGCTCAGCCTGCCGGCCCGGTGCGCGCCGGTCACGGCGGGGGCCTTTGTGGGCCAGACGGTGCTGGACATCCTGCACGAGAGGGGAGAGCTGTATGACGACGAATGAAGGCCGCACCGTGGTGTTTGCCCTGTGCGGCAGCTTTTGCACCTTCGACAAGGTGCTGCCGCAGATCGGGCGGCTGGTGGACAGGGGCATCCGGGTGCTGCCCCTGCTGAGCTTTAACGCGGCCGGCATGGACACCCGCTTCGGCCGGGCGGCCGACTGGCGCCGCCGCCTGGCCGAGCTGACCGGCGCAGAGCCGATCACCACCCTGCAGGGGGCCGAGCCGCTCGGCCCGCAAAACATGGCCGACGCCATGGTGGTGGCCCCCTGCACCGGCACCACCCTGGCAAAGCTGGCGCTGGGCATCAGCGACACGCCGGTGACCCTGGGGGTCAAAAGCATGCTGCGGGGCGGCCGGCCCATCCTGCTGGCCCCCTCCACCAACGATGGGCTGGGGGCCAGCGCCGCGCATCTGGCCGCGCTGGCAAACCGCAAGCACTTTTATTTTGTGCCGCTCTCGCAGGACGACTGGCGCAAAAAGCCGGCCAGCCTGCAAAGCGATTTTTCCCTGCTGCCGGACGCGCTGGAGTGCGCTGTGCGGGGCCGGCAGCTCCAGCCGGTGCTGCTGGATTAGCCCAAACGCCCCCCAAAACCCTGCCGCCGGGCGCAGCGGGCCGTCCAAAACGCCCCGCGCCCGGGCGCGGCGGCAGCGCAAAAGCGGCCAAGCGGACGTTTGGTACAACAACGAGGACTTTTGGCTTCCCGCCGCACCTTGCGGGGGCGGCGGGGCTCGTGTATAATCAAAGGCAGAAAGCGGGGCGGGGCGCGCGGCCTGCCCCTTACAAGAAAAAAAGAGCGCCCGGCCGGGGCCTTGCCGGCGGGCACCGGATGCAGAAAGGACACGATGCAGCAATGAAAAAGCCGATTTTGGTGGTTATGGCGGCGGGCATGGGCAGCCGGTACGGCGGCCTCAAGCAGATCGACCCGGTGGGCAGCGCGGGGGAGGCCATCCTGGACTACTCGCTGTTTGACGCGCGGCGGGCCGGATTTGAAACGGTGGTCTTTATCATCAAGCACGAGATCGAGGAGGATTTCAAGCAGACGGTGGGGGCGCGGGTGGCGGCCAGCGGCATGGAGATCCGCTACGCCTACCAGCAGCTTACCGACCTGCCCGCCGGGTTTGCCGCGCCCGAGGCGCGCACCAAGCCCTGGGGCACCGCCCATGCCATCCGGGCGGCGCGCGGGGTGATCGACGCGCCCTTTGCGGTCATCAACGCCGACGACTACTACGGCCCCCACGGCTTTAAAGAAATCTACAACTACCTCGCCGCACAGGACGGCGCGCCGGGCGAGTACGCCATGGTGGGCTTTTTGCTGCGCAACACCCTGTCCGAAAACGGCTATGTCTCCCGCGGGGTGTGCAGCGTCTCGCCGGAGGGCTATCTGGACGAGGTGGTGGAGCGCACCCGCATCGAGACCGACCCTGCCCTGCCCGGCGCGGCCCGCTTTACCCTGGACGACGGGGCCAGCTGGCAGCCGCTGGCGGGCGAGACCCTGGTCTCGATGAACCTGTGGGGCTTTGGGCCGGATTTCCTCGAAGCCATCGACGCCCATTTTGCGGCATTTTTGAACAAGGCCCTTGAGCAAAACCCCCTCAAGGCCGAGTATTACCTGCCCAGCGTGGTGAGCGCCATGCTGGAGGAGGGCACGGCCCGGGTGCGGGTGCTCTCCAGCCCCGACCGCTGGTACGGCATCACCTACCATGAGGACAAGCCCACCGTGCAGGCGGCCATCGCCCAAAAAACCGCCGCCGGCGAGTACCCCGCCCCCCTCTGGGGCTGAGCAGAAGGCCGCCCCGGAAAGGCTGAAACCTTTCCGGGGCGGCCTTCTTTCATGCAGAGAGGTATGAAGAACAGGCTCCGCCCTGTTGTGGCTCAGGGCGCCGCCTGCATCATGGCAGGTCCCGGATCATGGGGACATCAATAGGCCCCTTGGTCAGGCGGGTCTTTTCCTCGTTGATGCTCCAGATCTGGGTGGTCACGTTAAAGATGCCCTCCCGCTCCTGCAGGGTGCGCACGGCCTGATGGGCGTATTTTTCGGCCTCGGTACGGTCGGCAAACAGGTAAAAACCACAGGTCTGGCGGCGCTCCGGGTCGGCGGCCCAGATCTTCCACTGCAGGGTGGGCAGGTTCAGCATCCGCTCGACCCCCGCGGGGGGAAACGCCTTTTTGGTCACGGCGGCAAAGTCGCTGTCGCCCACATAAACATCCTGGCGTACAACCAGCAGTACAGACATCGTTGTCCCTCCTTTTTTGGCAAGCCGGGCGTGGGGTTACACAAACAGGCCCAGCTGGGTCAGCAGCAGGCAGACGGCCATGGCACAGGCGCCGCCCACAAAGGTCACCTTCAGGTACAGGCCAATGATCCGCCGGTACTCCAGCTTGGCCACAACGGTCACATTGGCCACGGCCGAGGAATGGGGCGGGCAGGTGGTAAAGGTGGCTACCTGCATCAGGGTACTGGCGGTGGCGGGCGAGAGGCCGGCCGCCGCAAAGCATTCCATGGCGCGCTCCCCAATGCTGGAGATGCTGCCCGAGCCGGTTGCCATAATAAAGGTGAGGATGGCAATGTACCCCACCCCCTCCATCGTGGAGGGCAGGCGAGAAAGGGCCGACACCACAATGCCAAAGCCCGGCGCCGCCATGATCACGGTAGCTACCGCCGAGGTGGCGCCCACCCCAATTACCGGCCCAAAGGCGGATACCACCCCATCGCCCAGGGTCTTTTTTACGGCGGGCAGGTAGCTCCAAAAGCAGCCGATCGCCAGCAGCACCCCGGCAAACAGGGCGATCACAATGTCCAGCCGGCAGGCGGTGGCCAGCAAAATGGCCGCCAGCAGCGGCAGCACGGCCAGCCAGAGCGGGGGCAGCTTTTCCTCCGCGGAGGCCGGCGCCTTGGCCGCGGCGTCATAGGCTGCGCCGGTGTCCATAAAGCCCTCGCCGTTCTTTTCGGCCCGCTTGAGGTCCGAGACCAAAAACAAAAAGGTCACCAGCAAAAACACCACCGCGGCGATCACGCCCAGTGCCGGGTTGCCCAGCATCGAGGCGCCGGAGGTCTTGGCCGCCGCAATGTTCACAAGGTTCAGCGAGCCGGGCATCCATTGGGTCACGATGCACACCGCGCCGCCGTAACAGTACAGCCGCCAGGGGATATCAAACTCCTTGAGGATCTGGTAGCCGATGCCCATCACGGTAAACACCACCACCAGCCCGCTGATGCCGGCATAGCACAGGATGATGTACATCACAGGCACAAACAGCGCGGCCAGCAGCTTTTGGTTGCTCCTGCTTTTTTTGCACAGCCCATAAAAGCTGCGCGCGATCCGCTTGGCCGCCCCGGAATCGTTCATCAGCTTGCCAATGAGGGCGCTCAGAGTAAGCGCCAGGAAGTAGTTGTTGATAAAGCGGGAAAGCCCGCCGGTCCAGACGCTTAGCATCTCCATAAAAGGGACGCCGGAGGTAAAGATGATCACCAGTGAGGCACAGCTGGCCGTAATCACCAGCTGAAAGCCTTTAAAGGCCATATAAATAAACACTGCTACGCCTAAAATAATGCCCAGCAGGCTGAGGATGGCAGGATCCATCGCTTGATTCCTCCTTTCAGGCTGCCCAAAGGGCCGTTTGGGCCCTTTGGGCATGGATGGTTACCGCTCGTTGTCCCACTTGGGGTCGCGGGTCATGTGATCCCAGCCGTAGAAGGCGTAGGGGGCGTAGGCGTCCGGGTCTACCGGGAAGGCCGCGCCGCCCTTGGCAAACAGGCGGGATTCCACCAGGTCCACCGAGCAGCCCAGCACTCGCACCACCTCCAAATCGCCCCAGGGGTCGTTGTCCGAGTGGATGTAGGTCACCTTGCCCTTGCCCAGCCGTTGCGGCTCGCCCAGGCGGAACTTGCCCTTTTTGCCCTTAAGCAGCATCGGCTGGGTGCTGAACAGCTTGCCGCCCAGCCCGGGCGCCCACTTGAAGTTGTAGTTAAAGGTCAGTTCGGGGTGGCTGGGGTCGGGCGTTACGGCGTTGGCCAGCTCGGTGAGGAAGGAGGGGTCGTTTGGCTCGCCGTCCAGATCGCCCTCCATGATCACAAACGGGATGCCCTGCCGGGCACTGAAGGCCACATAACGGTCGCCCTTGTAATAGTAGCCCACCGTGCCCATCTTTTTGGGGTAGCCGCCCCGTTCGCGGCCCATAAAGGTGGCGATGTCGGTGTTCAGGATCATTGCCACCACAAAGGTACCCTTTACCCCCTCGTAGGAGCAGGGGATGTACAGCGCCGTTTCCAGATAACCCGGCCCGTACAGGCAGTCGTCAAAGCTGACCTCCTTAAAGTTGGTGTGCGCCAGTACCACATAGGGCTTCTCATAGGGCACCAGCGGGGGCGGGAGTACCCGGGCAATGCACTCGGGCTTGGTCTCGTACAAAATCTGGAACACCTCGGCCGGCCGGAAAACCGTGTCCTTGCCAAGGAAGGCGGCGCCCGCCACCTGTTCAAGGGACTTCTGGAAACTGCGTTTTGGTTCGCTCATGGGTTGGTTCCCTCCTTCATTTCTGCTTGTGCGGGCGGGATAGGCCGCCCACTGCGTTTGTGCGTTCTGGCCATGATCAAAGCTTAACATGGAAAAATAATTGTGCGCAATCCACAAACAAAAATACAGCCATAAGCAACGACTTATGGCTGTATCCGCAAATTGGGCAGGATGGCATAAAAAAGGCCGGCGCATCTGTGCAAAAGCACAAAAATGCGCCGGATGGTATAGGGATCCGTTATGGGGCTATTGCATTTTCCCTGTGTGTTTTTGGCGGGGTTTGCGATAAAATAAAGAAAAAGAGAAGAGCGGCGGCCCGGCCCCGCCGCGGCGGGGCCGGGCACAGGCAAGGAGGAGCAGCCCATGGACATTACCTTAAACGCACTGCGCTATGTGGTGGAGGTGGCGCGCACCCGCTCAATTTCCAAGGCGGCCCGGAACTTTTATTTTTCCCAGCCCCACCTGAGCAACATCATCCGCTCGGTGGAGCGGGAGGTGGGCATGCCGCTCTTCTGCCGTTCGTCCCGGGGCATGGAACTCACCGAAACCGGCAAAAAGTTTGTGACGCAGGCGCAGCGGATCCTCAAGGAGGCCGAAGCGCTGGACAAGGAATTTTCAGCCCCATCGGGCCAGTGTGTGCATTTTGGCATCTCGATGACCCGCTCCTACCAGGTGCTGCGGGTCATCACCGAGGTCCTCAACGAGCACGACACACAGGACCGCTTTGAGGTCTCCATCCGGGAAACGAACCCCTTCCAGGTGCTGGAGGATGTTCGCGCCGGCGCCTCGCAGCTGGGCGTTCTGCATTTTTACGACACGCAGGAGCAATATTTCCTGCACTATATGGCGGCCTTTGGGTTGGCTTACAGCTCCAACTACCGGCGCAAATTTTTGCTGGCCATGTCTGCCGACAGCCCTCTGGCCCGGGCGCCGGCGCTTGAGAGCCGGATGCTGCGGGATAAGATCCTGCTGACCTACGGCGATTACGAGTCTACCATCGCGCCCTATCGGTTCGGCGGCTTTGAGGACGGCATTTCTTCCCGGCGGATCAGCGTCTATGAGCGGTCCACCCTCACCGATGTGCTCAGCCGCTGCCCCAACACCTACACCCTGGTCACTGGGTTCCATCCCCATACCCTCCAGCAGTATGGGCTGATCCTGCGCAGCTGCGCTGATCTCACGCTGTACAATGTGGGCTGCGTTGTCTACCCGGAAAACACCGAACTGAGCCCGCTGGCCCGCACGATCCGGCAGCGGGTGCAGGCCATCGACTGGACCGAGCGGGTCAGCGGCTGAACGGTTTGGCGCGGCCCGCTGGATCGGCTTATATCGGCTTATCCCGGCGGGCGGTCAGCCCTGCGCGGGTTCCGCCTCCCGCCAGCCCTTGCACACGTCCACCCAGCCAAGGCTGCCGCTGGCCTTTTCCAGTTCGGGCAGGGCAAGGCGCACCGCGCTGGCCGCGGTGCCGGCGGCGGGGTATACCGTCTTAAACCGCCGCAGCGATTCGTCCAGGTACACCTGCACCCCTTCGTTGACCCCAAATGGGCAGACCCCGCCCACCCCATGGCCCACCAGCGGCTCCACCGCCTCGGCCGGCAGCATCTTGGCCTTTGTGCCAAAGCGGGCCTTGAACCTGGCGTTGTCCACCCGGGCGTCCCCGGCCGCCACCACCAAAACGCACCCCTCGCCCATCGCGAACGAGAGGGTCTTGGCAATGTGGCTGGGCTCACAGCCCAGCGCCTTGGCCGCCAGTTCCACCGTGGCGCTCGACACCTCAAACTCCTGGATGCGCCCCTCCAGCCCATACCGGGCCAGCCAATTTTTAGCGCGTTCCAACGACATTTCCCGTCTCCTCCTTTTTTGCTCCCTCTTTGCGGCGGCCGCTTGTAAGCTTGCCGCGCCTGCGCAGGCCGGCCGCTTTTTTTGCGTCCGGCGCGTCTTTGCGCCCCTTTTAGCGGCCCGCCCCTCAGGGCTGGCCGGCCTTGGGAGGGTCTTCCTCCCCGTCGGGGCAGGGCAGCTCGGTGAACTCCCCCTCGATCGGCCCGCCGGCGTTGTAGTCCTGCAGGATCTTTACGGCGGCCACCCCCGCCGCCACCCCCAGCAGCATCGAAATGATGCGGCGAAGCGTCCTCATAGCATCCCTCTTTTCCCGGCGCGCGGGATGAAACGATGCTGCGCGCCGCAGTTCCTATCATATACCACCCGCGGGGTTTTGGCAACGCCGGCCGGGCCAAAACCGCGCCTTGTTTTGCCCCGGCCGGGCCGGGAAGGGCCCTCTTGTGTAAAGAATGTGAAAAGAAAACCCGCCAAAGGCTTGCAAATTGCAAGGGCGTATACTATAATAGGTAGCGCTTGGGGCAGGCTTTGGCACTGCCTTGCTTTGCGCTGAAAACGCAAAAAACACAGTACATTACTTAGGGAGGATTTTACACAATGAAACGGTTTTTGGCATGGACCCTGGCGCTTGTGCTGGCGCTGGCCCTTGCGGGCTGCTCTGGCTCCAATGTGCAGAGCATGATGCAGGGCTCTGATAACAACGACGACACTCCGGCAGCCTCCACCCCGGCGGCCTCCACCCCGGCGGCTTCTGCCCCGGCGGCCTCCACCCCTGCCGCGTCCACCCCGTCCGGCTCCAGCGACGAATGGATCGGCCGCAAGTCCGAGAGCGACGACGGCTACTTCAGCGGCCGCATCGGCGACCATATGCGCAACGTCTTTTTTGAGTACACCGTCAACTCGGTGGACTACCCCGCTTCCTACGGCGACATCACCCCGGCCGACGGCAACCAGCTGCTTGTGGCCGACGTGACCGTGCGCAACGTCTTCTCGCAGACCCTGCCCATGTCCATCTACGACTTCCAGATCCAGTGGGGCGACGGCGACCAGGACTTCGGCTACCAGGAAGAGGGCCTGACCGGCGATAACCTGATGCCCGACCAGTGGCAGCTCATGCGCGGTGCTTCCGAGACCTACAAGCTTGTCTACCAGGTGCCGGCCGACGCCACCGAGTTCTCGATCTCCTACCTGGAGGTCTGGGAGGACAACACCGAGGGCGACGTCTTCTTTGTGTACTTTGAGAAATAAGCCAGGGCGCTGTTTTACGGCTGCCCCGGGCCGCGGCAGGTTTGCCGCGGCCCTTTTGCTTTCTGCGCGGCAGGTTTGCCGTGGCCCTTTTGCTTTTAGCAGAGGGGGGCCGGACCCGGACCGGTTTTACCGCAGCACATGGGTGGGCAGGCGGCGGGACGGCCTTTGTTTGTGCCGTCCGGGCCTTTTTATTACAAAGTGTTTACAAAAACGGCAAAAACGTCTATAATCAAAGGCAGCCAAACGTTTATACACTGGAGGGAGGCGTCCCCATATGAAACGGCTGCTGCTGATCGCCGCGGCGCTTGCCGCCTGCGCCCTGCTGGCCTGCTGCGCGCAGGCCGGCCCGCCGCAGGACGAGCCCGCCCCCGCCCGGCCCACCCCCGAACCGGCCGCAGGCCCCTTTTTTGAGCTGGAGGCGGACGTTGACCCCTACACCGGCCTCGCCAAGGGGGAGGATTACCCCGAAGGGGTGCGCGGCGTCGCGGTGATGATCAACAACGTGCGCGCGGCGCTGCCCCAGAGCGGCATTTCCACCGCCGACCTCCTGTACGAAACGGTCACCGAAAGCGGCATCACCCGCATGATGGGGGTCTGGAGGGACTATGCCTCGATGCCCACCGTGGGGCCGATCCGCTCGGCGCGGGACCAGCATGTGCAGCTTATGATCCCGCTGGGCTGTTTGTACGCCCACATCGGCGCCTCCACCTACGCGGCCGAGATGCTCGAGACCTACCGGTATGAGGAGGTCTGGTTCATCGACGGGCGGTACCGCAACTTTTACTGGATCGACGCCGAGCGCCGCAAAACCCGCGACCAGGAGCACTGCGTGTTTACTAACGGCGAAACCTTTGGGGCGGCGGCGGCGCAGTATGGGCTGGACCTTGCGGGCGAGCCCGCGCCGGCCTTCCGGTTTTCGCGGTACGACGAGCCTGCCCGCGAGCTTGAGGGCGGCGAGGCCGGCGAGGTGTACATCCGGTTTTCCAGCTATGCCGCCTCCGAGTTCCGGTATGATGAAGCCAGCGGCAAATATTATAAGTGGGAGTTTGACGCCCCCCAGATGGACGAGGCCGCCGGGGTGCAGTATGGGGCCGACAATGTGTTTTTGCTCTTTGCCTCGATCACCAAATACCCGGATGGTGTACTCAGCCAGGTAAACTTTGCCCAGCAGGGCGCGGGGCTCTACTTCTGCGGCGGCCGGTACGAAAAGGTCCGCTGGATCAAGGGCGCGCCCAACGCCCCCCTGCGCATTGTGGACCAGGAGGGCACCGAGACCGACCTGCTGATCAACCCGGGCCGAAGCTACATCGCCCTGGTGGGGGACGACCAGATCGAAAACTGCCGCATCAACGACGTTTCTTTGGCCGACATCAACGCCTGACGCCGGCTTTTGGGCGTTTTGCCGCCCGCGGGCGGCAAAACGCCGCGCGTTTGCCCAATTTTTGCGGGAGTGTCCGATCCGCGCAGACCTTTCCCCCTTTGGTTTGGCCGCTCCCATTTTTTGCCGGGCGCTTTACAAAGGCGCGCGGGCATTGTACAATAAAACGGCGCGTTTAAGGCGCGCCAACACCACCAAACGGCGCACCGCCGCCGGGGAGGAACCGCTATGAAACGATGGATCGCCTGCATCCTTGGCCTTGTGCTGGCTGCGGGGCTGCTGTGCAGCTGCGCGCAGCCCGGCCCCTCCAGCGCCGCCGGCGCCGCGCCGCCGGCCGCCACGCCGGAGCCTACCCCGGAGCCCACCCCCACCCCCGAGCCCTACGAGGCCAACCTGCTCACCGGCTTTGAAAAGGACGCAGCCTTCCCCGAGGGCCAGCGCATCACGGCGGTCATGGTAAACAACCTCACCTCCTGCCGGCCCCAGCGCGGGCTTTCGCAGGCGCAGGTGCTCTGCGAGATCAAGGTGGAGGGCGGCATCACCCGCTTTATGGCCCTCTTCAACGATTACAACGCCATCCCCATGATCGGGCCGATCCGCTCGGCGCGGGACCAGTTCTTCCGGCTGGTGCTGCCCTGGCAGCCGCTCTATGTGCACATCGGCCAGAGCGTGGTGCAAAAGGAGTACATCGACAACTACCAGTACGACGAGTGGAACATCGAGGGCAACTTTGACAGCGGCTTCTGGTGGCGCGAAAAAGGCCGGGTCAACTGGGCCGGCAATGGGGTGGCCATCGAGCACACCGCCTATACCGACGGCGAGCACATCGCCGAGTACATCCAGCGCAAAGAGGTGGACGACCGGCGCACCTACAACAGCACCTTTTTTACCTTTGTGGACTACCGCGAGCCGCCCCGCACCCTGGAGGGCGACCCGGCCGGCCGGGTGACCATCCGGCATTCGGCCAGCTACCGCACCCGCTTTGTCTACGACGAGGCCGCCGGCAAATATCTCATGAGCCAGTTCTACAGCCCCCTGGGCGACTACCGGGACAGCATCGACGAGAACAACGGCGAGCAGCTTTCGTTTGACAACTTAGTGATCCTGTTTACCGACATCCACACCTACCCCGGCCACGAGGCCAAGGACCTGCAGTATGCCGAGTACAGCTGGGGCGGGGTGGGCTACTACTGCTACGGCGGGCGGATCATCCCGCTGCGCTGGACCAAGGGCACCGACCTCGAGGGGCTGGTGCTGTACGACTACGACATGACCGCCCCGCTCGAGATCAACTGCGGCAAAACCTACCTGACCGTGGTGGACATCGACGAGGCCGGCCAGTTCGCGGCCGAATCGCTGGAGGAGGCCGCCCCCCAGCTGCCCGAGCAGGCGATCGAGGAGACCTTTGAGGAGAGCGATGATTAAGCGGCCCGCGCTTTTATAACGGCACAGCCGGGAGGAAAAGCGCGCCGCAGAGCCGCGCGGCCATACGCCGCGCGCGTCTTTGGGGAAAAACAAGAGGGAAAACAGCCCCGCCCCGCCAAAAAGCAGGGCGGCGGGCTGGTTTTTTGCGGCGGGATGCCGCAGGAGGGGAAGAGTACAGGATGAAACGTTTGTTAGCGACCCTTTGCGCCGTCTGCCTGCTGGCGGGCTGTTCGCTGCCGGGGCTGGGGGCCTCCTCGGCCGCCGGCCCGGCCAGCCCCGCGGACCCACCGGCCAGCTCCGCGCCGGCCGAAACGGCCCCGCCGGATGGGGATCAGACGCCCCAGCCGGAGGTGTTCCGGGACCTCATTACCGGCAAAGAGCGGGAGGAGGGCGACCCGCCGCGGCCGGTGGCGGTGATGCTGCGCAGCAGCCTGGACGGCTACCCCCAATGGGGCGTTTCGCAGGCGGACGCGCTGGTGGAGGTGCTCAGCGAGGGCAAAACCCCCTCGCTGATGGCCCTGTTCAGCCATACCGAAGAGCTGCCCCGGGTGGGCCCGGTGGGCGAAGGGCGGGACCCCCTTTTGCAGCTGGCCCTGCCCAGCGGCGCGGCCGTAATGCAGATCGGCAGCAACATCTACGCCAAAAACCTGCTCAACCTCTATGGGCGGCAGCCGCTGGACGGCTACTATACCGGTGTGACCAGCTTTGATTTTGACAGCGGCCGCAGGGCCGAGGGCTACCGCAACGAGTTTTGCTGGTACACCAAGGAATCCCTTTTGCAGGACGGCCTGGCCCTTTACGATGAGAGCGGCGAGGGCGGGGGCCATCCGCTGTTTGCCTTTGTGGCGGACGGCGCCCCCGGCGAGGACGCCCTGCCCGGCGTGCGGGTAGAGGTGGGCTTTTCGCCCGAAAGCACCACTGTGCTGGAATACATCGACGGTTCCTACCTCAAATACGCCATCGACGGCTCCGAGCACACCGACGGCGACACCGGCGAGCGGCTCTGGTTCGACAAGATCGTCCTGCTGCAGTGCGCCGCCGGCGTCAAGGACGACGGCTACACCCGGGATTACAGCCTCACCCAGGGCACTGGGCTCTATTTGGCCGGCGGGCGCTGCGTGCCCATGCAGTGGCAGAAGGGCGCGGCCGACCAGCCCCTGCGGCTGTACGATATGCAGGGCCAGCCCCTGCCGGTGATCCCCGGGCGGGCTTACATTGCCATCTATGGCGGGTTCGACGGCCAGAGCCTTGCGATCAAGGACGCCGAGGGCAATGAGCAGCCGCTGCCCGAGACCCCCGCGCCGCTGCCCACCCCGGAGCCGACGCCGGAACCCGAGCCGGAACCTGAGCCCGAGCCCGAACCGGAGGACGGCGAGGGCGGGGAATAAGCCGTCACCCAAACCATATGCAAACAGCCCCCTGGCGGCGCGCTTTGCGCGCCTCCAGGGGGCTTTCGCATGCAAGCCATCCCCGTGCTGGCAGCGGCCGGGCAATCGCCCGGCCGCAGGCTTTGATGCCCCTGGCCGGGCAGCCGGTCTTAAAAACAAATCCGCGCCGGCAGCCGGGACGCTAACTTTCACAACAAACCCGCGCCGGCAGCCGGGGCGTTACTCTGCGTCCAGATAACCCAGCGGCAGCACCTCCACCGCCTCCACCAGCCCGTCCCGCATCCACATGGCCGCGTCGCACTGCACCGTGTAGCCGCAGCCCGGGTCGGCCATCCACTCCTCCGGTTTGCGGCGGGGCAGGGCCTTTTGGGCCAGCATGCTCATCAGCACCCCGCCGTGGGTCACGCAGGCGGCCTCGGCCACCCCGGCCTTCATCTGGTACTCAAACAGCTTCATCAGCGCGTCGGCGCAGCGGGCGTGGAACTCGGCCGCCGGCTCGGCCCCCTCGGGCACAAAGCCGCCGTCCTCCATCCCCATCCAGCGCGCAAAGTCCGGTTCCTTTACAAGCTCGGCCAGCCTGCGCCCCTCGTACACCCCAAAGGCCATCTCCCGCAAAGCCGGCGCCGCCAGCTTGTGCTCCGCGTCCCCAAACAGCAGTTCGGCCGTTTCCACCGCCCGCGCAAGGGGCGAGCAGAACACCGTATCCACCTTGGGGTAGGTATACCGCGCCTTGAGTTCGGCCAGGGCCGCCCGGCCCTCGCTGCACAGCGGCAGGTCGGTGCCGCTGCCAATGTACAGCCCCTCTAAATTGGCCGACGTCAGCCCATGGCGGATCAGGTGCAGCTTAAAGGTTTTCATACTGGGCATCGCCTCCCTGGCAGCGGGCCTGTAAAACTGGCCCGCAGTGCCTGACTTTTTTATTCCACCGCCGCGTTAGCGGCGGTTCCATAAGAAAACAAAGCCGCAAATTCTACTGGTCAGCCGCATCCGCTGCGTCAGAAAAGCTTGCAAGCCACCAAGGCTTGCTGCACTTTTCTTCCTTGCGGCTGCGGCCGCCCAGCGAATTTTCGGTGGATCGAATTTGATTCGGACTCTTTGTTTTCTTATCTCACCGCCGCTTTTTGCGGGGCGTTTTGGCCGCCAAAACGGCCTGCAAAATATTACAAAATGGTTACACGCCCCGCGGCCCGGCGCTACATTTGGCGGCTGGGCACAGGGGCAGACGGCATATATAGGTTTGCCCGCCCCCAAAGGGCAAAACGCCAAAAATCCGGGGTATTTCTTGGCGAAAAAGGTATTTACAAGGCGTTTTTGCTACGATATAATTTACGTTGCGTTATACCACCGGCCCGCATGCCCATCATCAAAAAACGGAGGCGCTGAACGCCATGGAATTCAACCGGATCATTACCCTGCTGCGCAAGGAGCGGGGCATCACCCAAAAGCGGGCCGCGCAGGACCTTGGCGTTTCGCAGGCGCTGCTCTCCCATTACGAAAAGGGCATCCGGGAATGCGGGCTGGATTTTGTGGTGCGGGTGGCCGATTACTACGGTGTCTCCTGCGACTACCTTTTGGGCCGCAGCGCCGACCGCAGCGGCGTGACCCTTACGGTGGAGGAGATCCCCAACCCCGAAACCGCCAAGGACAACGTTTACCGCGGCAGCGTGCTGCCCACCCTCAACAAAAAGCTGATCTCCAACAGCCTCAATATCCTGTACGACAAGCTTTCCGGCTGTAAAGACAAGGGCCTTGTCACCGAGGTGAGCGGCTATCTGATGCTGGCGGTGTACAAGATGTTCCGGCTGGCCTATTCGGCCGGGCCCAAAAACGCGGCCAGCATGTTCAGCGTGCGCCCGGGCCGGTGGGAGGGCTACTCCAGCGCCGCCATGAGCGCCGCCGAGGCCAACGTGCGGGCCATCCTGGCCGGCGAGGAGCTGGCCGGCGCGCCCCCCCTCAAGGAACTTTCCTGCCTTTCCATGACCACCGAATCCCTCAGCCGGGAGTACCCGCTCTACGCCACCAGCCTGCTCAACCTGGTCAAAACCAGCGAGGCCCGCATCGAAAAGCTGGGCTGAGGGGGCCTGTAAACATAAACACCTTGCCGGGCACCCGTGCCGCCTTTGCGGCGCAGGTGCCCGGCATTGCTTTGCTTATTCGCGCTGGGCCTCGGCCGCAAGGTTGAGCTTCTGGATGCAGGCGGGGCAGATACGGCGGCCCTTAAAGGTAATAATGTCCGCGGCCTCGCCGCAGAACATGCAGGCCGGCTCGTATTTTTTGAGCACAATGGCGTCGCCGTCCACAAAAATTTCCACGCAGGCGTCCAGCCCGCCCTTTTTTTCAATGCCAAGCATCTGGCGCAGTTCTTTGGGAAGCACCACCCGCCCCAGATCGTCCACCTTGCGCACCATTCCCGTTGACTTCATCGCTCTTCCCTCCTGGTCATCACTGGCTGCCGTGCAGGGCCGGCCTGGCCCACAGCGCCAGAATACCATATTTGGGGCAAAATGTCAATATATGGAATTTATGGGCCTATGCAGGGGGAAAGGGGCAAAAATAACGGTTTATCAGCAAAAACGCGTCAAGTAAAATGTACGATGTCGAAAATTGCAAGAAAAAAATACTGTGCGTTGAGGGGATTTGCCGGTTCAAAGCCCCGGCTTGCCCGCGGGGGCAGGGGAGCGCCGGCTGAGCATATTGTAAGCAAAAGCGATTTTGCCAAACCTGCTTTGCCCGCGGGGGGCAGGGGAGCGCCGGGGCCGGGAAAGGCCGTGAACCGCGCGGCGGGGCAGCCCGGGCCCAAAAGACGCGGCCCGCGCCCCGGCCGGAACTTATTGCAGCATGCCCACCTTGCGGTAGACCTTGGCAAGGGTGCGCCCGGCGATCCGGCCGGCGGCGGCGGCGCCCTCGGCCAGCACCCTGTCCAGGTATTCCTTGTCGGCCAAAACGCGGGCGTACTCGGCCTGGATGGGGCGCAGCGCGTCGATCACCACGCCGGCCACCGCCTCCTTGAACACCCCGTAGCCCTGGCCGGCAAACTCGGCCTCAATGGCGTCAAGGCCCTTGCCGGTCAGGGCCGAGTAGATGCCCATCAGGTTGGTCACGCCGGGCTTGTCCTCCGCGGCGCGCACGGCGCCCTCGCTGTCGGTCACCGCGCGCTTGAACTTGCGCAGCACCGTGTCGGCATCGTCGGTCAAAAGGATATAGGCGTTGGCGTTGGTGTCGCTCTTGCTCATCTTTTTGGCCGGCTCCTGCAGGCTGCGCACCCGCGCGCCGGTCTTGGGGTTGTAGCCCTCGGGCAGGGTAAAGGTGGGGCTGTAATTGTTGTTGAACCGCTGGGCCACGTTGCGGGCCAGTTCCAGGTGCTGGTTCTGGTCGGCCCCCACCGGCACAAGGTCGGCGTTGTAGATCAGGATGTCCGCCGCCATCAGGCAGGGGTAGGTAAACAGGCCGGCGTTGACGTTTTCGGGGTGCTTGGCGCTCTTGTCCTTAAACTGGGTCATCCGGCTCAGTTCGCCAAACTGGGTGCAGCAGCTCAGCACCCACGAAAGCTCGCAGTGGGCCGGCACCTGGCTCTGCACAAACAGGATGCTTTTGGCCGGGTCGATGCCGCAGGCCAGCAGCAGCGCGGCCGACTCGCGGGTCTGCCGGCGCAGGGCGGCGGGGTCCTGCCGCACGGTGAGGGCGTGCAGGTTGGCCACCATATAAAGGCACTCGTACTCCTCCTGCATCCGGCTCCAGTTGCGCACCGCCCCGATATAGTTGCCCAGGGTAAAGGTGCCGGTGGGCTGGATGCCCGAAAGGATGCGTTTTTTGGCCGCTTGCTGTTCCATACAAGATGTCTCCTTGCTTTTGATGATACCACATTATAGCACATCGCCGCGGGGGGTTCAATCGGGCGCCTGTGCCGGGAGGGTCCATTTCAAGGAGTTTTAGGGGGCTAAAGCAGGGGGCGGGGGAGAGTCTCGAAAGGCTTTCGGGGCAGGGGTCCTGTTGCCTTGAG
>CAJTVI010000056.1 GCA_910579545.1 uncultured Oscillospiraceae bacterium | reverse complement strand
CAGGGCGGCGGCCAGCGCCGCCGCCTTTTTGTGGGCGGTGAAAAAGCTTTTGAGTTCAGGCATGGGCGTTTCCCTCCCCGGGCAGGATGGCCCCGGACGCAAAGCCGGCATGGAGCAGGGCCCCAAGCCCCTCCAGATGGACCGTGAGATAGCAGCGGATGAGCAGCGCGCGGCTTTGCCCATCCAGGCCCCGGTGCTGGCGCAGCAGCTCCACCACCCCCTGGCAGAAGCTTTGCCCCTCGATGGCCGCCAGCCGCTCCAAAAAGGCCTCGTCCACCCTGCCGGGGCGCAGCAAAAGCGCAAGGACCTGCCGGATGATGGCGTAAAACCACTCGAGCAGCGCGCCGCTCACCGCGTCGGCCCGGCAGAGGATCCACATGGGGCGGGGGTAGGCCTCCTCCAGCCGGCAAAGGTCCTCCAGCGCGGGGGCCAGCCGGGCGTACAGCTCGGCCCGAAGCTGCTCGGCCCCGGCCGGGCCGGGGGGCAGCGGCAGGCGCAGGCTGCGGTCCCCTAAGGTCAGGGCCGGGCCGGCGTGGCGGCGCACCAGCTCGTCCAGGCCCTCCAGCACCGGGCGGGTGATGGCGGCCAGCAGCTGCTCCTTGCCGGGGTAGTAGCGGTAGAGGTTGCCCGGGGTGACCCCCGCCGCCCCGGCGATCTCCCGCATGGTGGCCCCGGCGGGGCCTTTTTCGTACAAAAGGGTCTCGGCCGCCTGCAAAATGCGGGCGCGCACCGGCTCCTTGAGAATCTGCGGCATAAGTGTGCGGCCTCCTCCCATCCCGCCCCGCCTGCCGGGCGGCTTTTTTGGCGCGCCCCTTTTTGCCAGGGGCGCCTGCCGGCAGGCGGCGCTGTATACAGGATGCCCCAAAACAGCCCCTGGGGCACTCCCAACTCTTCTTTTTAATAGTATACATGCGTTTACGTTTGCGGTCAAGCCGGGCAAAGGCCCCGGGGCTGTTAAAAAAGTGTAAAAAATCCCCGGCGGCCCGCAAAGGGGCCGCCGGGGAAAAGGCGGGATGCAAAGGGCCGAACCAACTCCAGGGACGCTATTGCACCAGGCTGTACAAGCTCTCGGTATCGCTGTAACCGAACACCACATATTTGCCGTTCAGGTAGAGCATCCGGTCCTCGCTGAAGAGCGGCGCGTCTGCAACCAGGGCGTATTCGTCCCGGGTCAGCAGCACAAACACCTTGTCCGGGTGGTGGTAGTCCTCGGCATGGCGCCGGATCAGCCAGTTGTAGGGCAAAAGGGCGCGGATGGATTCGGGCTGGGGCCGCCCGGAATCCCCAATGGCCAGCATCCCGATCTGCCCATTGGACAGCTCGGTCAGGATGTTGCTGTTCCAGAAGGTGGCGTATCCGTACTCATATTCGTTTTGCTGCAGCCAGCAGGTTATATCCAGTATGTCCGCATTCTCATGCCAGTCCTGGTGGGTGCGGTACTGTACCACCGAGACCATAATCAGCATCACCGCAACGGCTATGCCGGCGGTTTTGGCCAGCTGCGGCGCATACTTTTGCAGCTTTTGGCCGCAGAAGCCCAGGATGGGCAGGTACAGCATCAGCTCCAGCATGTTGTACCGGGCGGTGTAGTACATATCCGTGGCGGCAAAAAGGAACAGGTGCATCCCCAGGCTGACGAAAAAGAAGGCCGCGATCCAGACCGCCGGGCGGCAAAACTGCCGGGGCCGGCGCAGGATGTGCACCGCCGCCCAAAAGCTGAGCCCGCAGAGCGCAACGCTGCTCAGGTTGCCCAGGGTCGCAAGGGAAAAGACTGGCTCTTCAACCACAAATCCAAACAGCTTGGGCAGATCCTCAAAAAACCAGTGGATGGTCTGCCAGTCTATGGTATGGTACCAGACGTCCCCAAAGCTGCCAAAGGACAGATACCGGTGCAGCAGCTTCTGGTTGCACACGGCCCCTGCCGCCGCCCCGGCCAGGGCAAGCAGGCTGCCGCGAAGGGCCGGCTGGCCCAGCAGCGCGCGCGCAAGGCCGGGCAGGCTGCCATCCCTCTCCAGATCCCTGCGGTGGCCGGCCAAAAAGGGCAGCAGTAAAGCGCCCACCAGCGGAAGGTAAAGCTCCATCAGCTCACGGACGCCGCCCAGCCCTACCGCAAATGAGAGGGCCGCCAGCACTCCGTACAGCAGCCGCCGGCGCAGGCCCGGGGCGCTGCGGTCCAGCTGGAAGACCATGCCCAGGGTGAGGAACATATACACAAGGTAAGGGATGTATCCAAAATTCCGAAAGACATACTGCACATAGGTGCGGCTAAGGGGCAGCCAGAGGGCGGCCGCGGCCCAGATGCCCCAGCGGCCCAGCCCGGCCTGATGGGCAAAGTAGAGGAAGCTGGCGGTGAGAAGGCACATGAGGATCGCCAGCCCTAAGATACGCACGGTGTGCCAGCTGGAAAACAGGCGGAAGAGCAGCGAGAGCACCACCTGATGCCCCAGCACCCGCAGTTCGGTGGAATAGTGCCAGTTGGGGCTGATGATGCCGCCCTCCTGGGCCAGCAGCCGGGCCAGGACCATCTCGGAGGCGTCGTCCGCGTCCAGCCACTGGTTTACATACCGGTGCATAAAAAGCAGGCAGCACAGGGCGCTGAGGGCCAGCGCCGTCAGGGGCAGCGCATTGCGCCGCAGCCAGCCCGCAGGCCCGGCAAGCTGCCCCTGGCCGACAGGCTGCCGCGTCCTCTCTTTCATGCGTTTTCCTCCAAAAGCTGCTCCAGGTTTTTGCGCACAGCCGCCAAAAAGCCATCGCTGGTTACCGGGGTGGGGGTGATGCCCTCGCAGAGGCCGCAGAGGTCCTTTGTCATCACGCCGTCGTTTAAGGTTTTGAGGCAGGCGGCCTCTAAGGTATGGGCAAACCGCACCAGGGGGGCATTGCCGTCCAGCTCGCCCCGCTTTGCCAGCGCGCCGGTCCAGGCAAAGATGGTGGCCATGGGGTTGGTGGAGGTCTCCTCGCCCTTGAGGTATTTATAATAGTGCCGGGTCACCGTGCCGTGGGCGGCCTCGTACTCATAGCAGCCGTCCGGGCTTACCAGCACGCTGGTCATCATGGCAAGGCTGCCAAAGGCGGTGGAGACCATGTCGCTCATCACGTCGCCGTCGTAGTTTTTGCAGGCCCAGATAAACCCGCCCTCGCTGCGGATGACCCGGGCGATGGCGTCGTCGATGAGGGTGTAGAAATACTCGATGCCGGCGGCCTCGAACCGCTCTTTATACTCGGCCTCGTAAAGCTCGGCAAACAGGTCCTTAAAGGTGTGGTCGTACTGCTTGCTGATGGTATCCTTGGCCGAAAACCAGAGGTCCTGCTTTTGCGCAAGCGCAAAATTAAAGCAGCTGCGGGCAAACGAGGTGATCGAGGTGTCCTTGTTGAAGCTGCCCTGCAAAACGCCGGGGCACTCAAAATCGTAGATGGTCTGGCGGCTTTCGCGCCCGTCCGCCCCGGTAAAGACCAGCTCGGCCCGGCCAGGGCCGGGCACCCGCAGTTCGGTGGCCTTGTAGATGTCGCCGTAGGCGTGGCGGGCGATGGTGATGGGCTTTTTCCAGTTTTTGACCACCGGCTTGACCGGGTCGATCAGGATGGGGGTGCGGAAGACCGTGCCGTCCAGAATGGCCCGGATGGTGCCGTTGGGGCTCTTGTACATCTCGTGCAGGCCATACTCCTCCACCCGCTGGGCGTTGGGGGTGATGGTGGCGCACTTGACCGACACGCCGTACTTTTTATTCGCCTCGGCCGCGTCGATGGTCACCTGGTCGCGGGTCTCGTCCCGGTGGGGCAGGCCGAGGTCGTAATACTCGGTTGCCAGCTCCACAAAGGGGCAGAGCAGTTCCTCCTTGATGCGCTGCCAGAGCACGCGGGTCATCTCGTCGCCGTCCATCTCCACCAGCGGGGTGGTCATTCGGATCCTTTCCATCACGTTCCCTCCTCAGATACTTGTTCCCTGTTTGCGGGCGGGATGCTCAGGGCCGCGCGGCCCGCCCCCGCCCCGGGCGTTTTTTGCGCCGCCCTTACCCGTGGGGCACCGGCGCGAAGCTGTGCTCCACCGTGATCACGCAGACAAGCTCGGGCCGCTGGGCGTGCACCCGGCTCTTGATGGCCTTTTTGAGCTCCAGCTCGGTCAGGCCCAGCTCCAGCGGGGCCACGCAGTCAAAGATCACGTTGGTGTGGGTGGGGCCGGGCACGGTGCGCAGGTCGTGGATGGTCAGGCGGGGGTCGATCTCCCTGACCTGCCCGGCCATCCAGCGGCGCAGGTCCCCCACCGCGGCGTCGCTGGTCACGATGGGGTCAAAGTGGATCACGACGCTCAGGGCATCGTTTTGGTAAAAATCCCGCTCGATGTTGTCGATCAGGTCGTGGCTGGCCATCACGTCCCCCTCGGCCGCCATCTCCACATGCAGGCTGGCAAACCGCCGGCCGGGGCCGTAGTCGTGCACCATCAGGTCGTGCACCCCCAAGACCCCGGGGTAGGCCATGACCTTGTCGTGGATGTGGGATACCAGCGCCGGGTCCGGCGCTTCGCCCAGCAGCGGGTCGATGGTGTCCCGCACAAGGCCCGCCCCGCTTACCAGGATAAAGGCGGCCACCGCAAGGCCCATCCAGCCGTCCAGCGAGAGGCTGGTATAGTGGGAGATGATGCTGGCGGCCAGCACCGCGCTGGTGGAGAGCACGTCGTTGCGGCTGTCGGCCGCGGTGGCCTCGAGGGCGGCCGAGCCGATCATCCGGCCCACCCGCCGGTTGAAGGCGGCCATCCAGAGCTTGGTCAGGATCGAGGCGGCCAGCACCGCCGCCGCCGGAAGGCTGAAATCCACCGGCGCGGGGTGCAAAATGCGGGAGACGCTGGTTTTGCCCAGCTCCAGCCCGATCAGCAGCACCATCATCGCCACCGCCAGCCCGGCCAGGTACTCGAACCGGGCGTGGCCGTAGGGGTGCTCGTCGTCCGCCGGGCGGGCCGCCAGCTTAAAGCCCACCAGGCTCACGATGCTGGAGGATGCGTCCGACAGGTTGTTGACCGCGTCCGCCGAGATCGAGATGCTGCCGGACAAAAAGCCCACCGCAAATTTGCCGGCGCAGAGCAGCAGGTTGCAAAAGACCCCCACCAGCCCCGCCATCCGGCCGTAGGCGGCCCGGGCCGCGGGGGAGGCGGTGTCCTCCGGGTGTTTGATAAAGGTTTTGATCAGCCAGCCGGTCATCCCCGCGGCCTCCTTTTTGTATCGGGTTTGGGGCGGCCGCCCCGCGGCTTACCGCCGGATGCAGGCCTCCCGGTCGGGGCCTACCGAGATATAGGCGATACGGCAGCCCACCGCCTGTTCCAGATAGAGCACATAGTCCTGGGCGGCCTTGGGCAGCTCGGCCCAGCTGCGGCAGCCGCTGATATCGCACCGCCAGCCGGGCAGGGCGGTGACCACCGGCTTTGCGGCGGCCAGCGCGCCCCCCATGGGGAAGCGGTCGGTCTCTTTGCCGTCCACAAGATACTTTTGCACCACTGGGATCGTTTCCATGTAATCCAGCACGTCCAAAAGGGTCAGGGCCAGCTCGTCCGCCCCCTGGCAGGCCACCCCATACCGGCTGGCCACCACATCAAAGGGACCCACCCGGCGGGGCCGGCCGGTGGCGGCCCCAAACTCGTGGCCGGCAGTGCGCAGCGCGTCCTGTTCCTCTTTTGTCATGGCAAGCTCGGCCGCAAAGGGGCCCTCACCCACGCAGGAGGAATAGGCCTTCATGATGCCGATGGATCTGTCCAGCCGGCGGCCCGGGATGCCCGCGCCGATGGGCGCGTAGGCCCCGATGACGTTGGAGGAACTGGTGTAGGGGTAGATGCCAAAGTCGATGTCCCGCAAGGCGCCCAGCTGGGCCTCAAACAGGATGCGCTTGCCCGCGTCGTCGGCCGCGGCAAGGTATTCGCCGGTATCGCAGATGTATTCGCCCAGCACATCGGCATAGTGGCAAAGTTCGGCCCAGGCCGTTTCGGCCGAAAAGGGCTCGGCCCCATAAACGCCGGTGAGGGTGAGGTTTTTCCACTCGAGGATGGTCTCCAGCCGCTGGCGCACGCTGCCGTCCAGATGCAGAAGGTCGCCCATGCGCAGGGTTTTTTTCATGTATTTGTCGCCATAGGCATAGGCGATGCCCCGCCGGGTGGAGCCAAACTGCGCCCCGGTCTTGGCAAGCCGCTCCTCCTCCAGGCCGTCCTCCAGCACATGGTGGGGCATGCAGAGGGTGGCGCGGTCGCTGATCTTGAGGTTGGCCGGGCTGATGGCGACGCCCTTTTCGCGCAGGGCGGCCATCTCCCGCTCCAGGTGGCGCGGGTCGATGACCATGCCGCCCCCCATCACGCAGGCCACCTCGGGCCGCAGGATGCCCGAGGGCAGCAGGTTGAGCACAAACCTGCCGCGGGGGTTTACCACGGTGTGCCCCGCGTTGTTGCCGCCCTGGTAGCGCACCACGATGTCGTACTCCTGGCTCAGCAGGTCCACCATGCGGCCCTTGCCCTCATCGCCCCAGTTGATGCCGGTGATCGCTGTCAACATTGCTTGATCGACTCCTTATAAAACCGGGGGCGGCCTTTTTCGCACGCGGTGCGCGGGATCCGCCGCCCCAACAAGCGCCCGTAGTCTTGGTTTTCAGCAGCAGTTCAAAAGAGGTCCGCTGTTTTTGACACGGTGCGCGGGGCCCGCCCTGGGCGGTAAGCCCCCGGCCATTATACTGTTTTTTGCCCCCGCTGGCAAGCGTTTGCGCCGGGCCGGGGGGCGTTTTTTGGCGGCCCGCGGCGGGCGGCGGCCTTCAGCCCCCATTTTGGGAGCCCCGTTTTTTGAGCGGGGTTGCGCTGCCGTCCTCTTCCACAATGCGCACCTCCTCCAGCTGGGTGCGCAGGCTCTGCTTCATGGCGTCGATATACTCCCGGCGCAAAAGCGCCTGCTCCTTTTGTTCGGCCTCGGTGAGCCCGGTTTCGCGCGCCTTGCGGGCAAGGGCGTTGATCCGTTCGATGGTGTGCGGCTGCATTTTGTGGCAGATCCCCCTTTTTTGGGGGCCGGGGAAAGCCTGCCTCCGGCCCCATATTAAATCAAACAAGGCCATTATACCAGCCCGCCGCCCCAAAGGCAAAGGGGCGGCCCCAAAATGGTTACAAAGCGTTTACAAATTAGTCAAAAGTTGCGCATATTCCTGCCACAATTGGCTGGTATTCTATAAGCACGCCCACAAAAAGCGTTTACCGGCCGCCCGGAGCCTTTGCAGCCCGCGCCGCGGCCCACTGCACCCGCCCATGCGAGGTCCGCCTGTGCAGCTGCACCGGCAAAGGGGCCGGGCGGGTCAGACAACCAACAAGGGGTACCAAAGGGGGACGCCGCCCTTGCCGCGCTTCCCCCGCCCTTTTAAATAGCCCGCCGCGTCCTTTTCCGTTTCTGCGCGGCGGCGCACCCCGCCCCGCCCTGCCCCAAAAAGCAGGGCGGGGCGGTTTTTGGGCCGGGCCGCCGTACCGCGCGGCAGGCATAAAACCCAAGCGCCCGGCGGGAAAATAGCTTCCCGCCGGGCGCTTTGGTTTTGATCAATCCCCCTGCCGCCGCGCGGCGGCGGCCCGGGCGCTGAACTCGCAGCCGCAGTAGTCCTGCCGGTAAAGCCCATACTGGGCTGAAAGCTCAAGGCTGCGCTTGTAGCCGTCCCGCTTTTTAAACTCGCTGGGCAGGTGCCGCACCCCATATTGGGCGGCCAGGGCGGCGCCGATCTGGTTGATCCGCTCGGCGTCCTTGTGGGGCGAGAGCGAGAGGGTGGTGCAGAACCACCCGTACCCGTGCGCCGCCGCGTAGGCCGCCGTTTTTTCCATCCGCAGCCGGTAGCACCCGGTGCACCGCGCCCCCCGCTCGGGCTCGGCCTCAAGGCCGGCCGCGGCGGCGTAAAACTCGGCCGGGCGGTACCCCTCCGCGATCAGGGGCAGCGCGTCCCGGCCGCTGGCCGCCAAAAAGCGCCGCAGTTCGGCAAGGCGGCGGGCGTACTCAGCTTCGGGCCAGGTGTTGGGGTTATAATAAAAAACGCTCACCGCAAAGTGCCGCTCCAAAATTTCCAGCACGCTGCTGGAGCAGGGGGCGCAGCAGGCGTGCAGCAAAAGGCGGGGCCGGCTGCCGGCAAGGCCGGCCAGCGCCTCGTCCATCTGTTTTGCATAGTTTGGCCGGTTGGCCATGGGGCATCCCGCCTTTCCGGGTTTGGGGCATGCAGGGCCCTGCGCCGCCCTAATTTTTGAGCGCCTGCATGGGGGCGGGGATCCTCCCGCCACGGCCCACGAACACCGCCGGGCTGTACCGGCTGATGGGCATGATGGGCGCGCGGCCCAAAAGGCCGCCAAAGTCCAGCATCTCGCCCGCCGCGCGCCCGATGGCCGGGATCACCCGCACCGCGGTGGTCTTGCTGTTGACCATGCCGATGGCTGCCTCGTCCGCGATCAGGGCGCTGATGACCTCGGCCGGGGTGTCGCCGGGCAGCACCACCATGTCGATGCCGACGCTGCACACCGCGGTCATGGCCTCTAACTTTTCCAGGGTCAGGCTGCCGCGCTGGGCCGCGCAGATCATGCCGTCGTCCTCGCTGACTGGGATAAAGGCCCCCGAGAGCCCGCCCACATGGTTGGAGGCCATCACCCCGCCCTTTTTGACCGCGTCGTTGAGCAAAGCCAGCGCGGCGGTGGTGCCGCAGCAGCCGCAGCTTTCAAGGCCCATTTCTTCTAAGATATTGGCCACGCTGTCCCCCACCGCGGGGGTGGGGGCAAGGCTCAAATCGATGATGCCGGCCGGCACCCCCAGCCGCTGGCTTGCCAGCCGCGCCACCAGCTGGCCCAGCCGGGTGATCTTAAAGGCGGTGCGCTTTACAAGCTCGGCCACCTCGTCCAGCGGGGCGTCCTTGGGCAGGCCGGCCAGCGCCGCCCGCACCGCGCCCGGCCCCGAGACCCCCACGTGCAGCTCGCAGTCCGGCTCGCCGGGGCCGTGGAAGGCCCCGGCCATAAAGGGGTTGTCCTCGGGCGCGTTGCAGAACACCACCAGTTTCGCCGCCCCCATGCACTGGTTGTGGGCGGTGCCCTCGGCGGTGGCGCGCACGATGCGGCCCATCTGGGCCACCGCGTCCATATTGATGCCGCTTTTGGTGGAGCCGATGTTGACGCTGGAGCAGACCACGTCGGTGGCGGCCAGCGCCTCGGGGATGGCCTGCAAGAGCCGCTCGTCCCCCGGGCCAAAGCCCTTGTGCACCAGCGCGCCGAACCCGCCGATAAAGTTGACCCCCACCGCCTTGGCCGCCGCGTCCAGGGTGCGGGCGTAGGCCACCGGGTCGGCTTTTGGGGCCGCGCCCAGCAGCATGGCCACCGGGGTAACGCTGATGCGCTTGTTTACAATGGGGATGCCGTACTCGGCGCTGATGCCCTCCACCGTTTCCACCAGCCGCGCGGCGCGGGAGGTGATCTTGCGGTAGATGTTTTCGCAGGCGCGGGCGGGGTCGGGCGAGATGCAGTCCAAAAGGCTGATGCCCATGGTGACCGTGCGCACATCCAGGCTCTCGTCGGTGAGCATATGGATGGTCTCAAGGATGTCGTTGGTATTGATCATGCTCATCACGCCGCCCCCCTTACACCCGGTGCATGGCGTCGAATACTTCCTGCCTGGTCACGTTCACCTGCATCCGCATGGCCTCGCCCACCTCGGCAAAGCGGCGGCGCATCTCCTCCTGCGGCACGCTGCACCGGCTCAGATCCACCAGCATGATCATGCAGAACATCTGCTGCATGATGCTCTGGGTCACGTCCTCGATGTTGATGTCCAGCTCGCTGCACACCCCGCTGATGCGGGCGATGACCCCCACCGTGTCCCGCCCGATAACCGTAATGACCGCTTTCATAAAAGCCTCTCCCCTCGTATCCCGCTGACGGTTGTATGCGGCCCGGCCGGCCGCCCTGGGGCTATTATAGCAGGTTTATGCCGGATTTTGTTTACTTTATCCCGAATTTTTTTTATAATAGCCTGTAAGGACCTTTTTGGGGGGCCGGGGCCGGCCCTGCCGGACATGAAAGAAAAGAGGGATGCCGCGTGGAACGCCTTTTAAAGATTTTGGAGCAGAACGGCCGTTTGAGCGCCGAGGACCTTGCCGCCATGCTGGACCGCACCCCCGCCGAGGTGGCCCGCCAGATGGACGAGGCCCAGCGGCTGGGCTATGTGCGGGGATACCGCGCCTTAGTGGACTGGGAAAAGACCAGCGCCAACCATGTGGAGGCGGTGATCGAGCTGCGGGTGAGCCCCAAGAAAAACCGCGGGTTTGACGAGATCGCCTCGACCATTGCCGCCTTTGACGAGGTAAAGACCCTTTTGCTGATGAGCGGCGGGTACGATCTGCAGCTGATCATTACCGGCAAAAGCTTCCAGGAAATCGCGCTGTTTGTGGCAAAGCGGCTTTCGCCGCTGGACGACGTGCTGTCCACCGCCACCCATTTTGTGCTGCGCACCTACAAAAAAGAGGGCCAGGTGTTTGCGGGCGAGGAGATCGACGAAAGAGAGTGTACGACCCTGTGATGAACTATGACGCGCTGATCGCCCCGCGGGCCGCCGCGATGCGCCCCTCCGGCATCCGCCGGTTTTTTGACATCGCGGCCGAGATGGAGGGCTGCATCAGCCTGGGGGTGGGCGAGCCGGATTTTAAGACCCCCTGGGCCATCCGGGAGGCGGGCATCCGCAGCTTGGAGCGCGGGCGCACCCAGTACACCGCCAACGCCGGCTTAAAGGAGCTGCGGGCCGAGATCGCCCATTACCTCAAGCGGCGGTTTATGCTGGAATACGACCCTTTGCACGAGGTACTGGTAACGGTGGGCGGCTCGGAGGGCATCGACCTTGCGCTGCGCACCCTTGTGGCGCCGGGGGACGAGGTGATCATCCCGGAGCCGAGTTTTGTCTGCTACCAGCCCATCACCACCCTGATCGGGGGGGTGCCGGTATCGGTGCGGCTTTTGGCCGAAAACGAGTTCAAGCTCACGGCCGCGCAGCTGAAAGCCGCCATCACCCCCAAAACCAAGCTGCTGGTGCTGCCGTTCCCCGGCAACCCCACCGGCGCGGTGATGGAGCGGGCCGACCTTGAGGCGATCGCCCAGGTGCTGCGCGGCACCAACATCATGGTGCTGAGCGACGAGATCTACGCCGAGCTGACCTATGGCGGGCGGCATGTGAGCATTGCCAGCCTGCCGGGCATGGCCGAGCGCACGGTGGTGGTAAACGGGTTTTCCAAGGCGTATGCCATGACCGGCTGGCGGCTGGGCTACGCCGCCGGGCCGGAGCCGGTGATCCGCACGATGGTAAAGCTGCACCAGAACTGCATCATGTGCGCGCCCACCACCAGCCAGCACGCGGCCATTGCGGCCATGCGGGAGTGCGACGACCAGATCGAGCTGATGCGCACCGAGTACGACCAGCGCCGGCGGTTTGTGGTAAAAAGCCTGCGGGGCATGGGCCTTGCCTGCTTTGAGCCGCGCGGGGCGTTTTACGCCTTCCCCTATATCGGGGGCAGCGGGCTTTCGAGCGAGGAGTTCTGCGAACGGCTGCTGTATCAAAAAAAGGTGGCCATTGTGCCCGGCACCGCCTTTGGCGAACCGGGCGAGGGGTTTGCGCGGATCAGCTACGCCTATTCCATCGCGCACCTGCAGACCGCCTTTGCCCGGATGCGGGAATTTTTAGAGGAATTGGAGGAAACGGCCCATGGCTGAACCGGTTTACGCCAAACGGATGGAGGATTACGAGGACGCCGCCGCGCTGGAGGCGGCGGTGGAGGAGCTGTTCTGCGCCCTGCCCGCCAGCGGGCGGATCGCGGGCAAAAAGGTGCTGGTAAAGCCGAACCTTCTGGCCAAGCGCACCCCCGCCCAGGCGGTGACCACCCACCCGGCGGTGCTGGCGGCGGTGTTGAAAGCGGTCCAGCGGCGGCAGCCGGCCTCGGTCGTGGTGGCGGATTCGGCCGGGGGCATTGCCACCGCCGGCATCATGAAGGGGATCTACGAGGCCACCGGCATTGCCGAGGTTTGCCGAAAGGCCGATGTGCCCTGCTGGCTGGGGGGCGAGACCGGCGAGCGCAAAGGGGACGGCAAAATTGCCAAAACCTTTACCCTGATCCAGCCGGTGCTGGAGGCGGAATTTATCATTGACCTTGCCAAGTTCAAGACCCACATGATGACCGGCATGACCGGCGCGGTAAAAAACCTGTTTGGCTGCATCCCGGGGCTGCAAAAGGCCGAGTGGCACACCCGGTGCCCGGACAAGGGGCCCTTTGGCGAGATGCTGATCGACCTGTTCCAAACCGTACACCCGGACATGGCGCTGGTGGACGCGGTGATGGCCATGGAGGGGGATGGGCCCAACGGCGGCAAGCCCCGGCCCTTTGGGCTGCTCGTGGCCGGGGAGGACCTGCCGGGCATCGACCTTGCGCTCTGCGGGCTGATCGGCCTGGACCCGATGCGGGTGCCCTACCTGCTGGCGGCCCACAAGCGGGGGCTGTGCGCCGAGCGGTTTGACCCGGCGCTCTGGCAGGGGGACGCGCCCTACGCCCCGGTGGAGGACTTTTTGCTGCCCAGCAGCTATTTGGGGGACGAGAGCAGCGCCGGCAACACGGATTTTGCCCAAAAGCTGCCCGCCCCGCTGCGGGGGCTGGCCCGCCGGGCGGAGGGGCTGATCTCGCCCCACCCGGTGATCGACCAAAAGGCCTGCATTGGCTGCGGGCGCTGCAAGGAGATCTGCCCCCAGCACACCATTGCCTGGCATGTGACCAAGAAGGGCGGCCGGCCCAAGGAGGATCCCAAGCCCCGCAAGGTGGCGCGGGTGGTGCCCAAGGGCTGCATCCGGTGTTTTTGCTGCCACGAGGTCTGCCCGGTGCAGGCCATCGAGGTGCGGCGGCTGGCCCTGTTTAAAAAGCTGTGAGGGAGGATGCGCCGATGCCGCGCCCTGTTTTGCCCCTGCGGGAGGTGACCGTTTTGGCGCCGGCTAAGCTGAACCTTTCGCTGGATGTGACCGGCCGGATGCCGAACGGATACCACGCGCTGGACATGGTGATGCAGACGGTTGGCCTTTACGAGCGGCTGGTGCTGCGCCGCAGCGCCGGGCTGCATCTGCGCCTGCCGGGCAGCCGGGTGTTTGCGGGCGAAAACAACACCGCCTGGAAGGCGGCGGTGAGCTTTTTGCGGTACACCGGGCTGCTGGCGGGGGCGGACATCACGGTATATAAGGAGGTGCCGGTGCGGGCCGGCATGGCGGGCGGCAGCGCCGACGCGGCCGGGGTGCTGGCGGGGCTGAACGAGCTGTACGGCGCCCGGCTTTCGATGAGCGAGCTCTGCGCCCTGGGCGCACAGATTGGCGCGGACGTGCCCTTTGCCCTGCTGGGCGGCAGCTGCCGGGTGAGCGGCGTGGGGGACGTGTTAAAGCCGCTGCCGCCCTGCCCGGCCTGCTGGTTCTGCATCGTGATGCCGGCGGGCGGGGGGGTGTCCACCCCGGAGGCCTTTGCCCGGTATGACGCCCTTGGCAGCAGCCTGCATCCGGACTGCGCGGCCCAGGAGGCGGCCATCCGGGCCGGGGACCTGGCCGGGCTGTGCGCGGCGGCGGGCAACGCCTTGGAGGAATGCAGCGGCGCGGCCGAGACCCCGGCCCTCAAGGCGCGGCTGCGCGAACTGGGCGCCGCCGCCAGCCTGATGACCGGCAGCGGCGCGGCGGTGTACGGCGTTTTTGAGACTGAATCCGCCGCCCGCGCGGCGGCCGATGCCCTGCGCCGGGAAAAACCCGAAGCGCAGGTGTTCTGCGCGCCGCCGGTGCGCGGCGGCGCGCGGGTAACCGAGCGGCGGTGAGGAGCGCGGTTTTGGGGCAAAGGCGCTCAAGGCCGATCTGGGGGGCACGCCCCCCAGGCCCCCGCTGATGGGCCAATCTGGAGGCACGCCCACCCCAAAATGCCGTGCATTTTGGGGATGCGATGTTTCTGGATTTTTTGCCCTATAAAAACTGTATGGCAAAAAATGCGAAACATCGGACCAGACCCCCTTTTTGCCGCACACAAAAATGTGTGCGGCGGGAGAATAAAAAAAACCGCGGCCCGCACCCCAAACAGGGTGCGGGCCGCTCAGATTTTTGGGACGCAGCTTTTGCGGGCGCAGGGCCTTATTCAGGCCGGGCCGCATAAGGCCGGTTTTTGCTTTCGGGTGCGCCAATGCCTGCCGGCAGCCGAGGCAGTCTCAGCTTTCCGGCGGCGCGGCGCTTTCCAGCAGCTGGGCCGGCGGCACCCCAAACAGGGCGGCCAGCGCCAGCAGGTTGGAGGTGGTTGGTTCGCTTTCGCCCCGCTCCCATTTACTTACTGCCTGCCGGCTTACCCCCAGCTGCCCGGCCACAAACTCCTGGGTCATGCCGCAGCGGGTGCGCTCCTGAGTAATGGCCTGCGCCAGCGAGCGCCGCACCGCCGCGCTCTGCTGCCTTGCCGGCCCGCCGCGCAGATACTTGAGCAGCGCCCGGATGCCCAGCACCAGCAGCACAAGGATGAGGGCAAAAAATGCCAGTTCCAGCAAAAGGGCGGCGATGGCCGCCCCGCCTGCAATTGCCATGATGAATTCCTCCTTATCGAACTCTGTCTCGTTTGGGTTTCGTTTGGCGGGGGTGTTTGTGGGTTTGGGATTTTGGAAGCGCGGGGGCTGCCGCCCGCGCCCCGCCGGGCGGCTTTAGTGTTATTCTACCCCGCCCCGGGCGGTTGCGTCCACCAACTGCCGCGCAAATATGGGTTGCGGGCGGGCTTTTTTGCAAAAACCGCCGGGGCAAATCATCAAAACACCCGGCAGCCGCCGCAGCTTGGGCATCTTTTGCCAAAAGCTCCTGCCGCTGTTTACGGCAGGGCTGCAAACCGCCTGCGCCTGCGTTATATTTTTATTTACAATTTCCCTTTGCGGGGGTATGGGGGCCGCGGCCCCCATATTGGCCCTTACTTCTCCCGCCTGAGCAGGTCCCATTTGCGGGGGCATGGGGGCCAAGGCCCCCATATTGGCCCTTACTCCTCCTGTCCGGGAGCGGCCCACTCCTCCGGCCGCAGCTCGTGCAGGCCGGTTTTGTCCAGCCGCAGCACCCGGGTGCAGACCTCGGCCAGGTAGAGCCGGTCGTGCGAGACACTGATGATCCCGCCGGGGAACTCCGCCAGCGCCCGCCGGATCACCGGTGCCGAGAGGGGCGAAAAATTGCGGGTGGGTTCGTCCAGCAGCAAAAGGTTCGCGCCCTGCAGCACCATGCCCAAAAACAGCAGCTTTGCCCGCTGCCCGCCCGAGAGCATGGCCGCCGGGTGCTCCATCTCCTCGGCCTTGTACTTCATGCTGCCCAGCAGGGTGCGCGCCCGGGTGATCTCCTCCCGGCTGCCGCCCGGGGCCAGCAGCTGCACCGGGGTGGCGTTTTGCAGCAGCGCGTCGCCGTAATCCTGCGGCATATAGGCCGCCCGCAGGTCGGCGCGGGGCAAAAGCAGGCCGGCCAGCTCCTTGAGCAGGGTGGATTTGCCCGCCCCGTTGGGCCCCACAATGCCGATATGCTCCGGCCCGGTTACCCAAAGCCGCAGGTTTTGCGCCAGCACCGGCCCATCCGGCCCGCCGCCCGCCGCAAGGGCCGGCTGCTGGTACCGCAGCACGGTTTTGCCCGCCGGCAGCGCCGCGCGCTGGGCGTCAAAGGCGGCAAAAATCGCCTCCTCCCATTCCGGCAGGGCGGTAAGCTGCGCCTCCTCCCTGGCAAAGCGGCGGCCGGTTGCCAGCACCGAGTGCATCTTTTTTTTGAGCAGCCGGCCGCCGTGGGGATCCTGCCGGGTAATGGTGTTCTGCTGGTGCTCCACCTTATCCCGGATCTGGCGGTACCGCGCAAGCTTTGCGTCCAGCTCGGCCCGCTCCTTGCGGGCGGCCTGCTGCTGCCGGGCAAAGCCCTGCTGCCGCTCCCGGGTGTACTGCCCATAGCCCGCCCGCGCCACCGTGCACCGGGCCTGGCTGCGCCGGCGCAGCCGCTCCAGATGGATGACCTGGTTGGCGGTGCGGGCCAGCAGGGTCTCGTCGTGCGAGACGTACAGCACCGGCGCCGGGCTGTGCAGCAAAAAGCGCTCGAGCCAGCCAAGGGCCGCAAGGTCGAGGTCGTTGGAGGGCTCGTCCAGCAGCAAGAGGTCGGGCCGCTCCAGCAGCAGCAAAGCCAGCCGCAGCCGCACCCGCTCCCCGCCCGAAAGGCTGCCGGCCGGCCGGCTGTCCCAAAAAAGTTCCGGCGGCAGGCCCAGCTGCCGCGCGGCCTCGGCCTGGGCCCTGGGCGCGGATTCGGCAAAGCCGGGCGACTCGGCGCAGAACTGCCACAGGGGCAGCGCCAGCCGGGCCGGCGGCAATTCCTGCGCCAGGTATCCCCTGCGCAGCCCGCCGCCCAAAATTTCGCCGCTCCACTCGGCGTAGCCCTCTACTAAGGCGGGGTCGTACAGCAGCTTTAACAGGGTGGATTTGCCGTTGCCCTCCTCCCCGATCACCGCGGCCCGCGCGCCGGGCGCCAAGCTGAACGAAAGCCCCTCGATGAGGGGTGTAAGGTCTTTTTTGTGCAGGATCGTCAGGTTTTTGACCTGAAACATCGCATGCGCCTCCTTTGCGCCGGGGGCGGGGCCGCAAAAAGCCCGCCCTCCCCTTAAGCGGCGGGAGGGCGGGCTGTACGGCAAAAAAGCGGGCACAAAAAAGGCGCGCCGCCAAAGGGGCCAAACGGCCCCAACGGGGCAGAGGGGACCCCCCTGCGGATGCGCCGCCCTGTGCCGGCCGCCCCGCGCCGGCTTTTGCCGGGCCGGGGGCGCTGCTTTGGGCCAAGCCGCTCTTCACGCCGCAAAAACACCGGGAGCCGGGCCACGCCGCCCGCCCCGAAAGCTCTTGTTCTGGCTGTGAAGTTTGGCTTATTTGCGCATCTTTTCACCCGATTCCATCAAGATCGGGGGCTGCGAAGCATCCTGCCCCCATGCGCAGTATACCAGCCGCCGCGCCGGCTGTCAAGCCCGGCGCGGCGGGGGCGCGGCATCAGGAAAAATGCGGGAGACGCCCTGTAGGTGTTACAATGATGTGAAACAAAAAAAGGGAAAAAGGATAGCGAATAGGAACGACCTGTGGTACGGTAGAGTTGCTCAGACAAAACCGAAAGGCAGGCCACCTATTCGCTATGAACAAGATAACACAAACCGCCCGGTACAGGCAAGCCCTCATCGAATATTCTTACAAACACGGCGTAATAAACGCAGCGATCCGTTACCGCACCAATCGGCAGTACGTTTACCGCTGGCGTAAACGGTATGACGGAACGCTGGCAAGCCTTGAGGATCGCTCACACCGGCCACACCACCATCCAAATCAGCATCGGGAGGATGAGATCCGGCTGATCGACAATATGCGGCGCAGGAATCCGAACGCCGGGCTGGTGGTGTTTTGGGTCAAGCTCCGCAAGCGGGGCTATACCCGTTCCATCTCCGGGCTGTACCGGTTCCTGCGCAGGCGCGGCCAGATGGCCGTGAAGCTGCCCAATCCCAAGTACATCCCCAAGCCCTATGAGCAGATGCAGTATCCCGGCCAGCGGGTCCAGATCGACGTCAAATTCGTCCCCCAAAGCTGCCTGGTTGGACAAGCTGCGGACGAGGCGGCAGAAAACGGAGGCTATTTCTACCAGTATACCTTCCTTGACGAATACAGCCGTTTCCGTTATCTGGAGGCTTTCCCGGAACACAATA
>CAJTVI010000055.1 GCA_910579545.1 uncultured Oscillospiraceae bacterium | reverse complement strand
GCCGCCACAGCCAGCGCGGCGGCTGCCGCCAGCACCGCCCGGCGCGCCCGCCCTGCCACCTTGCGCATGTTATTTGCCCCCCATCCGGCAGAGCGCGTCAAACATCCGGCGCAGCTCCTCGATATCCTCCCGGCGCAGCAGGTCGTTCTGGGCCATCGAGGCCACCATCGCCTTAGCGCTGCCGCCGTACAGGCTGTCGATCAGCCGCCGGGTGCGGCAGGGGGCCCGGGCCCACCAGCGGCAGATATACAAAAACCTCCCGCTTTTGCTGAAACACCGCCCGCTTTTGGCACAGCCGGCGCAGCAGGGTCTTGGTGGTGTCCGGGTTATGGCCCGGCAGTGCGGCCTTGATCTCGGCGGCGGTCATCGGGCCGGTCGAGGCCCAAAGAACCCTTAAAATTTCCAGTTCGGCGTCGGTCACCCGCTCGGCTGGCGTGGGCATGGCTCGTCCCTCCTTTTTGCTCTCCCATACGGCAAGGTTACAACTGTTCCCTTATAGGGTACCGCGGCCGGGGGCGCTTGTCAAGCCTTTTTGACCGGCCAAAAACCGCGCTGCACAGCAAAATATTTCTGGCGTTATTGTATTGGAATAAGTTTTTATCGAAAAACAATAAAAAATACTTGCATTTCGATATGCCCTGTGCTATACTGGCCCCAGAGCAAACAGGCGGCGGCGTGTTTGTGCGCGGTGGGGCGGAACATCCAGCCCGCCGCCGGGCTTTTACAAAAAAGCCGCATGGGTGTGCGAATGTCTGCGGCAAGCGGGCCGGGCGGACGCGCTGCCGCAGTTGGGAGGAATGGCGGATGAGATGGAACGAGCAAAAAAGCATCGCCCTTTCGGTGGTGTGCGTGCGGGTGTTTATGGCGGCGCTGGCCCTTGTGGACCTGTGCGGCTACTGGCTGGTGCGCTGGTTTCTCAGCTTCACCCGCTACTGGCTGGGCGGCGGCCTGCGCGAGGGGCTTCTGCTCATGACCAGCCTTTACCTTTGCAGCTTCCCGGCCTGGGTGCTGCTCTGGCAGCTGCACCGGCTGTTAAGCAACATCGGCAAAGGGCAGGTGTTTGTGCCGCAAAACGTGGCGGCCCTGCGCCGGGCCAGCTGGTGCTGCGCCGCGGCCGCGGCCATCTGCCTTGCCAGCGCGTTTTACTATTTCCCCTTTGGGCTGGTGGCAATCGCCGCCGGCTTTATGACCCTGATCGTGCGGATCGTTAAAAACTGCTTTGAGCAGGCCGTCAGCATGAAAAACGAACTGGATTACACGGTGTAAGCCGGAAAGGGGGAAGCGACGCCATGCCCATTCAGGTAAATCTGGACGTGATGATGGCCCGGCGCAAGATGGCGGCCGGCGAGCTTGCCGCGCGGGTGGGCATCACGCCGGCAAACCTCTCGATCCTCAAAACCAACAAGGCCAAGGCGGTGCGGTTTTCCACCTTGGAAGCGCTCTGCCGCGAACTGGGCTGCCAGCCCGGCGACCTGCTGGAATACCTGCCGGAGGAGATGCCGGAAAACGCGGCCCCCGCGCCCGGCGCGGCCGTCCCGCCCGGTGAACCGTCCCCGCAGGGCTGAACCGCCCCCGCTGTTTTGTACTGATTGGCCCCCATGTGTCGGGGCTGTGACCCTTTCGGAAAGTGAGGAAAACCCAATGAAAGAGACCGCCCGGGAGAGCGAAAACCGCTCCCTCAGCTTTGCTGCACCCAAAACGCAAAACACCCGGCCCGAAACGGCCGGCAGCACAACCGGTCCCGCCCCGGCGGCCGCCGGCTTTGAACCGCCCGCCGCGCCTGCGGCAGCCCCTGCTGCGCCCACCGCAAACACTGCATCCCCCTCTGCGCCCGCCGCAAACGCCGCATCCCCTGCGGCCCCCGCCGCGTCTGCGGCAAATGCCCCCGCGCCCGCCGCCCCGGCGGCCTATGCCGGCGCGCTGCCCCCAAAGCCGCCCTTCCGGGTAAAGCCGGCAGAAGTAGGGGCCGCGCTGGGCAGCTACCTGCTGGCCTGGTGCTATGTTAAAACCTTCCTCGATTTTTCCAGCATCGAGTCCGGCCTGTTCGGCCTTGGCTGGGATACCGGCCTCCTGGTATTCGTGCTGCTGTTCTGGTTTATGGCCGAGTGGTTCTGCCGGCTGATGGGCCGCCCCAAGGCCCCGGCCGAAAGCCGGTTCTGGCTGTTCTGCATGTTTGCCATGGCGCTGGGGCGCTGCCTGTGGCACAGCCGCACCACCGGCGGCTGGGATATTTTCCTTCTGCACATCACGGCAGCCTACTGGGTGGTCTGCCGCGCCGGCGCCTTGGCCGACGGCCGCACCGGCCCGCTGCTGCCGCTGGACCTTGGCCGCACCCTGTTTGCCCTGCCGTTCGGCGGCTTCTTTTTGCGCATCCGCACCCTCTGGCAGGGGCTGCGGGGCAAAAAATGGGGCCGGCAGGCGGGCGTAGTGCTCATCACCCTTGTGCTGGTGGGCCCCGCGCTCTTTTACGCCGCCGGCCTGCTGGCCGACGCGGACGACCTCTTTGCCGGCCAGCTGCGCGGCATCCTCAGCTGGGCCGAGGGGCTGTTGAGCTGGCAGGGCTTTAGCGCCATCCTGCTCAGCCTGCCGGTGGGCTGCTGGCTCTATGGCCTTGCGGCCGGGGCGCTGCGCAAGGGCCCGGCGCGGGATACCGCCGGGCGCCTGCGCGCCGCCGCCGAGGAATGGCGCGCGGCCCCGGCCCTTGCGGTGGGGGCGGCCATGGGGGCCTTTTGCGCGCTGTACGCCCTGTTTTTTGCGGTGCAGGCCCGGTACCTCTTTGGCGCGTTTACCGGTGTGCTGCCCCAGGGCTTTACCGCCTCGCAGTACGCGGTGCAGGGCTTTTGGGAGCTCTGCCGGGTGGTGCTGCTCAACTTTGGGGTGCTGGCGGCGGCGGCCAGGCTCAGCAAAGCGCCGCTGCGCAGCCGCCCCGTGCTCAAATTTCTGGCGCTGGCGCTCATGGTGTCCAGCGGGCTGTTTGTGGCGGTGGCGGCCTCCAAAATGGCGCTGTACGTGGGCCGCTTTGGGCTTACCTGCAGCCGCCTGCTGGCCAGCTGGTTCATGGTGGTGCTGGCGGTTTGGGTGGCGCTGGCCATCGGCACCCTCTGCCGGCCCTTTGGGGCGGTGCGCTGGGGCGTGCTGGCCGCGGCCGGGCTGTTTGCGCTGCTCTGCCTGGCAAAGCCGGACGGCTTTATCGTGCGCACCAACCTTGCCCTCTATCAGGCAGGCGTCACCCGCGAGCTGGACGTTTCCACCCTGCGCCGGTGCGGTGCGGCGGACGACCTTGGCAGCTTTGCGCGCCGGCTGCAGCGGGCGGGCTGGTTTGAGGGCCGCACCGGGGACGAGCTGCATCAGGCGCTGGGCATGCCGGACGAGACCGCGGCGGCCGAGGACGGCGAGCGCTGGGTCTGGGAGCTGGGCATGAATCTGATCGACCCCGAATGGCTGGTGGTGACCCTTGCGCCCGGCGAACAGGGCGATTTGCAGGTGCGCACCGTCCAGATCGCGCAGGGGTAAACCCCGCGCTGTAAAAAAGGAGGATGGCGTTATGATTCCGGTCGTTTCGATCCTGCTCTGCCTGGGGCTGCCGGTGTTCGGGCTCTGGCGGCTGAGCCGCGGCAAAATGCGGCGGCCCTGGCTTGTTCCGGCGGGCAGCATGCTCTTTTGCGGCACGGCCATGATCCAGGAGCTGTACACGGTGCGCCGGCGGCTGTTTGCCGGCGACGTGGGCGGCATCATGGACACCATCGACGCGGTGCTGGCCATCTGCGTGGTGCTGCTGGTGATGGCGGTGCTGCTGAACCTCACGTTTCTGGCCCTCTCGTATGCGATGGCGGCAGGGGAGCCGCCCGCCCCCGAACGGCCCGGGCCGAGGGAGGCCCTGCCATGAGGCGGCCCGGCCTGCGGTGCGCTGAACCAAACGGAAAGGGGAGTTTTTGAATGCTGAAAGGGTACAACCCGGCGGCAAGACGGCGGATCGGCTGGCTTTGCGTCAGCTACGGCCTGTTTTTGTTCGGCTTTTTCACCCTGGGGTTTTTGAGCAATCAAAAGGCGGCTGCCTGGATCAATTTTATCCTGGACGCGGTGCTCTGCGCCGTGATGCTGGTGCTGAACGCGGGGCTGTTTTCGCGCCGGTACAAGGCCCCGCTGGCGGCAAAGCTGGCCCTGCTGCTGGTAACCTTAGGCCTTGCGGGCTTTACGGTGTTTGCGTTTTTGCTGCCGGAAAACGGCCTGCCGCCGGTGCTGTTTGCTTAGCGGCCCCGGTGCGCCGCGCTGGCGGCGCATTACTGGCTTGCGGCGCTGTAAACCAACCGGCTCGGGGAAGAAGGCTCACGGCCCGACTTTTAAGCTTGGCGCCGCTGAAAGCGTTCGTTACAATATTTAAAGCGGGCAGCCATCTGCCAGCGGATGGCTGCCCGCTAAACCGGGATTTATTCTATTGCCTTTTTCATCCAGGCATCTAAATAGGAAAGCTGTTCATCTGTATGAAACCAATGCTCCCCGTTTTCCATTACAGTAAGATGCGCGTTGTGATCACAAATAAATTCGTTTACTGTTTGGCGAGATACAAGGTTATCATTTCCTGCATATAGAATTTCTGTGGGAACATTCCATGTTATAGGATTTTCCCTAACAAAGCATAAATATTTCCAGGATAATGTTTCCCCAAAATCCGTAGGGATTTCTCCTCTCTCACGCAAATCCTTCTCTGATACATTTGCCCAACTCATCATGTCCAATATAAGACGTTCCATGTCAAGTACAGGCGATATAAATAAAGCCTTTGCAATATCGCAGTTTTGCAATGTGTGCATTGCAAAATAAGCACCTATACTGTTTGCAATCAAATAAACACAGTCGTACCTTTCATGCACTTGGTCATAAGCCGCTTGAATTTGGTTTTGTACGATCCACGGGAAATAGCCATGATAGTCTATACCGATTATGTCGAAACCCGGACAATTTTTCTTGTACCGTTCAGCTTCCAAATAACTTCCATCTTTTCCATGGATATATAAAATGATTCTTTTCAAAATACCACCTCTGCAAATCTCAATTTATTTTTTTGGCAGGCCGTTTGCCAAAAGCCGGCTACCTCGCGCTTGGTCAGGGTTTGCAGGGGCCTTTTTGACCTTTTTATCTGTGCCCACCCTTGCCAAACTCCTCGCCAAACAGCTCGGTAAAAACGCGGGCGGCGGTGGGCGGGTCGCCCAGATCGCCCAACCCGCCCGGATGGATGCCCCCGGCGGCCGGCACCCCTTTTTGCCGCAGGGTGGTCAAAAAGGCGTCGCAGCCCTCCATGCGGGGCAAAAGGTTGATGCGCTTGCCGTCCGCAAAAAGGAAGTACATCGCGGTGGGGCCAAACACGAAGCGCACCCCCGCGCCGGCCAGCTCTTCCCAGCGATACTCCCGCCGGTCGCTGCGCGAAAGGGCAAACACCACCCGCTCCTCATCGTAATAAAAGCCCCAGCCCGCCGTGCGCAGCATGCGCCAAGCCAGCCAGAGCGCCATGCCGCCAAACAGCGCCGCCGTAACAAGGCAGCCAAGGTCAAGCTGCCCCTGGCGCAGCCCCTCGCGCGCGGCCAGCGCCCCCACGGCCCCCAGCCCGGCGGCCGCCAGCAGGGTGGTAACGCGGTCGGCTGTGCGCGGTACGCATCGTTTCATGGCTTAATCGCTCCCTTCGGCCGGCGTTTGCTCCCAAAACGCCGTCAGCTCCTGCCCCAGCGCGCCGGGGCTGTACACGGTTTTGCAGTGGGCCCAGTGCGCGGGGAAGAGCGCCCGGTAATCCCCCCGGCAAAACCGCTCGTCCAGCAGCAGCACCACGCCCCGGTCGCTGGCGGTGCGGATCACCCGGCCCGCCGCCTGCAAAACCTTGTTCATGCCGGGGTATTGGTAGGCGTAGGCAAAGCCGCTGCCGCGGGTCTTTTCAAAATAATCGCGCAAAAGCTCCTGCAAGGGGTTTACCTGGGGCAGGCCCACCCCCACCACCGCCGCGCCGATCAGCCGGCTGCCGGCAAGGTCCACCCCCTCGCCAAACACCCCGCCCAGCACCGCAAAGCCCAAAAGCGGCTTTGCCGGGCGCTCGGCAAAGCGGGCCAGAAAGCCCGCCTTTTCCTCTTCGGTCATGCCGGGCTGCTGGGCGATGGTCTCTAAGTCCGGCCAGCGCTCGCAAAAGGCCTCGTGGGCCTGCCGCAGGTAGGCGTAGCTGGGGAAAAACGCCAGATAGTTGCCCGGCCGGCCCGCCGCGAGGGCGTACAGGTAGTCCGCCACGCGGCCTAAGCTGGCCGTGCGGTCCTGGTATTTGGTGCTCACGTCCCCCGCGCGGTAAAGGCCGAGATTTTTTGCCGCAAAGGGGCTGGGCAGGGCGGCGGCCAGCGCGTCCTGGCAGCCCAAGAGGTCCTTGTAGTAGCCCGGCGGGGCCAGCGTTGCGCTGAACAGCACCGCCCCCCGGCCCAAGGCAAGGCTCGCGTCCACAAACCGGCTGGGATCGAGGCAGAGCTGCTCTACCCGCACCTGCCGGCCAAGGGCGGTTACCTGGGTCACATACCGCTCGTCGTACCACTCGGCGGTGCGCAGGTAGCCGCGCAGGGCAAAATACGCCTCCAGCACCGCGTCGTGGGCCTCGCCCTCCCGGTGCTCGTCCAGCCAGTCCTCCAAAGGGGCGGCGGCGCGGGCCAGCAGCCGGTTGAATTCCTCCTGCGCCTCTTCATAAAACAGGGTGCTGCCCGGCGCGCCGGCGCACTCTTTTTGCCAGGCCAAAAACGCCCCGTTCAGCTTGCCAAGGGCGGTTTTGGCCCGGCTTTTTTGTTTGCCCAGCGCCTTTTTGGCCGCAGCCAGCTGCCCTTTTTCCAGGCTGGCCGAGTACATCTCCCGCGCGCGGGCGGGCAGGTTGTGGGCCTCGTCCACCAAAAACAGCGGCTCCTGCCCGGTTTTGCCCCCCTCAAAAAACCGCGCCAGCCGCACCACCGGGTCAAACAGGTAGTTGTAGTCCCCCACGATCACATCGCACCAGAGCGCCAGGTCCAGCCCCAGCTCAAAGGGGCAGACGGTGTGTTTTTTGGCAAGGGCCTCCAGCACCGGGCGGGTGTAGCTGTCCAGCGCCAGCGCGTCATCAAGGGCGGTCTTGATGCGGTCGTAATAGCCGCTGGCATAGGGGCAGTGCTCGGGGGTGCACTCCCGCCGCTCGCACAGGCAGGCCTTGTCCTTGGCGGTGAGGCTTACCGAGCGCAGGCGCAGCCCGGCGTCGGCCGCGCGCAGCCGGGCCAGGGCGTTTTCGGCGGCCTCGCGGGCGGTGGTGCGGGCGGTGAGGTAAAAGATGCGCCGGCCGTACCCGCCGCCCATTGCCTTGAGGGCCGCAAACAGCATGCCCATGGTCTTGCCGATGCCGGTGGGGGCCTGGCAGAGCAGCCGCCCGCCCTCCCGGAAGGTTTTGTAGGCCGCGCCCGCCATGGCCCGCTGCCCCGCCCGGTAGCTGGGGTAGGGGAAGGCGAGGGCCGCAAGGCTCTTGTCCCGCGCGGCGTTCCATTCGGCCGCCCGCCGCGCCCAGGGGGCGTAGCCGGCCAGCAGGCCCTGCAAAAATTCCTCCAGCCCGGCGGCCGAAAAATCGCGGGTAAAATACAGGGCCTTTTCCTCGTCCACCTGGTAGTAGGTCAGCCGCACCCGCACCCCGGCAAGGCCCTGCTGGGCGGCCAGGATGGCGGCGTACACCTGCCCCTGGGCCCAGTGCACCGGCTGCATCTCGGCGGTGATGGCCTCGCTGGGTACGGTGGTGGTCTTGATCTCATCCACCACGGTCGCCCCGTCCGTATCCGTAAAGACGCCGTCCGCCCGGCCCTCCAGCAAAAAGCAAAGGCCGCCCGCCTCGCGCTCGGCCCGCAAGGACACCTCGGCCGCGTAGCCCGGCCCGGCGGCCTTTTGCAGGCGGCGGTGGATGCGCGCCCCCTCATTGGCCCGGTCAAAGCCGGTAAAGCGGCTGTCGATGCTGCCGGTGCGCAGCATAAACTCCACCAGCTGCCGGATGCCAACGCGCACCGGCGCGCCGGCCTGCGGGTTTTGCTGTTTTTGCGGGTCTTTGTGTGCGGCCAGGGTTTCCGCCCCCCTCTTTTTTGCGTTGATCGCCGCTTATAGTATAGCACACCGCCCGCCGGCCAACAACAAAAGCCCGCAGCCGGCGCAAAAGCGCGGCGGCGGGCGGGGGCCTATGGGGGCGTGCGCCGCGGCGGTGCCGCTGGCCGCGGCGCAAAAGCGCGGCGGCGGGCGGGGGCTCCGCGCCGTTTGGGCAAAAAACGGCCCCGCCCGCAAAATGCCGCGGGCGGGGGAGAAGGGGTCACCACTCGGCGATCGAACCGTCGGCATGCCGCCAAACCGGGTTTTTCCAGTGGTGCGGGGCCTCGTTTTCCTTTTGCACCAGCGCTTTGTTTACCTGCACGCCAAGCCCCGGCTTTTGGGGCAGGGCGGCGCAGCCGTCCACAAAGGCAAAGTCCTCCGGGTTGGTTACATAGTCCAGCACGCTTTTGCCCACATTGTAGTGGATGCCGATGCTCTGCTCCTGGATCACCGCGTTGTAGCAGGTGGCGTCCAGGTTAAGGCAGCTGGCCAGCGCGATCGGCCCAAGCGGGCAGTGGGGGGCCAGCGCCACGTCAAAGGCTTCGGCCATCGAGGCGATCTTTTTTACCTCGGTAATGCCGCCCGCGTGGCTCAGGTCGGGCTGGATGATGTCCACCCCGCCAATTTTGAGCAGCCGCTTAAAATCGTACCGGCTGTACAGCCGTTCGCCGGTGGCAATGGGGATGTTGCAGGCCGCCGCGATCTCGGGGAAGCACTCCATGTTTTCGCACAAGACCGGCTCCTCCAAAAACATCGGGTCAAACTCCTCGAGTTTTTTGGCCAGGATCTTGGCCATGGGCTTGTGCACCCGGCCGTGGAAGTCGATCGCGATGCCAAAGTATTTGCCGCAGCTTTGCCGGATGGCGGCCACCCGCTCCAGCACCGCGTCGATCTTGTCGTAGCTGTCCACCATCTGCAGTTCCTCGGTGGCGTTCATCTTAATGGCGGTAAAGCCGGCCTTTTTGCGCTCCAGCGCGGCCGCGCCCACATCGGTCGGCCGGTCGCCGCCCACCCAGCTGTACACCTTCATCCGGTCGCGGCAGGCGCCGCCCATCAGCTGGTACACCGGCGCGCCCAGCGCTTTGCCCTTGATGTCCCACAGGGCCTGGTCGATGCCCGAGATGGCGCTCATCAGCACCCCGCCGCCCCGGTAAAAGCCGGCGCGGTACAGGGTGGTCCACAGATCCTCGATGCGGGCTGGGTCCGCCCCCACCAGATAGCTTTCCATCTCGTGCACGCAGGCCAGCACCGTGTCGCAGTGGCCCTCCAGCACCGCCTCGCCCCAGCCGGCCAGGCCCTCGTCGGTCACGATTTCCACAAAGCCCCAGCGGGGGCGCACGGCATAGGTGTTTACCTCGGTAATTTTCATCGTATCTCCGCTCCTTATTTGTATAAATAGGTGCCCTGGTTCAGGCGTGGGCCTTGGCGGCCAGCGCGCGCACATAGTCCGCGGCCGCCTGCCAGTCGCCGCGCGCCGCCGCCTCTTTGGGCATCAGGCTGCTGGCCAGGCCCGCCGCGATGCAGCCGGCCTCAAAAAATTCGCCAATGTTGTTTGGGCTCACCCCGCCAATGGCCATATAGTTTGTGCCGTCAAACGGGCCTTTCAGGTCCCGCACATAGCCGCGCGGCATCGCCCCGGCCGGAAAAAGCTTCATGGTCTTAAACCCAAATTCCAGGCAGGTGGCCACGTCGCAGGGGGTCAGCACGCCGGGCAGCAGCAAAACGTCGTTGCCGGCGCAGTATTCCAGCACGTCCAGCGGGGTGCCGGGGGTCAAAAGGAACTGCGCGCCGGCGGCCAGCGCGTCCCGCGCGCGGGCCACCGTAATGGCGGTGCCCGCGCCGATCAGGCAGCTTTCGCCGTATTTTTTGCGCATCATGGCGATCTGCTCCAGCGCGTGGGGGCTGTTGAGCGCCACCTCAAAAAAGCGCACCCCGCCCGCCACGACCGCGTCGGTGTAATCAAGGGTCATCTCAAGCGGCACGTTGCGCAAAATGGCCAGCAGCGGGTTTTGTTTTACGATCTCGTACATATCCATGGCAGTTCTTCCTTTCCAAAGGTTTTGCGCGGGGCGGATGCGGCGTCAGCGGTAAACCGTCCCGCTTCCGGCAAGGGCGGCGCGCAGCTGGGCGGCGTCCGGGTAGCCCTCAATGTCGCCGGGGGTCTGGGTGGCCAGCGCGCCGCACACGCAGCCCATCCGGCCGGCAGTCTCCAGATCGCCGGTTTGCAGGATGCCGGCCAAAAAGCCCGCGTTAAAGCCGTCGCCCGCGCCGATCGGCTCAACGCAGCGGCAGGGGTGGGGCGGCAGGCGCAGCCGGCGCTCGGCGCTTGCCGCCCAGGCGCCCTGCGCCCCATTTTTGATGGCGGCGTACCGGGCGCGTCCGTCCGCAAAAAGCCGGTCAAAAATGGCGTCTGGCTCCCGCAGCCCAAACAGGGCTTCGGCCTCGTCCAGCCCCAGCAGCACGATCTCGCTTTGCAGGGCAAGGTCGCGCAGCAGCGGCGAATAATCGGTATCCCGCCACAGCTTTTTGCGGATGTTGGGGTCAAAGCTCAGCAAAAGGCCGTGCCGCCTTGCCATCGCTGCCGCCGCCAGCAGGGTTTGCCGGCAGCCCTCGCTCAGCACCGGGGTAATGCCGGTCAGGTGCAGGATGCCGGGCTTTTCGGCCCCCGCGCCGGCAAACAGCCCCTCGTTCAGGTCCTGCGGCTGCATAAAGCTGGCGGCGCTGTTTTCGCGGTAATAGTACACCCGCGTTTCGCCCGCGCCGGCCTCCTTGATCATCAGCCCGGTGCGGTGGGCCGGGTCAAAGGTTACCCGGCTGCAGTCCACCCCTTCGGCGCGGATCTGGTTGCACACAAAGCGGCCAAACTCATCCTCGCCCAGCCGGCTCAGCCAGGCCGTGCCCACCCCTAACTTTGCCAGCCCAATGGCGGTGTTGCTCTCAGCCCCGGCAATGCGCAGGCGGTAATCCTGCACATACCGCAGCGGGCCGCTGGCGCAGGGGGTAAAAACGGCCATGGTCTCGCCCATCGTAATTACTTGCGGCATCGGTTTCCTCCTTTTTTATCCGGCGGGCCCGCACCGCGGCCCCGCTTTGCAGTCTGCGGTTAAAAAACGATCTCCACATGCTGGATCAGCCGTTCCACCCGGCCGCACGCCTCGCCCAGCGCGCCGCGGGCGTTTTCGGCCAGGGCCGGCTCAAACCGCGGCACCGGCATGGCCACGCTCATGGCGGCAACGATCTGCCCCCCCTTGCGGATGGGCGCCGCCAGGCAGCGCACCAGGCGGGTGCTCTCCTCCTCCTCATGGGCAAAGCCCTCGGCCCGCATGGCGGCCAGCTGGTTTGCCAGGGTGTAAAAATCGGTGATGGTGTTTTCGGTCAGGGCAACCAGGCCGTCGTAGTAAAGCGCCCGCAGCATGGGCAGGGTGTGGTCCATCAGCAGCGCCTTGCCAATGCCGGTGGCGTAGGCCGGCAGGGTGCGGCCCACGGCCGCCGTCATGGCAAAGGGGTTGGGCGGCCGCACCTCCTTGATGTAAAACACATCCCCGCCCTTCAGGCTGCCAAAATAGCAGGTCTCGCCGCAGGCGTCCACCACCTGCTGCATAATGCGCTGGATCTCGCCCATCACGGTCTCGCCGTCCAGGTAATGGTTGCCCAGATGGAACGCCATGCTGCCAATGCGGTAGCACTGGCTTTGCGCATCGCAGGTAAGGTAGCCCCGCTCGTGCAGGGTGTGCACCAATGGGAACAGGCTGCTCTTGGGCGCCTTTAACCGGCGGCTGAGCTGGCTGAGGGTGTACCCCTGCGCGCAGGTGCCGCAAAGCTCCAAAACATCCAGCGCCCGGGCAAGGGTGCGGTGCGTGCCGGTGGGCTGTGCCATCCATATCCCTCCCCGCGGGCGCATCCCCGCTTTTTTCGTGTCCCGGCCGCCTGCACAGGGCGGCTTGCGCCAGGCTGCGTGTTCGCATATGAGAACAAAAATTGCGGGCGGTTCCTGATAACGAACATCCTTTTTGCCCCGCAAAGCCGTTTTTGGGGGTCGGGCGGCCCTGTTTTAGGCGCGCAGGTCGCGGCAGGCACAAGGGCAGGCAGGGCCGGCCCTATCTGCCTCTGAACACAATAAAACGCGCTGCATCAAATATTATTTGCCAAACGGGCCGGCCGGGGGCAGGCGCGGGGCCCGCGCAGGGGCGCGGCCATGCAAAAATGGGCCTCCTCTTTTATTATAAAACAGGGCGGGGCAACATCAACCACCCTGCAAAAAATCGGGAGATTGAACAAACCGCCCGCGCCGCCGCCCGGCAAACCGACGAACCGGCGGGTTTCGCGGGGGCTTCTTTTTGGCCGTTCACAAAAGCAAAAGCATCGCCTGGCAAGGGCGTGCGCGGCCTTGTCAGGGGAGGGGGATAATACCATAGTCCACAAACAAAAAAATGCCTATCGAAAATTTGCGGCCGGTAATTTTTTGGGCAAGCTGCCGGCTCTCGATCCATTCATCGGTCACGATGACCAAAAACTGTTTGCCCGCCTGGCTCACAAGGTAAAATTCTTTCCCCGCGTTTTTGATGCCGTTCAAAAATTCCGGTATGCCGAACGGCGCGCTTGTTAAAGACCCTATGACGGCATCCGTGATTTTCTCCCCTTTGGCAGGGATCTGCCTGGCCAAGAGGGCGTGTATTTCGGCATTTGGATACATTTTGCACACAGCCATATCCTTTTGGCCCGCTTTTTTGCTCCAACGGCCCTTTAAGGTCCGGGTATATGCATAATCCTCAAGATGGATCTCTGCCCTTGTAACCGTCAGGTCGATCCCTTCCCCGCTGTCAAGAAGGGAATCAATACTGACATTAAGGAGGCGTGAAAGCTGCCTGAGGTTTTCAAGATCGGGCATTCCCTTGCCGGCTTCCCATTTTGTAATCGCCTGCCGGGAGACAAAAAGCTTTTCGGCAAGCTGTTCCTGGGTAAGACCCGCACTTTTGCGCGCAGACCGTATTTTTCGCCCAAGGTCATTTTGGCTTTATCGGCTTTTTCCATTTTCTGACCCTCCAATCGTTTTCGCTGTCAATTTTATCATACCCCCTATCACGATCCACTGCAAGAAACGCCCGCTTTCATCAGGGCAACGCTGCGCAGCAAAGCGGGCTGGCGGCAGCCGGCCTGACGGCGTGTAAGCAAGCATCTTGCAAAAATGTAAGAAAAACGTAAGGCCGTTCGCTGGAAGCCGCCCGCCCGGATGGGGTATGCTGGGAATACGGCAGGGGCCCGCCGCCAAATGGCGCGCAGCGGCCAAAACGATCCATTTTTTCAGGGAGGGATGCCCGGATGAGGCAGATGATCCACCGGCTGCTGCGCTGGATGCTGGCCGCGGCGGGGCTGGCTTTGCTGGCGCTGCTCTGCCTGGGGCTGGTGCTGGCCTGCAAGGGCTACTGCCTCTACCGGCAGGCGCTGGGCAGCTGCAGCATTGCCGAAAAGATCGAGGAGGTGCACCGCACCCCCGGCTTTACCCCGCTGGAAAAGCTGCCCGCCTTTTACATACAGGCGGTGCTGGCGGTGGAGGACCAGCGGTTTTACAGCCACCCCGGCTTTGACCTTATTGCCATTGCCCGCGCCTTGTGGAACGACCTTTTGGCCGGCCATTTTGTGCAGGGGGGCAGCACCATCACCCAGCAGCTGGCAAAAAACCTCTGGTTCACCCAGGAAAAGCGCCTGGTGCGCAAGGCTGCCGAGCTGTTTATGGCCCTGGAACTGGAAAACGTGTGCACCAAGCGGGAGATTTTGGAGTTGTATGTCAATTCCATCTACTTTGGCAGCGGGTATACCGGCATCGGGCAGGCGGCAGGGGGGTATTACAGCCGCGAGCCCTCGGGGCTGAACATGGCCCAGTGCGCCATGCTGGCCGGTATTCCCAACGCCCCCTCCGCCTATGCCCTCGATGAAAACCCCGGCCTCGCCGCCCAGCGCCAGCGGCAGGTGCTGCGCCAGATGGTGCGCCGGCACTACCTGACCCAGCAGCAGGCCGACGCCATCCTGCTGGGCGGCAAGCAGTGCTTTTCGCGGCCCGCCGCCGCGCCCGGCCGGCTGCTGCGGCAGGGGGCGTAAATGGGCGGGGCGGCGGCTTAAATCAGGCAAACAGTCGGGCGCGGGGGAGAGTCTCGAAAGGCTTTCGGGGCAGGGGTCCTGTTGCCTTGAGAGACTGCTCCCACGCACCCGGCCGCCGGACATCTCTCCCCGGTTTGGACACGCCCAATTTAGCGGCGGTTCCATAAGAAAACAAAGTCCCCCAGGGGATTCTCTCTTGCCCCTTTGGGGCAATTCACCTTACCGCCCATTCTACTGGTCAGCCGCATCCGCTGCGTCAGAAAAGCTTGCATTCCACCAAGGTCTGGGGTTTTACCGCGTCAGCGGTAAAATGCAAGCCTCGGTGGGGCTTGCAACCAGACAGCCCGGTTTCGCCAAAGGCGAAATGGCCGGCCTAAAGCCGGACAAGGGCCGCTGCGCTTTTCTTCCTTACGGCTGCGGCCGCCCAGCGAATGTTGCGCCGGAGTCCAAATCTTTGATTTGGCGAACGACGGCCATGCAAGGGCCGCCCGCAAACAGCGCATGCGTCAGCATGTGCTGCGCGCGGCTGCGGCCTACTGCTCGGTGGATCGAATTTTATTCGGAATCTTTGTTTTCTTATCTCACCACCGCTTTGCGGCGCGGGCTTGTTTTTTGGGAGGATTTGTGCTATCCTGTCATCTGTAAAGTGAGCTGTCAAGACAGCTCTGGAGGAGGGAAGGTACAGATGAAGGATACACATAACCCGGCAATCTCGGCAGATCCCCAAAAACCGGCGGGTCAGGCGGCCCCGGGAGGCCCGGCGGCCCCGGCCGGCGGCGCAAAGGGGGGCTTCAAGGGCTTTTTGGCCCGCAAAAACATCGTATTCTCGGCCCAGCGGTACGGCATCGACGCGCTGGGGGCCATGGCGCAGGGGCTGTTTGCCTCGCTGCTCATCGGCACCATCATCAACACGGTGGGCACCCAGTTTGGCATCGCCTTTTTGACCCAGCCGGTGGCCGTGATCGCCGGAACCGAGTACACGGTGGGCGGGCTTGCCTCGGCCATGAGCGGCCCGGCCATGGCCTGCGCCATCGGCTACGCTTTGCAGGCCCCGCCGCTCGTACTCTTCAGCATGGTCACGGTAGGCTTTGCCGCCAACGCCCTGGGCGGGGCAGGGGGGCCGCTGGCCGTGCTGTTTGTCGCCATCCTCTCGGCCGAGCTCGGCAAGGCGGTCAGCAAGGAGACAAAGGTGGACATCCTTGTGACCCCGCTGGCCACCATCTTTGCGGGCATCCTGCTCTCGGCCCTCTGCGCCCCGGCCATCGGCAGCGCGGCCAGTTCGGTGGGGCGCATCATCATGTGGGCCACCGAACTGCAGCCCTTCTTTATGGGCATCATTGTCTCGGTGGTCATCGGCATGGCCCTCACCCTGCCCATCAGCTCGGCGGCCATCTGCGCCGCGCTGGGGCTTACCGGCCTGGCCGGCGGCGCGGCGGTGGCCGGCTGCTGCGCCCAGATGGTGGGCTTTGCGGTGATGAGCTGGCGCGAAAATGGGGTAGGCGGGCTGGTCAGCCAGGGGCTTGGCACCAGCATGCTGCAGATGGGCAACATTGTTAAAAATCCGCGCGTCTGGATCCCGCCCACCCTGGCCAGCGCCATTACCGGGCCGATCGCCACCTGCCTGTTCCGGCTGGAGATGAACGGCGCGGCCATCTCCTCCGGCATGGGCACCTGCGGCCTGGTGGGGCAGATCGGGGTGTACACCGGCTGGGCGGCGGAATTGGCCAGCGGGGCCAGAGCGGCCATTACCGGCGCCGACTGGCTCGGCCTTGTGCTCATCAGCTTTGTGCTGCCGGCGGTGCTCTCTACCGCGTTCTGCCTGGTCCTGCGCCGCATCGGCTGGATCAGGGAAGGGGACCTGGCCCTGCAATAAGCCGCCCCCGGCGCAAAATTACGCGGCGAAATACCCGGCCTTTGCGCAGCCTTAGGGCTGCGCAAAGGCCGGGTTTGTGCTTTTTTGTTAAGGTTTGATGAATTTGTGCAAAAAAATAACGCCAAATGCCCAAAAATATGCTATAATGTAGGCAAAATAGTCCGGCGTTTTGCCCGGCGTGGGGCAAAGCGCCGGCCGCCCCGCCGTTTTTGGGGGGGCGAAACCATCGCAAGGGAGGCATCGCCATGAAGCTTACATTTTTGGGCGCGGCGCACGAGGTGACCGGCTCCAGCATGCTGCTGGAGGCCTGCGGCAGAAAAATGCTGGTAGACTGCGGCATGGAGCAGGGGCCGGACATCTACGAAAACCAGCCGCTTCCCATCGCCCCGGGCGAGTTGGACGCAATCCTGCTCACCCATGCCCACATCGACCATTCCGGCCTGATCCCGCTGATGGTCAAGCAGGGGTTTTCGGGGCCGGTGTACGCCACCACCGCCACCGCCCAGCTGTGCGATATCATGCTGCGCGACTCGGCCCACATCCAGGAGTTTGAGGCCGAGTGGCGCAACCGCAAGGCCAAGCGCGCCGGCGGCCAGCCCTATGTGCCCATCTACACGGTGGAGGACGCGGTGGCGGCGGCGCAGCTGTTCAAGCCCTACCCCTATGGGCGGGTGGTCCACCTGTTTGACGGGATCGACATCCGCTTTAACGACGCGGGCCACCTCTTGGGCAGCGCCAACATCGAGGTGTGGATCAGCGAGGGGGGCAAAACCGAACTGATCGTCTTTTCGGGCGATATTGGCAACTGCAACCAAAAGATCATCCGCAACCCCCAGCCGCTGCACCAGGCCGACTATGTGGTGATGGAGTGCACCTACGGCGACCGCACCCACGGCCCCCAGCAGGACTATATCCCCCTGTTGGCCGAGGTGCTGCAAAAGACCTTTGACCGGGGCGGCAACGTGGTCATCCCCTCCTTTGCGGTGGGGCGCACCCAGCAGCTTCTGCACTTTTTGCAGCAGATCAAGGCGCGGGGGCTGGTCAAGGGGCACGACCGCTTCCCGGTGTATGTGGACAGCCCCCTGGCCAACGAGGCCACCAACATCTTTAACCGCAATATCTGGGACTGCTGCAACGAGCGCTGCCTCGCCTTGCTGCGCGAGGGGGTCAACCCCATCTCCTTCCAGGACCTTGTGATCAGCGTGACCAGCGAGGATTCCCGCGCCATCAACGAGGACCACCGCTGCAAGGTGATCCTCTCGGCCAGCGGCATGTGCGAGGCCGGGCGGATCCGCCACCACCTCAAGCACAACCTCTGGCGGCCGGAGTCCACCATTTTGTTTGTGGGCTACCAGACCCACGGCACCCTTGGCCGGGCCCTGCTGGAGGGCACCCCCAAGGTGCGCATCTTCGGCGAGGAGATCGAGGTGCGGGCCCATATCCAAAAGCTGGAGGGCATGAGCAGCCACGCCGATTCCGGCGCGCTGATCGGCTGGCTGGGCAATTTTGAGCAAAAGCCCAAAAAGGTGTTTGTGGTCCACGGCGACGATGCGGTGTGCGATTCCTTTACCGCGCGCTTGCAGGGCGAATTTGGGTACGACGCGGCGGCCCCCTATCCGGGCGGCGAGTACGATTTTGCCGAGGGCCGCTGGATCACCGAGGGCAACCGCCAGCGCAAGCAGCCCAAGATCGCCCAGGGCGACGGCTACCCGGTCAGCGCGGCCTACCAGCGGCTGCTGGCTGCCGGCAAGCGCCTGCTGGAGGTGATCGGCCGCAACAAGGGCGGCACCAACAAGGACCTTGGCCGTTTTGCGGGCCAGATCGACGAGCTGTGCGAAAAATGGAACCGCTGACGCGGCAAACGCCAACTGCTTAAAAAAGGCCGGGCCGCCCCCCGCTTTGCG
>CAJTVI010000054.1 GCA_910579545.1 uncultured Oscillospiraceae bacterium | reverse complement strand
GGGCGGTGAACGCCCGCTGCCTTGCGGGGCTGCGGGCGCTGCAGCCCCGGCTGGAGGAGCTGGAGGGGCAGTGGGGCTGGATGAAGGCGCTGGCCGACACGGCCGACGGAACCCTGGCCGGCCGGGAGAAGATCAGCCTGGAGACCTGGGTGCAGACGGCCTATTTTGACCGCATCCTGGCCCGGGCCAACACCCGGCTGATGCAGATGACCGGCGGGCAGTACGAGCTGCGCCGGCGGCAGGGGCCGGCCGGGCGCCGCAGCCAGACCGGGCTGGACCTGGACGTGCTGGACCACTACAACCTGACCCTGCGCAGCGTGCGCACCCTCTCGGGCGGGGAGGCGTTCAAGGCGTCCTTAAGCCTTGCGCTGGGCCTTTCGGACGAGGTGCAGGCCGCGGCGGGCGGGGTGCAGCTGGACAGCATGTTTGTGGACGAGGGCTTCGGCTCGCTGGACGAGGAGTCCCTGCGGCAGGCCATACAGGCGCTGGGCAGCCTTTCCCAGGGGCGGCGGCTGGTGGGCATCATCTCCCACGTGGGGCTGTTAAAGGAGCAGGTCGAAAAGCAGGTGCGGGTCACAAAGCACCGCAGCGGCGGGGCCAGCGCCGAGGTGGTCGTGTAGCGGCGCGCGGGCCCCAGGCCCCCAACAAATGGGCCGATCTGGGGGCGGTTTTAGGCCAATCTGGGGGGCGCGCCCCCCAGACCCCCATACAGGGGAAGGTATAAAGTGCGGATATAAAGGCTGGTGCAGAAAGGTGGAGGCCGGGCAATGAAAAAGCCGCGCCCTTGCGGGGCGCGGCTTGGTAAAGGCAAAAAACAGGTCAGGGGGTCTGGGGGCCGCGGCCCCCAGATTGGCCCAGGCCCATTGTCCCCAGATCGGCCTTGCCGCGCACGGCGTCCGGCTGGCTGTGGAGCAGGTCGTCGTAGGCGCCGCCGCCCTCGAAGCTGGGGCGCGCGCCGGGCTGGGAAATTTCCAGCCGACCCACCCGGCTCTCCAGCTCGGCCAGCTTGTTGCCCAGCAGGTTCGGCACGTCCTGCTGGTCCAGGTCGTCGCTGGGGCGCACCCGCTCGCCGTTCATCCGCACCACCGTGGCGGGCACCCCCGCCGCCGTGGCCCCGGCCGGGATACAGCCAAGCACCACGCTGCCCGCCGCGATGCGGGCGTTGGCCCCGATGAACACCGGTCCCAGCACCTTGGCCCCCGCCCCGATCAGCACGTTGTCGCCCAGGGTGGGGTGGCGCTTGCCGGTCTCCTTGCCGGTGCCGCCCAGGGTGACCTGGTGGTAGATGGTGCAGTTTGCGCCGATCTCGGCCGTTTCGCCGATCACAATGCCCATGCCGTGGTCGATGAACAGGCAGGGCCCGATCACCGCGCCGGGGTGGATCTCGATGCCGGTAAAGCCCCGCCCCCACTGGCTGACCGTGCGGGCCAGGAAAAACCGCCGGTGCCGGTAGAGCCAATGGCTGACCCGGTAGAACAGCAGCGCGTGGAAGCCGGGGTAAAGCAGCAGCACCTCGGCCAGGGTTTTGGCCGCGGGGTCCTTGCTTTGAATGTTTTTGGCGTCCGCCAGCAGGCCCATCTCACGGGCCCCCCTCCTGTATGGAAATCAAGCAGCGGGCCGGTACAGCCCGGCCGGGCCCCGCCTTTTGCGGCGGCCGGGTTTTAGTATAGCACATTTTTGCTTGGATGTATACCGGCCCACAGGCCCTTTTGACCGGCCGCGCGGCCCGGCAAAGGGCGGTGAAAATGTGAAAAATAAAAAGGCCCTTGTAATAAGCGCAAGAATTTGTTATAGTGTATATTGAGGTTCGGTAGCTTTTTGCAGAGGGGCGGCCGAACAGTGTATGGGTTAGGCTTCGAGGTGTGTGACAAAGAGGAGCGAAAAAACCAGTTTTGGGAGGAAGATCGAAATGACCAGATCGCAACTGATCAGCGCGGTGGCGGAGGAGGCCCGTGTGGATGCTCGTGTGGTGGAAACCGTGATGGATACCATGTTCGACACCATTACCGAACAGCTGAAGGCCGGGGAAAAGGTCACCATTGCCGGCTTTGGCCGGTTTGAGATGCGGCCCCGCAAAACAAAAGCCTTTACCAACCCAAAAACCAAGGTCTCGTCCCGTTTGGAGCCCACGGTGATCCCGGGCTTTAAGGCAAGCGGCCTGCTCAAAGACAAGCTGAGCAGGTAAACAAGCAAAGCCAGTTTGAAAGCACAAACCGCCGCACGCGGCGGATGAAAGGCGCTTTGCCCTTAAAAGGGGCGGGGCGCTTTTTTGTTTGCCGGGCCGCCGCGGGGCCGATCTGGGGGCCGTTGGCCCCCAGACCCCCTTTTGGGCCGATCCAGGGGGACGCGTCCCCCTGGACCCCCATCATGGGCCGATCTGGGGGATGTATCCCCCAGACCCCCGTTACGCCGCACGAACTATCGTGCGGCGGGGGAATGGAGATGGGCAAAGCCTGTGCGCCGCCGGACGCTGGCGACACGGGGGATGAAAAGCCTGTGCGCCGCCCGCTGCCGACACAGGGGGCGGTTCTTTAGTCGTTCGCCTTGCTGCCGACGAAAGTGATTTCAAATTGGCCCCGTGTCGTTCGCTGGGCAGGCGTTGAGATAACCGTCCCCATGTCGTTCGCTGGGCAGGCGTTGAGATAACCGTCCCCGTGTCGTTCGCTCCCATGTCGTCCGCTGGGCTGGGCCCTGCCGAAAAATGCCGAAAAATAACGAAAAGTGCCGCTGACGAAAAATGACGAAAAAATAATTGACAAGGATGTTATACAGCTGTATAATGTAATGCAAAGAGGTAAAAGCGCGGCTGGGGAGTGTCCTGCCGGCGGCGGGCCGGATGGGCTGCGGCCCGCGGGAGCGGGCCGTTTCACAAGCCGCGCGGGAAGGCGGCGGCCCCACAAGCCACACGCTGACAACAGCGGCCCCCAAAGCCGCCAAAGGAGGAGAACAATGGAACACATCAAGCGGCTGGGCGACGCCGAACTGGAGATCATGCAGGCGATCTGGGCGGCGGAGGAACCGGTGACCTCCACCTGGATCCAGCAGCAGCTCAAGGGCAGGCGGCCGTGGGCCCTCTCGACCCTGATGACCACCCTCACCCGGCTGGGCGGCAAGGGCTTTGTGGCCTGCGACCGCTCCACCCGCACCAACTACTATTCGGCGCTGGTGGGCGAGGCCGAGTACAAGGCCGCTGAGAGCCGGGCCTTTTTGCGGCGGCTGCACGCGGGCAGCCTGCGCAGCCTGGCCGCCAGCCTGTGCGGCGACGAGAGCCTTTCGGCCCAGGAGGCCGAAGAGCTGCGGGGGCTGCTGGACAAATTGGGGGACGAAACGGAGGGCGAGGGATGATGCAGCATCTGCAACATTTTCTGCTTGGGCTGGCCCAGGCCGGGCTGGGGGCGTCGGCCGCGGCAGTGGTATTGGTGCTGGCCCAAAAGGCGCTGCGCCGCAGGATCGCCGCGCGGTGGTTCTGCGCCGTCTGGCTGGTGCTGGCGCTGCGGCTGGTGCTGGTGGTCCCGCTGCCGGCCCTGGTGCGGCTGCCGGTGCCCCGCAGCATCGGGACCGTGTTTGCCCTGCCCGAGGAGGGCCGCGGGACGCAGCCGGCTGAGCCGAACGGGGCCTTGGACGCGGCCGGGCCGGACGGCGCTATAAATGCGGCCGGGCCGGAACAGCTGCCGGCGGGGACGGCCGGGAGCCAGAGCCCGGCCCTGCCCGCGCCGGGGGATGCGCCGGCCGCGGCGTCCGCCGGGCGGGGGGTATTTTGGCTGTTCGGGCTGTTCGCGGTCTGGGCCGCGGGCTGCTGCGGCATGCTGGCGGTGCGGATCGCGGGGCACCTGCGGTTCCGGCGGCAGCTGCTGCGCTGGGCCCTGCCGCCGGATGCGCGCCAGCAGGAGCTTCTGCGGCGGGAGGCGGCCGCCCTGGGGCCCCACCGCCCGGTGCGGCTGGTGCAGAGCGGGGAGGGTCCGCTGCTGCTGGGCCTTGTGCGCCCGGTGCTGGCCCTGCCGCCCCTGCCGGCCGGGGAGGGCGACCTTGTGCTGATCCTGCGGCACGAGCTGGCCCACCTGGCCCGGCACGACCTCGCCTTTAAGGCGCTGCTCACCCTGGGCTGCGCGCTGCACTGGCCCAACCCCCTTGTGTGGTGGATGGCGCGGCGGGCCGCAGCCGAGATGGAGCTGGCCTGCGACGACGCGGTGACCCAGAACGCCACCCCGGCCCAGCGGCGCAGCTATGGCGAGGCGATCATCGCGGCGGCCTCCCGCCGGCAGCGGTCCGGCATGGCCGGCCCGGCCCTCTGCACCGGGTTTTGGGGCGGCAAAAGCGGGATGCGCCGCCGGTTCGAGAACCTTGTAAACGGCCCGGCCCGGCCCCGGCTGCAAACGAGCCTGCTCTTTTGCCTGCTGGCGGCGCTGGTGCTGGCCGGCAGCTGGCTGCTGGGCGCGCTGGCCGCAAAGCCGGGGCAGCAGCCGGACGCCGGGCAGGCCGCGGCGTCCGAGCCCGGCGCGCCGGACCCGGCGGAGGGCTGGCAGGAGGTGCTGGTGGATTTTGCCCGCAACAGGGGGGCCTTTGCCGCGCCGGTGTTCGACGAGGCGGGAGACGAAATTATAGCGATGCAGTGCGAAAAGCCCGCCAGCCCGGAGCCCTGGCAGCAGGAGGACGCGGCGGTCAAGCTGCGCTGCCTGCTGCCGGCGGGCTGGGCGGTGCATCCGGCGGCCGAGGGGGAGGAGGTCTTTGCCAGCGGCAACGGCATTGAGGCCCCCTTCAACATCACCGACGCGGCCGGCGGCTGGGTGGGCACCCTGCAGTACGGCAGCTTTACGGCCGAACAGGTACAGGACGAGGACGGCTTTTACGGCGGCGGCAGCCACGCGGCCTACTTCTGGCTCTGGGCGACACCCGGCGGCTTTGGCTGGGACGAGGCGAGCTGCCGCCCGGCGGCGGGGGACGCGCTGCTGGACGACCCGCGGGCGGCGGGCGCGCTGCTGTGCGAGACGACCGGCCGCGCCCAGGCGGGACACGAGGGGATCCTGGCCCACGACGGGGCGCTGGGGCGGTTTGTGGCGATCGAGCTGCGGGCCGGGGCCCTGAGCGAGGAGGAACGGCTGCGGCTGGCCGAGAGCGTCCGGCTGCTGGCGGGGGATGCGCCGGCCGGCACGGCGCCCGCGCTGCCGGCAGAGCCGGAGCTGCCCGCGGGCTATGCCTGGCAGCAGGCCGAACTGGTGGTGACCGGCGCGCCGACCGAGAGCAGGAGCTTCAGCGAACGGGTCACGGTGCGGCTGGCCCTGCCCGAGGGCTGCGCCCTCGGGCTGGAGGAGCCCGAGAGCGCGCGGACCGACGGCCCGGCGGGGGCGGTGATCCTGCGCGGCGGCGAAGCGGTGGGGCGGATCGAGTGCATGGCTTTTGCCGCGCCCGCGCCGCTGGACTGGCCGGCGGAGAACCCGCACGAGATCTACGCGGCCCTGATGCTGGCGGCCCACGCGGGCTGGGATTTCGACTACGAGGAGGTCGCCCGCAGCGAGACGGTGAGCATCGCCACCTGCCTGGTGGGGCGGGAGGCCTATCCGCGCGGGCCGGGCCCCGAAGCGCCCCCTGCCGGGCAGGAGCCGGAGAACTTTAAGGACGGCTGGTGGTACCAGAAGGGCATCCTCTGCGCCGACAACAGCTTGGGCGTGTATGCGGCGGTGGAGCTGGAGTATGGTGAGTTTTCGGACACGGTGCGGCTGGCCATCGCGCAGAGTGTGCGGCTGGCCGCGGGGTGAGCGGGGGCGTTGTTGGTTTGGGCAGCCTTGGGCCGATCCAGGGGGACGCGTCCCCCTGGACCCCCTTTCCGCCGGCCAACAAGATTGGCCGGCGGGAGGTCTGGCCCTTTGTATGAAACAAGGGGAACTCGCTTCTGTTGACATATCATCATACGCCCGTTACAGTAGTAGTAACGGGCGTATGATGATATGTGGTGTCGCCTTACGGCCGGCAGCGGCTTTTGAAATGCGGGGATCAATGTCCGTCCCTCTGTCTGAGACAAAAGAACCGTCCCCCTGTTCCCCCTGTTCCAAAAGAACCGTCTGAGACCACTGAAAAAGTCGCGTAAAAGTGCAAAATATGGTAAAATAGAAGCATAGGACACAGGAAAAGGCGGGAAAGAATATGCTTCGGGAAAAAGAGCAGCAGAGATCGTTTTACAGCAGCCTGTACGAGAGGATTCCCCCAAACCACATTTTGCGGCAAATTGCAGGAGCGGTGGATTTCAGCTTTGCAAATGCATTGCTGGAGGGCAGTTACTGTAAGAAATTCGGGCGGCCGGCCAAGGAGCCGGAGCTCATGCTGAAGCTGCTGTTTCTGGAGTATCTGTACAACCTGTCAGATGTGAAGGTCATCGAGGAAGCGAGCGTCAATCTGGCATTTCTGTGGTTTTTAGGGCTGAACCCGGAGGAGGAGCTGCCGGACGCAAGCCTTTTGGCAAAGTTCCGGCGGTACCGGCTGCAAGAGTTCTCACTGGATGAGGTCATCACGGAAATATTGCGCCAGTGTGTGGAAAGCGGGCTTGTAAAGGGCAGCGGGGTGAGCGTGGACAGCACGCATGTGGAGGCGGCGCTCAAGCGCAAGGTGCCGGAGCGGATCATGCGCAAGCTGACGCGGCGGATTCTGAAGGGGCTGCAAAAGGACAACGGCTATGTGGACACGAGCGTATGTACGAGCATCCCGGACTACACCAAGATCGAGGATCCCAAGCAAGCGCGGCAGGTCATGAAGGCGTTTTTGGAAGAGACGATCAAGGCCAGCGAGCCGCTTGCGGGCGAACGCACCCGGCGCGCGATCGAGGAGGCGCGGGAGGTACTTTCGGACGAGAAGTTTCTTTTGCAAAAGGGCATCCGGTCGCTGGCGGACAAGGACGCGCGGGTGGGGCGCAAATCGCACGACACCAGCTTTTACGGCTACAAGATGGAGTATACCATGACCACCGAGGAACAGCTCATCGCGGCGGTGGAGGTGCAGAGCGGCGAGTATGTGGACGGGACGCAGTTCGACAGGCTGCTGGACCGGACGCAGGAGAGCGGGGTCAAGGTGGGGGAAGTATACGCAGACAAGGCGTATTTCCGTGCGGACATCCTCGACCAGATCGAACAGGAGGGCGCGCGGGCGTACATCCCGGTGAGCCATTCGGCCTACCGGATCGACGCGGAAAAGTTCCGGTACAACAAGGACAGCGGCCAATGGTTTTGCCGGATGGGCAATGGGACGGTGTCCTGCAGGCGGCTGACCCGGCGCCGGAAGGAAAAGGAGTACCCACTGCTGCAATACGTGTTTGACCAGGCGCAATGCGCCGGCTGCGCGCACCGGGCCGAGTGCATGGGCAAGCAGCAAAGGAGGGCGCGGCGGCTGGAGGTGTCGCTGAACACGGCGCAGCTGTACGAGGCCAGCCAGCGGCAGAAGAGCGAAGAGTTTTTAGATAAATACAAAAAACGCGCCGCGCAGGAATCGAAGAACGCGGAGATGAAGCGCTTTCACGGCCTGGCCCGCGCCCGCGGGTGGTATGGGCTGCGAAGCGTGGCCCAACAGGCAAAGCTGACGGCGATTGCGGTCAATCTAAAGCGGATCGCGGCGCTGGCAAGGGGAAAGGGGCCGGGAGCCGGGGTAAAAGCGGCCGTCTTTTCGGCCTTGAGCAGCCATGCCGCTGCTGTACAAGATGTTTGGCTTTTGACATGCCGGCGGCAGCTTGCTGCCTGTTGAGTTCCCTTTGCTGATATTACTTTTTCAGTGGTCTCGGACACGTTCCCTGTGTCGGGCAGCTGCCCGCAAACGCCCTGGCGTCCCAGCGTCTCGCCGCCCCTTGCCAACCCGGCCGGTTTTTGGTATAATGGGCATTGCCGGGCAAAAGGCCCAGCATGCTGGCATAGCACAGCTGGTAGTGCAGCTGATTTGTAATCAGCAGGTCGGGGGTTCGAATCCGTCTGCCAGCTCCATCCTCGAATGGGCACCGCGCCCACGCAAAAAGCCCGGTTTTGCAACCGGGCTTTTTTGTCACCCGAAAACCACTGGCTGGGCCAGTGGTTCAAAAGAGCCTATGGCGATGAGGAAGATAGAAAAACTCCCTTTGCTATAATAGACGTGCGGTCTGCCAACTGCACGAAAAAGATAGCAAAGGGAGGACATCCAACATGGGATTGAATGACATCAATAGTTTATCACATACGAAGTGGAACTGCAAATATCATATCGTGTTTGCGCCAAAGTATCGCAGGAAGGTATTTTACAAGAAGAAAAGAGCAGCAATCGGGAAAATCCTGCGGCAGCTGTGCGAATGGAAGGGCGTAAAGATCATAGAGGCAGAGGTATGCCCAGACCACATCCACATGCTGGTAGAGATCCCGCCGAAGCTTGCAGTAGCAAGTTTCATGGGGTACCTGAAAGGGAAGAGCAGCACGATGTTGTACGAGCAGTTCGGGGAACTGAAGTACAAGTACCGGAGCAGGGAATTCTGGTGCAGGGGGTACTATGTGGATACAGCGGGAAAAATGCAAGCAGGATACAAGAATACATCCAGAACCAGCTGCAAGAAGACGCGATGGGCGAACAGCTGACAATTCAGCCTAAGAGCCCGTTTACGGGCGGCAAGTAACAATCCTTAGCGCGGCTGGCAGACCGTACCTGCGCGTTTACGCGCCCGCGAAGAACAGAGGGCTACGCCCGCATCTGAAATACCACCGGCTCCGCCGGTGGATGATTATTGTGTTGCCTTTTATCCAAATCCGGGCGGCCCTCAGCCCTCCATGCGCTCCAAAAGCGCCCTTTGCAGCGCGCAGAAATCCGCGAGGGTCAGCTGCTCCGGCCGGGCCAGCGGCCCAAGGCCGGCCGCCTGCATCGCCTCGGCCACCAAGGGCTTTGGCAGCCCCAGCCCGGCGCTTACCGCGTTGGCCGCCGCCTTGCGGCGCTGACCAAAGGCCGCCCGGACCAGCTTAAAAAACCCGGCCTCGTCCGGGGTGTCCACCGGCGGACGGGCGCGCAGCTCCAGCCGGATCACCGCGCTCGTCACCTTGGGGGGCGGGTAAAAGCTGCCCGGCTGCACCACAAACAGCTGCCGCGGCTGCGCGTAGTAGCGCACCGCATAGCTCACCGCCCCCGCCGCCCGGCTGCCCGGCTCGGCGCAAAGGCGCTCGGCCGCCTCCTTTTGCACCATCACCGTGATGCTCTCCACCGGCAGCCGCTCCTCCAAAAGCCGCATCAAAAGCGGGCTGGTGATGTAGTAGGGCAGGTTTGCGCACACCGCCGCGCGCAGCCCCCCAAACTCCTGCCGGATCAGCGCCGCAAGGTCCAGCTTCATCGCGTCCCCCGGCACCAGGCGCACGTTTTCGCAGCCGGCCAGCGTCTCGCGCAGGATCGGAAAAAGCCGCTCGTCCAGCTCGACGGCGGCCACCCGGGCGGCGCGGGCGGCCAGCTCCCGGGTGAGCACCCCCACCCCGGGACCGATCTCCAGCACCCCGCACCCGGCGTCGATGCCCGCTTCCCTTGCCATGCGGGGGCAGACGCCGGGGTTTACGATAAAATTCTGCCCAAACCCCTTGGACAGGGTAAAGCCGTGCCGCTGGCAGAGCGCCCGCAGCTCGGCTAAATTGGTCAGGTTCACCGGCCCGCCCGACGCCGCGGCCCCGGCCGCGCCGTCTTCCATACCCGGGCTGGCCGGGCCCTTTGCGCTCCCGGCAAAACGCTGCTCCGGCCCGCTCATTCGCCTTCGCCGTCCTCACCCTCGCCGTCCCCGCCCTCCTCGGGCTGCGAAGACGCGGGCTCGGAGCTTGCAGGCTCGGACCCCGCCGGCTCGGACCCCGCCGGCTGGCTGGACGCGCCGGAGGAGGCCGGCTGCCCGCCGCTGGGGGCAAGGGTGAGCGAGTTGGCCAGTTCGATCGCCCGCTGCACCTGGGGATCCCGGTCGAGGGTGAGGTCGTAGTAGGTCTGCTCCTCATCGGCGGTGAGCAGCACCTCGATGTCCGGCTGGATGCCGGTGCCGTCGAAGCTGGTCAGCTGCCCGGTGAGCAGCTTTGCCACCGTGATCACCACCGCGCTGCCGTCCGAGAGTTTTTGGGGCGCGGCCTGGATGGTGCCCTTGCCCATGGTTTTTGCGCCGATCAGCTGGGCCTTGCCAAACTCCCGCAGCGAGAGGGCAAACAGCTCGGCGCTGGAGGCGGTGGAGCCGTTGATGATGCAGACCATGGGCATCTCCACCTCGCTGGCGCCGCTTGCGCCCAGTTCGGTGCGGGTGCCGTCCTTGGTTTCGGCAAAGGCCACCGGCCCCGCGGGGGCCAGCAGATCCACGCAGTCCACCGCGGCGCTCAAAAGCCCGCCGGGGTTGTCCCGCAGGTCAAAGACCAAACTGGCCGCGCCGGCGCTCTGGGCCTGCCGCACGGCATAGTCCAACTCAGAGGGGGTGTTGCTGCTGAAATTGCGGATCTTGATGTAGCCGCAGTTGTTCCCCAGCAGCTCGTACTCCACCGTGGGGATCTCGTAGGCGCTCAGAGGGATGGAAAGATCGCTGGCCTCGCTGAGGGGCGAGAGGTAACTCAGGTTGATGCTGGTGCCCTCCTGGCCCCGCAGCCGGGCGGCCACCGCCTCCTTGGTGGAGAGGGTCTTGACGTCGGCGCCCTCGATGGCGGTGATATAGCCGCCCCGCTCCATGCCCATCTCGGCGGCGGGCGAAGCGTCATACACCTTGATGATCTTGGCATAGCCGGAGCTGTCCTTGACCACCTCCACCCCAATGCCGATCAGCACCCCGTTCTGCACGTCCAGCAGTTCGCTGTAAGCCTTGGCGGTATAGTAGGTGGCGTACCGGTCGCCGGTGCCCAGCACATACCCCGAGGCGATCGTGTCCGAGAGGGTCTCGGGGTTGATCTCGTAGTAGGCGCCGGCCCGCACATAGTTGTCGATCTCGGCCAGCTTGTCGTACATGGTGGCCTTTTCCTGCACGGCGGTCACCGTGCGGTCGTACAGCTGCATGGCCAGGATCATGGTGATCGAAAAGGTCACGGTCATGGCGATGATGGCAATGGTGATCGCCAGCCCCACCGAAATTTTTTTGTTCATACGCATTGCTCCCCGCTGGTGAATTGCTTGTTGGCCGGTTCGGCCGGCCCACGCTTTTTGCCGCCCCGTATCAGTATACCAGCAGCTGCCAGACAAGGCCGCCCAGCACGCTGGCCAGCATCAGCCCGGCCAGCAAAAGGCAGCCGGCGCGCACCCAAAAGCGTGGTTCCCTCATGGTTTTCTCTCCTTATACCGCGCCGCCGCGCTTTTTTGGCGCGTTCCCCCGGCCGCGGCGGGCCCAGCCGCCGTACCCGCTCAGGAGCTGAAATAGCTCATCGGGTTGGTGCGCCCGCCGTTGACCCGCACCTCAAAGTGCAGGTGGTTGCCAAAGGAATAGCCGGTGTTGCCCACATAGCCGATCACATCCCCCTGCTGCACATAGTCCCCGGCCGAGCAGGCCCGGCTGGACATGTGCCCATACACGGTGGACATGCCGCCGCCGTGGTCGATGACCACATAGTTGCCGTAGCTGTAGCGGTGGTCGTGCCAGCCGCTGACCCGCACCGTGCCCTCGGCCGCGGCGTAGATGGGGGTGCCGGCCGGTGCGCCCACATCCACCCCGTAATGGCCGTTGCCGTAATACTGGGTGATCCGGTTGGAGTTGGTGGGCCAGATAAAGGTGCCGCTCAAAAACACCGGGTTAAAGCTGGAGGCGGTGATCGAGCGGATGTAATCGTCAAACTCCTTTTTGGCCTGCTCATAGGCGGCCTCGGCGGCGTCGATCTCCACCTGCTGGGCCTGCTCCTGGGCCTTGGCCGCGCTGATGGTGCTGTCCGCCGCCTGGATGTTTCCGGCCAGCTCGGCCACCTTGGCCTCCATCTCGGCCTTGTCCGCCTCTAACTTTGCCATCTGGGCGTCCAGCTCGGCCTTCTGGCTGTCCAGCTCGGCGCGCTGGGTCTTCATAAAGTCCAGCACGTCGGTCTGCTTTTCGCTCATCTGCTGCAAAACGTCCGAAAAGGTCAGCAGCTCATACAGGCTCTGCGCGTTAAAGAGCATCGCCACCGCGCCGGTGTCGTGCATCATCTGCATGGCCTCCATCTGGGCCTTGAACTCGTCCCAGCGGGCGTCGATCTCGGCCTGCTTTGCCTCGATCTCGAGCTTTTTCAGGTCGATCAGCCGCTGGGTCTCGTCCATCGAGGCCACTAAGGTCTCGATCTGCTCGCGCAAAAGCTGCTGCTGGCGCTGCAGGCTCTCCTTCTGGGCCTGGGCGTTCTGCCGCCGGGCCTGGATGCTCTGCATCTCCTCTTTTTCCTCGGCCAGCTGCTGCTCCAGCTCCTTGTATTTGTCCCGCAGCTCGTCGCTCTTGTCGTCCGCCCGGGCCATGCTGCCGCCCAGCGCAAGGGCCGCCAGCATAAGGGCCAGCAGCGCCGCCAGCAGCCGCAGCCCGCGGGGAATGTTCCGCTGCATCCGCATCCTGCCCGCCCCCTTATACCTTGAGATACTTGCGCACCGACATGGCGCTGCCGATGCTGCCGATCAGGACGCCAAAGGCGCAAAAGCCCCCCAGCACCAGATACCAGACCCCCGAGAGGGGCAGCACGCTGGCCGCGGCCACCTGGCCCCAGAGCCCCGGCACGTCCTTGACCAGCCGCAGCAGGGCCGCGTAGCCTCCCAGCACAAGGCCCCCGGCCAGAAGGCCGGCCAGCACCCCGCTGGCCATGCCCTCGATAAAAAAGGGCAGCCGGATAAAGCCGTTGGTGGCCCCCACGTACTTCATGATGTTGATCTCCCGCCGGCGGGCGAAGACGGTGAGCCGGATGGTGTTGTGGATCACCACCACGCTCACCACCCCCAGCATGACCACCAGCGCCCAGCCGCAGAAGTTGACCGCGTGCTGCACCTTTACAAACATGCTGGACATATCGGTGAGGGCGCGCACCCCATCCACCCCTTCGATGGCCTTAAGCTGCGCAAGGACGTTTTCCAAATTTTCAAGGTCGGACACCACCACCTGGTAGTTGGCCCGGAAGGGGTTTTCGTCCCCCTCAAAGCTGTCCAGCAGGTCGGCGTACTCCTCCATATAGCCCTTGTACCGCTCCAGCACCTCCTCGCGGGAGACATAGCGCACCTCGGCAATGCCGCTGATGGCGCGGATGCCGGCGTCCACCGCGGCGGCCTGTTCGGGGGAAAGGCCCTCGGCCGGGTAGACCACCGACTCGTTCTGTTTGCCCATGTACTCCACGATGCTGTTCACGTTGGCGCTGAACAGCCCGGCAATGCCGGTGATGATGAGGCAGGCGGTGAGCACGCCCACGCTGGCCAGGGTCATCAGCCGGTTGGCCGCCATGCTGTGCAGGCCCTGCCGGGTCAGGTATTTAAAGCTGGACCAGTTCACAGCCGCACCTCCCCGGGGATCTCGGTGTCCCCCACCACGCTGCCGTGGTCGATGGTGACCACCCGCTTGTTGAACCGGCGGGCCAGGTCGTGCTCGTGGGTCACCACCACCACCGTGATGCCCACCGAGTTGATGGCGGTCAGCAGTTCCATCATCTCAAGGCTCAGTTCGGGGTCGATGTTGCCGGTGGGCTCGTCCGCAATGATCAGCTGCGGGCTATGTACCATGGCCCGGGCCAGCGCCACGCGCTGCTGCTCCCCGCCCGAAAGCTCCTCCGGCAGCCGGTCCAGCTTGCCGCCCAGGCCCACCAGGTTCAGCACATAGGGCACCCGCTTTTTGATCTGCCGCTCGGGGATGTTGGTCACCCGCATGGCAAAGGCGACGTTCTCGTAGGCGGTCATGGTGGGGATGAGCCGGAAATCCTGGAACACCACCCCCATGTTGCGCCGCAGGTAGGGCACCTTGCGCTCCTTGAGCGCGCCCAGGTCCTGCCCGCTTACGTACACATGCCCCTCGGTGGCCTTTTCCTCCCGCAGGATCAGCTTTAAAAAGGTGGATTTGCCCGCGCCGGAATGCCCCAGCACAAACACGAACTCCCCCTTGTTGATGTGCAGGCTCACATCGTTCAGGGCGATGTTGCCGCCGGGGTATACCTTGGTCACATGGTCAAAAACGATCATTTCCGCTCCTGCCTTACAAAAAAGGATGTCCTTGCTTTTTGGGCCGCCAAAAGGCCGGGCCCATGGGGGAAACCGCCGCCCGGCGTCAAAAGGCCGGGCCCGCACGGCCCGGCCGCGTTTTTTTGCTCAGGGGTTTCTGCTCAGGAAAAAGCCGCTCAGTATTTGGCGGGGTTGGCCGAGAGGTACTTTTTCACCATCAGCGCCACCTTGAATACGATCGCGTCGTCAAACTCGCGCAGGTCCAGCCCGGTGAGCTTTTTGATCTTTTCCAGCCGGTACACTAAGGTGTTGCGGTGCACAAAGAGGCCGCGGCTGGTCTCGGAAACGTTGAGGTTGTTCTCAAAAAAGCGCTGGATGGTAAACAGGGTCTCGGCGTCCAGGCTCTCGATGCTGCCCTGCCGGAAGACCTCTTTTAAGAACATCTCGCACAGGGTGGTGGGCAGCTGGTAGATGAGCCGGGCGATGCCCAAGTGGTCGTAGCTGATGATCGACTGCTCGGTGTCAAAGACCTTGCCCACCTCCATGGCGATCTGGGCCTCCTTAAAGCTGGTGGCCAGGTCCTTGAGGTTGGCAATGGGGGTGCCGATGCCCACCACCGCCTTGATATAGTGTTCGCCCGCTAAGGTGTCCACGATGCTGCTGGCCAGCTTTTCGATGTCCCGCTGGTCGATGCCGCGGCGGATCTCCTTGACCAGGATGGTGTCGGTCTCGCTGATGTTGAAGACAAAGTCCTTTTGCTTATCCGGGAACAGGCCGCTCACCACATCGTAGGCCGAGATATCGCTGCCGCTGGTCACCCGGATCAGCACCACCACCCGGGACACGTCGGTGGCAAAATGCAGCTCCCGGGCCTTGGCATAGATGTCGCCGGGCAGGATATTGTCCAGCACCACGTTTTTGATAAAGTTGACCTTGTCGTACTTTTCGTCGTGGTACTGCTTGATGCTCTGCAAACTGATGGCCAGCAGCCCGGCGTAGCGGCCGGCCAGCTCGTCCACCCCTTCCACAAACACCGCGTAATCGTTGTGCTTGTTGGTGCTGAACTGGTGGTAGGACCAGCCGCCCTGCACAAAGGCGTCGCCGCTGTCCATGCGCTGGGCCGCAAACCCGTCCCGCACCTCCCCGATCAGATTGAGGTCCGAGCAGGAGATCACGGTGCCGGTTTCGTCCACCACGCCCACTGCACGGTCGATGGCGTCCTTCATCTGGTACACTACGCCCTGAAACACTCGGTTAGCCATAATCTCGTCCCCTTTTTTGTCGGTCCGGCGAGGGCCCGCAGCGGGCCGCCGGTTCATGTTTGTGATTTTCAACAATTACAAACCCTGCTACTGTATAGTTTACACAATAGAATTTACTTTTGCAACAGTTTTCAACAAAAAAGGAAGTTCTTTCTTGTGTATTTTGGGTAGTAGCGGCAAATCAGGGAGATTTTGGGGCCTACAAAGCCCTATTTTACCTGCAAAATGTGTTGATTTTTTGAAAAAGCCGCAAACTTCTTGGTTTTGGCCGCTGGAAAGGATCACCAGCAAAGCGAACGACACGGGGCCAGTTTAAAATCACTTTCGTCGGCAGCCCAGCGAACGACTAAAGAACCGTCCCCTGTGTCGGCAGTGGGCGGCGGCCCTCCCCGGCCATCTTCATTCCCCCGCCGCCCAATGCATTGGGCGGCGCAACGGGGGGCTGGGGGGCGAGCCCCCCAGATCGGCCCAATATGGGGGTCTGGGGGCCTGCGGCCCCCAGATCGGCCTTAGTGCGCCGCCCCAGCGCCCAGCGCCCGCTTTTCCTCGGGCGTCAGCGGCCGGAACTCCCCCGGCGCGAGGGCCTCGTCCAGCCGCACCCCGCCAATGGCGGTGCGGTGCAGCGCGTTCACGCCCGCGCCGTACACTCCAAACATCCGCTTGATCTGGTGGTACACCCCCTGGGTCAGCACCACCGTGCAGCGGCAGGGGTCGGCGGCGTCCGGCAAAAGCCGGGCGGGCTTTAAAAGGGTACCGTCGGCCAGCCTCACCCCCGCCGCAAACCCCCGCACCATCTCTTCGGTCACCGGGGCGTCCAGCGTTACCTCGTAGGTTTTTGCCACATGCCGCCGGGGGGCCAGCAGGGCGTGGGCCAGGGGTCCGTCGTCGGTGAGCAGCACGAAGCCGGTCGAGTCCTTGTCCAGCCGCCCGGCCGGGAAGAGCGCCCGCCGCGGCCAGGCCCCGCCCAAAAGATCGGTCACGGTGGGGCCGCGGCCGTCCTCGGTGGCGCTCAGCACCCCGGCGGGCTTGTTCATCATGAGATATACATATTCCTCATACACCGCGGGCTTGCCGTCCGCCAGCAGTTTTTCGCCCCCCGCAAGCGGAAGATCCGCCCGCCGGCAGACCGCGCCGTCCACTGTCACCCGCCCGGCCGCGATCAGCGCCCGGCCCTGTTTGCGGGTCAGGCCAAGGGCCGCGCTCACCGCCTTGTCCAGCCGCACGGGCTCAGACGCTCAGCGCCGCCGACTGGCCCAGCGCGTCGGGATTCGCGGCCAGCAGCGGGCGGATCACGCTCTCCAGATACTCCTCCACCTGGCTCTCGCTGCGCCCGCAAAAGGCCTCGGGGCGCAGCTCGGCCTCGATCTCGGCGCGGGTCAGGCCAAAGGCGGGATCGGCCTCGATCCGCTTTAGCATATCGTTGGGCAGCCCCTCCTGCTTGACGGTGGCGGCCGCCGCGATGGCATGCTGGCGCAGCCGCTCGTGCAGCTCCTGCCGGTCGCCGCCCTTTTTCACCGCCCGCATCATGATGTTTTCGCTGGCCATAAAGGGCAGCTCGGCCATTACCCGGGCCCGCACCACCTTGGGGTAGACCACCAGCCCGTCGCAGATGTTCAGCAGCAGGTTCAGGATGGCGTCGGCGGCCAAAAAGCCCTCGGCCATCGCCACCCGCTTGTTGGCCGAGTCGTCCAGCGTGCGCTCAAACCACTGGGTGCCGGCGGTAAAGGCGGGGTTGAGCACATCGGTCATCAGGTACCGCGCCAGGGCGCAGACCCGCTCCGAGCGCATCGGGTTGCGCTTATAGGGCATGGCGGAGGAGCCGATCTGGTGCTTTTCAAACGGCTCCTCCATCTCCTTGAAGTTCGCCAGCAGCCGCAGGTCGGTGGCCAGCTTCATGGCGCTCTGGCCGATGCCCGACAAGGCCGACAGCACCATCGCGTCCACCTTGCGGCTGTAGGTCTGGCCGCAGACCGGCACGGTTTTGTCAAACCCGAACTGGCCGGCAATGTCGGCCTCGAGCGCCTTGACCTTCTGCTCGTCCCCCTCAAACAGCTCCATAAAGCTGGCCTGGGTGCCGGTGGTGCCCTTGGCCCCGCGCAGCGCGAGGGCGCCCAGCCGGTGGTCGATCTCGCCAAGGTCCATGTACAGCTCGTTCATCCAGAGGGTGGCCCGCTTGCCCACGGTGGTAAGCTGGGCGGGCTGGCCGTGGGTGTAGGCAAGGCAGGGCATGGCCTTGTACTGTTCGGCATGATCCGCCAGCAGGGCCAGCACGCCGATCAGCTTTTTGCGCACCAGCAACAGGCCCTCCCGCATGACCAGAATGTCGGTATTGTCCCCCACATAGCAGCTTGTGGCCCCCAGATGGATGATGCCCTTGGCCGAGGGGCACTGCAGGCCATAGGCGTACACATGGCTCATCACGTCGTGCCGCACCTCTTTTTCGCGCCGCACGGCGTCCTCGTAGTTGATGTCGTCCAGATGGGCGCGCAGCTCGGCCAGCTGGGCATCGGTGATGGCAAGGCCCAGCCGCTGCTCGGCCGAGGCCAGCGCCAGCCAGAGCCGGCGCCAATACCGGAACTTATTGTCCTCCGAAAAGATATACTGCATCTCGTCCGAGGCATAGCGGGTGGAAAAGGGCGAAACATAGCGGTCGTGGGACATGGTTTCATCTCCTGTTTTATAGTTTGTCCTGGGTGCGGCCCAGCGAACGACATGGGGCCAGTTTTTTCATCGCCAGCCCAGCGAACGACACGGGGACGGTTCTTTCGTCGGCAGCAGGGCGAACGACTAAAGAACCGTC
>CAJTVI010000053.1 GCA_910579545.1 uncultured Oscillospiraceae bacterium | reverse complement strand
TCGCTGCCGACACAGGGGACGGTTCTTTAGTCGTTCGCTTCACTGCCGACGAAAGAACCGTCCCCATGTCGTTCGCTCGGCTGGCGATGAAATAACCGTCCCCGTGTCGTTCGCTGCGCTCATGTCGTCCGCTGCGCCCATGTCGTTCGCGGGGCCGGCAATGAAAATCAAAAAGGGCGGGGCGATGCAGGCATGTTGGCCGGCACCGCCCCGCTTTTTGTTTGTCATTTTCCCGCCGCCCAATGTATTTGGGCGGCATGTAATGGGGGTCTGGGGGGCGAGCCCCCCAGATTGGCCTAAAACATGCCCCCAGATTGGCCTAAAACATGCCCCCAGATTGGCCCAAACCGCGGCCCCCAGATTGGCCCAATTTCCAAATCAGCCTACATCGCCGCGCCCACCTCGGCAAGGCGCAGGCCGGGGTTGTGCTCCATGGCCCAGTCCACCGCCCACTGGCTGGTAAACAGCAGCAGCTTCCTTCCCTTGAGGTCCTCGGCGCGCTTGGTGTCGCTGGTCAGATCGAGGGTCTTGGGATCCAGCTCCTCGTTCACGATCCACCGTATCTGCTCGTAGGGCAGGGTCTCGCGGCGGATGTCCACCTTGTACTCGTTCACCAGCCGGTACTCCAGCACCTCAAACTGCAAAACCCCCACGACCCCCACGATCACTTCCTCCATGCCGCCGCCCAGCTCCCGGAAGATCTGGATGCCGCCCTCCTGGGCGATCTGCTCCATCCCCTTCACAAACTGCTTGCGCTTCATGGTGTCCACCTGGGTCACCCGGGCAAAATGCTCGGGCGCAAAGGTCGGGATTCCCTCAAACCGCACCTTTTCCTTGCCGGTGCACAGGGTGTCCCCGATCGAAAACACCCCCGGGTCAAACAGCCCCACGATATCCCCCGCAAAGGCCTCGTCCACCGTGGCCCGGTCCTGCGCCATCAGCTGGGTCGATTGCGCCAGCTTGATGGTGCGGCCCCCCTGCACGTGGGTCACCTCCATGCCCCGCTCGAATTTCCCCGAGCAGATGCGCAAAAAGGCGATGCGGTCCCGGTGGGCCTTGTTCATGTTGGCCTGGATCTTAAAGATAAAGCCCGAAAATTCCGGCCGGCAGGGGTCCACCGGCCCGTCCGCCGCCCTGCGGGGCAGCGGCGGGGGCAAGCCGCAAAAAGTCCCGCAAAAAGGGCTCCACCCCAAAATTGGTCAGCGCCGAGCCAAAAAATACCGGGCTCAGATCCCCGCGCAGCACCGCGTCCAGGTCAAACTCCATGCCCGCGCCGTCCAGCAGCTCCACGTCCTCCGAGAGCTTTGCGTGTAAGGGGGGCGTGATCAGCTCGTCCAGCGCCTCATCGCCCAGCGCCGCCTCGATCTTGTCCACCATCCGCACCCCGTTGGCCCGCCCCTCGCTCTGGAAGGCAAGGATGTGGCGGGAGGCCCGGTCGTAGACCCCCTTGAACTCCCGGCCGCTGCCGATGGGCCAGTTCATGGGGTAGGTCTCGATGCCCAACACCGTCTCGATCTCCTCCATCAGGTCCAGCGGGTCGCGGGCGTCCCGGTCCATCTTGTTGATAAAGGTAAAAATCGGGATGTGGCGCAGGGTGCATACCTTAAACAGCTTGACCGTCTGGGCCTCCACGCCCTTGGCCGCGTCGATCACCATCACGGCCGCGTCGGCCGCCATCAGGGTGCGGTAGGTGTCCTCGGAAAAATCCTGATGGCCGGGGGTGTCCAGGATATTCACGCAGCAGCCGTTATAGTGGAACTGCAAAACGCTGCTGGTCACGCTGATGCCGCGCTGCTTCTCGATCTCCATCCAGTCGCTCACCGCGTGGCGGGCGCTCTGCTTGCCCTTGACGCTGCCCGCCTGCTGGATGGCCCCGCCGTACAGCAGCAGCTTTTCGGTCAGGGTGGTTTTGCCCGCGTCCGGGTGGCTGATGATCGCAAAGGTGCGCCGGCTCGCGATCTCGGTTTGATGATTCGGCATAAAAGGCCGTCTCCTCTCTGTTTATAACTGTCGTGGGCGCTTTGTGCTACATCGGGTATCACCCTTCATGCCGATATTTGCCCGCGGCGCGCCGCCCCGGGCAGTACTATTTTACACGCATAATGCCCTTGGCGCAACTGTGAAACGCAAAAAAGGTGCAAAAGCTCCCTTTAATATGGTATACTATTGCCTGACGATTTGTTAAAAAGGAGGTGGGCCGCCATGCAGAGCCGTCTGCGCCGTATCCTGCTGCTTGCCGCCGCGCTGGCGGCCCTGTTCGGGCTGGCCCTGCCCATGGACCAGGCGGCCCGGGCCGAGGCGGTGTGCCTTGCGGCCGATTCCCTCACCGCCGCGCCGGGCGAGCTGGGCTTTTTGTACCTGGAGCCCGAGCGGCAGCCCGGTGTTTCCCAGGGGGCGGCGGTGCGGCTGCGTCCCTGGCGCAGCCCGCAGGGGGAGTGGGTGCTGTTTGTGCCGGCGGCCTGTTCCGGCCCGCTGACCGTGCTGGTTACCAGGGAGGGCGCTGCGCTGGACGGCCAGCCCTTGGAGACCGGCCTGCGGCTGGAGCTTGCGGACGGCGAACATACCGTCACCCTGCCAAGCGGCCGGCAGCGCGGCCTTACCGTGCTGCGGGGCGGGGCATTGGGCGCGGTGTTTTTGGAGACCGAGGGCGGCAGCTTTGATTTGGTGGAAAAGGACGAGGCAAAGTACACCGGCATGCCCGGCGCCGTGACCTTTTTGCGGGCGGACGGCAGCCTGGAGTACGCCGGCGCGTTCGAGCAGCTGCGCGGCCGGGGCAACACCACCTGGGCCGCGGCCAAAAAGCCGATGCAGCTGCGGCTGGCCTTTCCGCAGGCGCTGTACGGCATGGCGCGGGCCAAAAGCTGGGTGCTGCTGGCCAACGCGCTGGACCCCTCTTACCTGCGCAGCGACACCGCCTTTGCCCTGGCCGGCACGCTGGGCCTGGCCGGCACCCCCCAAAGCCGGTTTGTGGAGGTCTACCTCAACGGGGAGTACCGGGGCTGCTACCAGCTCTGCGAAAAGGTGGGGATCGGCCCCGGCCGGGTGGAGATCGCCGATCTTGAGGCGCAGAACGAGCAGCTGAACCCCACCCGCACCCTCTGGCAAAACGCGGTGGTGCAGCTGGGCCGGCCGGACGAGGGCCCCAGCGCCCGCTGCACCGGCCTTGCCAACGAGCCGGAGGACGTTACCGGCGGGTACCTGCTCGAGCTGGAGATGGACTATCGCTATAAGTACCAGGACAACGGCTTTGTAAGTGAGCTTGGCCAGTGCGTGCTGATCAAAAGCCCGGACCCGGCCGGCCGGGCCGAGACCCGTTACATCGCGGGGCGCTACCAGCAGCTGGAAAACGCCCTGAACGCGCCGGACGGCGTCGATCCCGAGAGCGGGCTCAGCTTTACCGAGCTGGCCGACCTCGGATCCTTTGCGGGCAAATACCTGCTGGAGGAGTTCTGCAAAAACGTGGACGCCAACGGCTCCAGCCAGTATTTCTATAAGCCGGCGGGGCAAAGCAGCCCCTTTTACGCCGGCCCCGCCTGGGATTATGATTTTGCGCTGGGGTCAGAGTATCCGCAGCTTGAGGAGTACGACATTTCCTCCGCGCAGGGGTTTTACGCCAACCAGCAGCGGCCGGGCGCGAGCTTCTGGCCCCGGTTTTACGGCCAGCAGGCATTCCGGCAGGAGGCGGCCCGGCAGCTGCACGAGCGGCTTTTGCCCCGGCTGGAGGATCTGTGCGGCCGGCTGCGCAGCCAGGCCGACCGGCTCTGCCCCAGCGTTTTGATGGACCGCCGCCGCTGGGCCGGCGCGGCCGCCGCATCGGGGGAGGATGGGGAGGACGGCGGCACCCAGCCCGGGGACCCGGGCCCGGACGGCCAGAGCCCCGGCCTTTTGCGCACCCCCGCCGAGGAGCGGGAGGCCTTTTATAAAGAGGTGGACCGGCTGGAGGAGTTTTTGCACCAGCGCGCCGGGTTTTTGGCCGCGGAGTGGCCCGAGGGCTGGGACGGCGCGCTGGCCGCCGGCGAGTAATTTGCCGTAAATTGCCGATCTGGGGGATACATCCCCCAGACCCCCGTCATAGGCAATTGCTAATTTATGGAATACGCCCTGCCGCAAAATGCGAAACATCGGACCAGCCCCCCGTTACAGGCCAATTCAAATTGAAAGGCATAGCTCTCAGGCTGATTCGGGGCCGGCCCGCCAGCAAATGCCCCGCGTTTGCCGCCCCCTTCTGCCGTCCCCCATATTACCGCCCAACCTGTTGGGCGGCGGGAATTCCTTATGAAAAGAGGCTGAAAAAATGCATCCGACCAAACGTCCTGCCGCCGCCCGGCTTCTGATCCTGGCGGCCGGCGCGCTGCTGCTGGTTTTGGGCCTGATACAGGGCGGATACCGTGACACCCTCGTCAAGGCGGTGCATATCTGTTTGGAGTGTGTTGGCATTGGATAACAAACAAGTTTCCTCAAACGCGCCAGCCGGTGTTTTTGCGGCCGCAAGCGCCGCGCCAAAGCCCCCCGCGGCCGCAAGCGCGCCCCACGCGGCCCCCGGCCCGGCCCCAAAGCCCCAAAAGCCCGGCCTGCGGCGGCGCTGCATCCAGCTGGCCGCGGCCCTGCTCTACAACGCAAACCTGCCCGGCTTTGCCAGCGGCAGCATCTACCAGGGCGAGCTAAAGGGCCTGTGCGTGCCGGGGCTCAACTGCTACTCCTGCCCGGGCGCGGTGGCCGCCTGCCCGCTGGGCGCGCTGCAAAACGCGCTGGGGGCCCTGCCCCACAAGCTGCCGCTCTACATCGCGGGGCTCATCCTGCTGGCGGGCGGGCTGCTGGGCCGGGTCATCTGCGGCTTTGCCTGCCCCTTTGGCCTGATTCAGGAGCTTTTGCACAAGCTGCCGGGCAAAAAGCTGCAAAAGGGCCGCTGGAGCCGCCGGCTGGCCCCGCTCAAATACATCGTACTGGCGGTGTTTGTGGTGCTGCTGCCCCTCTGGTACGCCCTTGCAAAGGGCATGCCGGCGCCCGCCTTCTGCAAGTACATCTGCCCGGCCGGCACCCTCGAGGGGGGCTGGCCGCTCATGGCCCTGCGGCCGGATTACCGCGCCCTGGCCGGGGCCCTCTTTGGCTGGAAAACCCTGCTCTGCTTAGCCATCCTTGCCGCCTGCGTCTTTATCTACCGGGCCTTCTGCCGGTTCCTCTGCCCGCTGGGGGCCATCTGGGGCCTTTTCAGCCGGCTGGCCCTGCTGGCCGTGCGGGTGGACAAAAACCTCTGCGTCGGCTGCGGGCGCTGTGTGCGGCAGTGCAAGCTGGACGTCCGCCATGTGGGGGACGCCGAGTGCATCCAGTGCGGCGAGTGCGCCGGCTGCTGCCCCACCGGGGCCATCTCGTTTTCCTTTAAGCTGGCCGGCGAAAATACCGGCCAAAAGGATCCCCCAACAAACCCAAAAAAGGAGACCGCGTCATGAAAAACGTTTTTCGCATCCTTGCCTGCATCTTAGCCTTCTGCCTTGTGTTGGCCGGCTGCGCCGCGCAGGAGCGGCCAAACAGCGGCGCGCTGCCCGGCAGCGCGCCGGAGGACGCCGCCGCCAGCGCGCCTGCCGCGCCGTCCGGCCCGGTGGCGGAGGGGGACCCGTACCGGGATTTTACCGCGACCCTTGCGGACGGCGGCAGCTTTACCCTCTCGGAGCAGGAGGGCAAGGTGGTGCTGCTGAATTTTTGGGCGACCTGGTGCGGGCCCTGCGTGGGCGAGCTGCCGGCCTTCCCCAGGCTGATCGAGAAGTACGGTGACCAGCTGGCCCTGCTGGCGGTGAACTGCATGGAGGACGCCGAAGCCGTGCGCGCCTTTTTGGACAAAAATGGATACGAGTTCCCGGTGGCCCTGGACGAGGAGGGCGCGGTCGGCGCCCTGTATCCCACCGACGGCATCCCCTACACCGTCCTGATCGGGCCGGACGGGGTCATCGCCGCCATCCAGCTGGGCGCCGGCACCGCCGACGAGATGTACGAGCACTACTGCACCCTCATCGACGGCCTGCTGGCGTGATGGCCGATCTGGGGGGCACGCCCATAAGCCGATCTGGGGATAAGCCAATCTGGGGGATACATCCCACCAGCAAATGCCCTGCATTTGCTGGATGCGATGTTTCTGGATTTTTTGCCCTTGGCAAACTGTTTGGCAAAAAATGCGAAACATCGGACCAGACCCCCTTCACGGGCCGATTTTAATTTGGGGGATGCGTCCTGCCATAAAATGCGGAACATCGGACCAGACCCCCCTTATGCCGCCCGATCCTGTTGGGCGGCGGGGAATCCCTCTTAATGCCGCGCCGGAATTCCCGATCCCTCCCGGCGCCGGCCATCCCCCCTCCTGCCGCGCGGGCGCCGCGCGGCATCTTTTTTGACGCAAATTGCCGCAAAAAGGGGAATCTGTGTAAGATAGTGCCAGATTGGCAGAGTATTGTTGCAGAAATATGCTGGCGAAATAGCTATAATAAAGACACACAGAAAAGGGATTCTGGCAAAAACGCCAACTGCAAACGCCTTTTTTGGCCAAAAATGTCGGCTGTCCGCCAGGTTTTGCCGCAAGGCCGCCAGAGGGTGCAAAAAGGGGGTCTCGCAAAAAACTGCAAGCCTTGGTTTCTGTGTGCAAGGGCGCGGCGCGGCCTGCTTTTGGGCAGGGCCGCCCGGCCAAAGGGAGGCGGCGGGCCCGGCCCGGCAGGGCGCTGGCCGCCGCAATGGCTCATCCGCAAACACAAGCGGAATGGTTTAACAGGAGGAAAAAAATGAAAAAACGCATCACAGCCGCATTGCTCGCGCTGGTCATGGCGCTGGCCCTGGCCGCCTGCGGCGGCGGCGCAGGCTCCGCCCCGGCCGCATCCGCCCCGGCCGCGTCCACCCCGGCCGCATCCGAGCCGGCCGGCTCCGCCCCCGCCGGCGACAGCCTGATGTTCCGCATCAACATGCCCGAGGCCTCTACCGACAACAAGGCGGTGGCCATCCAGCAGGTGGTGGAGAACATCGAAAAGCGCACCGAGGGCCGCGTGACCTTTGAGGTGTATTACAGCGGCGAGCTGGGCAACTTTACCGACAACATCGAGAGCATCGCCATGGGCTCCAACATCATCGACGGCACCTCGGGCGACGCCTACGCCCCCTACGGCTGTGCCGACATGACCGCCCTCAACCTGATGGGCCTGTATCCCGACCCCGAGTCGGTGGCGGCCTTCAACGGCTCCGACCTCTTCAAGCAGATGTGCGACGAGCTGGAGGCCAACTCCGGCATCAAGATGATCTGCATGAACTGGGCCGGCGCCCCGCGCGAGGTGCTCTGCACCTCCCCCATCAACTCGATCAGCGACCTGGAGGGCAAGATGATCCGGGTGCCGCTGCCCCCCTACGTCGCTTTCTTCAAGCGGCTGGGCTGCAGCACGGTCAACATGACCATGGCCGAGGTCTACACCGGGATGCAGCAGGGCATGCTGGACGCCTGCGAGTTCCCGCTTGGCACCATCTACACAAACTCTCTGCAGGAGGTCGCCAAGTACTGCTACCTCTCCTCCCACACCTTTGCCCCCACCTGCTGGGGCATGAGCGCCGATCTGTTCAACCAGATGAGCGCCGAGGACCAGGCCATCTTTGTGGAGGAGTTCTCCAAGGGCGGTGAGTTCTTCAGCCAGCTCAATGTGGACAACATGGCCGACTTCCGCCAGAAGCTGGAGGAAGCGGGGGTCACCTTCGTGGAGCCCTCCGCCGAGGACCGCGCCGTGATGGACGCTGCCGCCGCCGAGGCCGTGGAGGACTTCCCCGAGCTGAGCGAGGGCATCGTGGACAAGGTGCGGGCCGCCATGGGCCAGTAAGCGCGTTTGGCCTTTGGGCAAATCAGGAAACGATCATCCGGCATGCAGCCTTCCTTTTCCCGTCTGGACGGCGTCCCAGGACCCCTGGACAGGAGGGGGAGGCTGCGCGCCTTTTGGCGGGGCGCCGGGCCTGCCCGGCGCCCCCGCAAGCCGACCTGCCACACTCCGAGATGAAACGGGGAATTGCTGTGAAACAAAAATTGAGCCCAAAATGGGTGCTGGCAAACCTCGAGGAGGTCATTGCCTCGGTGGCCATCGCCCTGATGCTGATCATCTGCTCCTGCAACGTGTTTGCGCGGTATGTGCTGCACAACGCCATCAGCTGGTCCGACGAGGTCTGCGTCTGCCTGCTCTCCTGGACCACCTTTGTGGGGGCGGCGGCCGCCTATAAGCGCAACCTGCACTACGGCATGGACTTCCTCATCGACCATGTTCCGGCCGGGGGCAAGCGGGCGCTGCGCATCTTTATCACCCTGTGCATCACCGGCGCCAGCATTTTCCTGGCCTGGTACAGCCTGCAGCTTACCCTCAAGGCGGTCAAGGTGATGCCCTATTCCCGCCTTTCCTACAAATGGCTGGATTCGGCCGCCGTGATCGGGTTTGCCAGCATGGCGCTGCATGGGCTGTATTACCTGATCCAGGCCTTTGCCCAGCCCCAAAAATTCGAGGCCCGCTTTAGCCCGGCCGGCCAGGAGGAGGCGACCGAAGAATGACCTTTGTACCCATTATCCTGCTGGCGCTGCTCTTTATTCTGGGCGTGCCGGTGGCCTTTGCGCTCATTGTGGCCTGCATCCCCTACTTTTTGGCCGACCCCAACCTCTCGGCCCCCATCATCGTGCAAAAGATGATCACCAACACCGAGAGCGTCTCGCTGATGGCCATCCCGTTTTTTGTGACTGCGGGCGCGATCATGAACGAGTCCGGCATCACCGAGCGGCTGCTGGACCTGGCCGACGCGCTGGTGGGGCATCTCACCGGCGGGCTGGGCCACGCCAACGTGCTGCTCTCCACCATGATGGGCGGCATCTCGGGCTCGGGCGCGGCCGACATTGCCATGGAGTGCAAGGTGCTGGTGCCCGAGATGGAACGGCACGGCTACGGCAAGGGGTTTTCGGCGGCGGTCACGGCGGCCTCCGGCTGCATCACCCCCATCATCCCGCCCGGCATCGGGCTGGTGGTGTACGCCTGCACGGTGGAGGTGCCGGTGGGCAAGCTGCTCATGGCCGGGTATGTGCCGGGGCTGCTCATGTGCATCGGCATGATGCTCATGGTCTACTTTATCTCCAAAAAGCGCGGCTATAAGGCCGTGCGGGACCATATGCCCCCGGCGGGCCAGATCTGGCGGCTGGTGGGCCGCTCGCTCTGGGCGCTGTTTTTGCCGCTGGTGCTCATTATGGGCCTGCGCTTTGGGGTGTTCACCGCCACCGAGGGCGGGGCCCTCATGGCGGTCTACTCGCTGCTGGTGGGCAAGTTCATCTACAAAAAGCTGGACCTGCGCCGGCTGCCCGCCATTTTGCAGGACGCCGCCCTCTCCACCGCCACCGTGATGCTCATCATGTGCGGGGCCAAGGTGTTCAGCCACTACCTCAGCTGGGAGCGCCTGCCCCATATGATGACCCAGGCCATCATCGGCATGACCTCCAGCCGGGTGGTTTTCCTCTTGCTGTGCAACCTGCTTTTGCTGGTGATGGGCATGTTTATGGACGCCATGCCCTGCATGATCGTGGTGGCGCCGCTGCTGGCCCCCATCGCCCAGGAGATGGGCATCAACATGATCCATTTTGGCATCATGATGTGCCTCAACTCGGCCATCGGGGCCATCACCCCGCCCTTTGGCAACTACATCTTCCAGACCGCCGGCATCCTGCGCTGCAAAACACAGCTGCTCTACAAGGAGCTTTTGCCCTTTGTGTTTGTCTGCATGGTGGTGCTGGGCCTGATCACCTTTATCCCATGGCTGTCCACCATCGTGCCGCTCCTCGTGTTCGGCAGCGTGTAAGGCGGCCTTACAACAAAAAGGAGAAATCATGGATCGAACGATCAAAGGGGTGGATCCGCGCAGCTTGCGGATCACCGATATGCGCTTTGTGGACCTGGACGGCGCGCCCAAGCGCTGCACCATCCTCAAGCTGATGACCAACCAGGGCATCGAGGGCTACGGCGAGGTGCGGGATGCCGCCAGCAAAACCTACGCCCTGCTGCTCAAAAGCCGCATCCTGGGCGAAAACCCCTGTGATGTGGACCGCATCTTCCGCAAGATCAAGCAGTTTGGCGGGCACTCGCGGCAGGGCGGCGGGGTCTCGGGCATCGAGATCGCCCTCTGGGACCTGGCCGGCAAGGCCTGGGGGGTGCCGGTCTGGCAGCTGCTGGGCGGGCGCTTCAGGGACGAGGTGCGCATCTACTGCGACACCGACGTGGACGGCAAGCACACCGGGCACGAGATGGGGCTGGAGCTCAAAAAGCGGATGGACATGGGCTTTACCATGCTCAAGATGGACCTTGGCATCGGCCTTCTGACCGAGCCGGGCATGCTCTGCGCCCCCCTTGGCTTTGTGGAGGATATGCGCACCTACGCGCCCCACATCCTCAACGTGCAGGACGGCTCGGTGACCGCCGACATGGTGCGCCGGCAAAAAAGCTACGACATCGTGCACACCCCGCACCCCTGCACCGGCATGCACATCACCGAAAAGGGGATGGACGCCCTGGAGGAGTATGTGCGGCAGGTGCGCGAGGTGGTGGGCTACGAGGTGCCCATCGCCATCGACCATTTTGGGCATGTGGCGGTGGAGGACTGCATCCGTTTCTGCCGCCGGATGGAGCCCTACAACCTCGCCTGGGCCGAGGACCTGGTGCCCTGGATGTATACCGGCCAGTACGCCCGGCTGCGCGCGGCCACCACCGTGCCCATCTGCACCGGCGAGGACATCTACCTCAAGGAGGGCTTTGAAACCCTCATCAAGGCGGGGGGCGTCTCGGTGATCCATCCCGACATCCTCACCTGCGGCGGGGCGCTGGAGCTCAAAAAGATCGGGGACATCGCGGCCGAAAACGGGGTGGCGGTGGCCATCCACATGGCCGAAAGCCCCATCGCCTGCATGGCGGCGGTGCACGCGGCGGCGGCCATGCAGCATGTGCTGGCCCTCGAGTTCCACTCGGTACAGGTGCCCTGGTGGCAGGATATGGTCAACGGGCTGCCAAAGCCGCTGATCCAAAACGGGTTCATCCAGGTGCCAAATACCCCGGGCCTGGGCATCACGTCCCTCAACGAGGAGGTGCTCAAACAGCACATCAACCCGGACATCCCCGGCTTTTTTGAGGATACCAGCGCCTGGGACACCGAGTTCTCCAATGACCGGATCTGGAGTTAGGAGGAAGGCAGCTTGAAATTCAATGACCGCGAGGAGATCCTTGCCATCACCTCCCAGTGGAAGGGAGAACGCTTTGCCGACGGCCGCCCCAAGGTTGCCGACCGGTATCTGGACGCGCTGTATGGAATGACCCTGGAGGAGCTGTGGAAGCCGATTTTTGTGCGCGGCTACGAGCACCAGTTTATTGCCATGAAGAGCCTGCACCCGGAGTTCAAGCCGGACGGCACGGTCAACAAAAAGCTGGTGGGCCGTGCGGTGACCGCCGTGTACGCCCCCACCCGGCCGGATTACTTTGAGAGCATGATGGACCTTGCCCGGGCCCAGGGCTGGAGCGGCACCCCCAACCAGTGGGTGATGGACAGCCTCACCGACCGGGACGTGGTGGTGGTGGACATGTACGACAAGGTCTTTAAGGGCACCTTTGTGGGCGGCAACCTCACCACCGCCCTGCAGGCCAAAACCGGCACCGGCGGCGCGGTGATCTGGGGCGGCATCCGGGACATCGAGCAGATGCACAAGGTGACCCAGGTGCAGGTCTACTACCGCGGCATCGACCCCACCCCCATCCGGGATTTTGTGCTCACCGGCTTCAACGTGCCCGCCCGGCTGGGCGCGGGGCGCGGGGCGGCCATCTGCCTGCCGGGGGACGTTGTGTACGGCTGCAGCGGCGGGGTGCTCTTTATCCCGCCCCATCTGGTGCAGGAGGTGGTGGACGGCGGCGCCAAAACCCAGGTCAAGGACCTGTTCGGCTTTGAGATGATCAGCCAGAACCGCTTTACCACCGCCCAGATCGACCGCAATACCTGGACCGAGGAGATGCTGGACCTGATGCTGGAGTTTATCCGCACCGACCCGCGCGGCGAGCCCTACCGCAGCCTGGATTGGAGCACCGAGTACCGGCTCGCCCGGGAGGGCGACCCCACCGACACCCAGTCGGCATTGTAATAAGGCGGAGGAAGGCACGACCCCCTCTGCCAAGGCATTACCGCCCGGGCCCCGCCGCCCTTTTGCGGGCCGGGGCCCGGGCAGAAAGCATGGTGGAACAGGATGTTTGACGTAAGCAAAAAACGGGTGCTGGTTACCGGCTCCACCCAGGGCATCGGCCGGGCCATTGCCGCGGCCTTTGCCGGGTCCGGGGCCAGCGTTTGGGTGCACGGCTCGCGCCAGGAAAAAACCTGCCGCGCGGCCGGCGAGATCGGGCAGGGGGCAAGGCCGGCCTGGGCCGACCTTGCCCAGCGCGGCGCGGCCCAGGCCCTCTTTGAACAAACCGGCCCGGTGGACGTGCTGGTGCTCAACGCCTCGGTGCAATTCCGCAAGGCCTGGCGCGAGATCACCCCGCAGGAATTCGAGACCCAGGTGCAGGTCAACCTGGGCAGCAGCCTGGCCCTGATGCAGCTGTACGAGCCGGAGATGGCCAAAAACCACTGGGGGCGCATCATCACCATCGGCAGCGTGCAGCAAACGGTGCCCCACAAGGACATGGCGGTGTACGCGGCCTCCAAGTGCGGGCTGCTCTCGCTGGTGCGCAACCTTGCAAAGCAAACGGCGGCGCACGGCGTTACCATCAACAACATTGCCCCGGGGGCCATGCTCACCCCCCGCAACCGGGACGTGGTGGCCGATCCCGCCTACCTGCAAAAGGTGCTGGCCGGCATCCCGCTGGGCCGCATGGGCACCGAGCGGGACTGCAGCGGCCTCTGCCTTTTGCTGGCCAGCGAGGAGGGCGGCTACATCACCGGGGCCGATATTTATGTGGACGGCGGCATGAGCCTGTAAGGGCCGCCGCCTCCCGGCAGGGAGGGCGCAAACATGCAGCAGACCGCCTGGCAGATCTATTTTGCGGCCTGTACGCCGCAGGGCGGCATCTATCACTACCGCCTGGACGGCGGCGGTTTTCATCCGGCCGGCCGCACGGTGTGCGACCGGCCCATGTATATGGCGCTGGACGAGGGGGTGCTGTATGTTTTGCTGCGCCAGCCCCTGGCCGGCTCGGCCCACAGCGCCCTGGCCCGGTACGCGGTGGGCGGGCCGCAGCAGGGCTTTGCCCTCGCCCCGCTGCCCCCCCTGCGGGATACCGGCGGCGAATGCGCCTGCCACCTCTGCCGGCTGGCGGGCCACACCTATGGGGTAAACTACCTGTCGGGCAGCGTTTTCTCGGCCTCCGGCCTGCTGGCGCAGCATACCGGGCGGGGGCCGGATCCCGTCCGGCAAAACGCGCCCCATCCCCACAGCGTCACCCCCACGCCGGACGGCCGGTACCTCATGTGCGCCGATTTGGGGCTGGACCGGATTTTTTTGTACAGCCCCTCCCTAAAGCTGCTGGGCCAAACGGACCTTGCGCCGGGCAGCGGGCCGCGGCATCTCGCGGTGCTCTCGCCGGGCTGGGCGGCCTGCATCAACGAGCTGGCCTGCACCGTTACCCTCCTGCGGTACGAGGGGGGTCCCGGCGCGCCGCGGCTGGTCCCGGCCCAAAGCCTGCCCCTGCTGGGCCGCGCGCCGCGGGGGGATACCGCCGCGGCCCTGCGCTTTCAAAACGGGGTGCTCTATGCCTCGGTGCGCGGGGCGGATACGGTCACGGTGTTCGGGTGGGACGGCGAGCGGCTGCATCCCATGGCGCGGCAGGGCAGCGGCGGGCGCTCCCCGCGGGACCTGCTGCCGGTGGGCGGGTTTTTGCTCTGCATGAACGAGGCATCCTCCACGGCGGCGGCGTTTTTGCTGGGGCCGGACGGCGTGCCGGCCCAAAAGCCCGAGGCGCTGCTCAAGATCCCCGCGGTGCTCAACGCCTGCGCGCTCCAAACCGGGTAGGGGCGCTAAGGCCGGGCGCGGGGGAGAGTCTCGAAAGGCTTTCGGGGCAGGGGTCCTGTTGCCTTGAGAGACTGCTCCCACGCGCCCGGCCGGCGGACCTCTAAGCCAGGCTGTTCCCACGCGCCCGGCCGGCGGACCTCCCTCCCCGGTTTGGGCGCGCCCCGCCGCCCCAAAGGCATTGACAAGCCCGAGGGGGGAACGTATCATAAAGGAAGCAACAAAAAACGCCCGGGCCCTGGTGCAGGGCCCGGGCGGGCGATTTTGCCGCCGCGGCCGGCGGGGGGAGGGCTTGCATGACAGAGCAGCACAGCAACCAGGTATCCTACACCTACCGCGAGATGGAGCTGCCGCTCGAGACCCGGGGGCGGCACAGCGTGCGGCTGTATTACAACCATCTGGGGCCGCGCAACCGCGAAAAGCTGCCGCATTCCCACCGGGCGGTAGAGATCGACCTGTTCGAGGAGGAGTGCGTGGGCACCTACGTGATCGGGGACCAGACCTACGAGATACGGCCGGGGGATATTTTTGTGCTGCGCAGCAACGAGGAGCACAGCATCATCCATGTGGAGGGGGGCAGCGGGTGTACCTGTACCGGCATCCAGTTTACGCCGGATTTCATCTGGGCGCCCAGCAGCGAACTGGGGGATATGTCCTACCTGTACGAGATTTTTTTGGAGCGGGGCGGCAGGTTCCATCATCGGTTTGCGGCAAACGCGCCAGGCACGGCCGAGATACGCCGCAATTTGCAGGATATCATCGAGGAGTTCAACCAGACCCCCATGGATTACAGCCTGATGGCAAAGCTCAAGCTGATCGAGGTGCTGATCCTCATTGCGCGGGAGCACCAGCGCCGGTTTGGCGCGGCGGGCGGGCCGCCGATCCAGCGCGAAAAGCGCGAACTGGTGGAAAAGGCGCTCAATTATATTGACCAGCATCTGGCCGAGCCCATCACCCTCGAGCAGGTGGCGGCCCATATCCATATGAGCGCGTCCTATCTTTCCCAGCTCTTTAAACAGCTCAACGGGTTTACGGTCTGGGAGTATATCGTTTCCCGCCGCATCGCCCTGGCCAAGCGGCTGCTGCTGGAATCGGACGAGCTGGTGCTGGACGTCAGCATGAAATGCGGCTTTAATTCCATCACCAATTTTAACCGCGCCTTCAAGCGCGAGGCCGCCATGACCCCCCGCATGTACCGCAAAAAAATGCGGGCGTAAGGGCCATTGCCGATCCAGGGGCACGGCCATAAGCCGATCTGGGGGATACATCCCCCAGACCCCCACCCCGGGCCGATCTGGGGGGCACGCCCAGAAGCCGATCTGGGGGGCACGCCCCCCAGACCCCCTTCATGGGCCAATTTTAATTTGAGAAACACACCCTGCCAAAATGCGAAACATCGGACCAGACCCCCTTCACGGCGCCCGATCCATTGGGTGCCGGGGAATTCCTCTATGGGGCGTGCCGGAATTCCCAATTCCTCCCGGCACCGGCCCGCCCCTATTCCGCCGCGCGATATTTCGGGCGGCGAGGAAAGCAAAATGGGGGCGAATCATATACTATAAGTTTATAATCCTGCAAAAAATACCAAATTTTGACAGGAGAGGGAAGGGGAGAGGACGCGATGCAAAAGCCGGCCCATTACGAGGACGACCTCTTTTTGTTCTTTAACGCCCGCCCGGCCAGCCTGCCCCTTTTTAAGGCGCTGGAGGCGGTGCTGGAAGCCGAGTTCCCGGCGGCCAGCGTGCGGGTGCAAAAAAGCCAGATCAGCTTTTACGGCCGGCATCTGTTTGCCATGGCCTCGCTGCCCCGCCGCAAAAAAGAGGAGGGGCTGCTGCTCACCCTCGGGCTGGGCCGTCCGCTCGATTCGCCCCGGGTGGCCTACCAGTCCGAGCCCTACCCCGGCCGCTTTACCCTGCACATCCCCCTCAAAAGCCTCGCCGAGCTGGACCCCGAGCTGCTGGCCTGGCTGCGGGAAGCCTGGGAATTCAACCAGACAAAATAACCCCGCCGCTGGCCTTGGCGCCCCAAATTCCTTAAAACGGATACCCCCCAAATGTCCGGCCCCCGCCCGGCCCGGTCTGCCCATTTTTCCAACACAAAACCCCCGCCCGGCCTGCCCATTTTTCCAACACAAAACCCCCACCCAACATTCTGGGCGGGGGTTCGTCTTTTAACTTGAGAAACTGTTTGTGGAGAAAAGATTTTTCCCCCATGATGGGGGTCTGGGGGATATCATCCCCCAGATTGGCCTGTGTCGGGGGCCTGGGGGCCGTGGCCCCCAGATTGGCCTATACGTCGATGCCCCAGCTCGGCAATTTACTTCGCGTACTCCACCGCGCGGCTCTCGCGGATCACGTTCACCTTGATCTGGCCGGGGTAATCCAGCTCCTCCTCGATCTTCTTGGTAATGCTGCGGGCCAGCAGGGTCAGCTGGTCGTCCCCGATCTCCTCCGGCTTCACCATGATGCGCACCTCGCGCCCGGCCTGCACCGCAAAGGCGTTCTCCACCCCTTCAAAGCTGCGGCTCAGCTCCTCAAGGTTTTCCAGCCGCTTGATATAGCTCTCCAGGTTCTCACGCCGCGCGCCCGGCCGCGCGGCGCTGATCGCGTCGGCCGCCTGCACCAAAAACGCCAGCGGGGTCTTGGGCTCCACGTCCCCGTGATGCGCCTCGATGGCATGCACCACCGCCGGGTTCTCCCGGTACTTGCGGGCGATGTCCACACCGATCTGCACATGGCTGCCCTCGATCTCGTGATCCAGCGCCTTGCCGATATCGTGCAAAAGTCCCGCCCGCCGCGCCTGGGCCGGGTTCACACCCAGCTCGCTCGCCATCAGGCCGGAGAGATAGGCAACCTCCAGGGAATGCTGCAATACGTTCTGCCCAAAGCTGGTGCGGTACTTCAGCCGGCCCAGCAGCTTTACAAGGTCCGGATGCAGGCCGTGGATGCCCACCTCCAGCACCGCCTTTTCGCCCTCCCGCTTCATCGCCAGCTCCAGCTCCCGGCGGCACTTGTCCACCGTCTCCTCGATGCGGGCGGGATGGATCCGGCCGTCCCCGATCAGCTTTTCCAGCGCCATCCGGGCCACCTCGCGCCGGGTCTGGTCAAAGCTCGAGAGGGTGATCGCCTCGGGCGTGTCGTCAATGATCAGGTCCACCCCGGTCGCCGTCTCCAGCGCCCGGATATTGCGGCCCTCCCGGCCAATGATCCGGCCCTTCATCTCGTCGCTCGGCAGCGGCACCACGCTCACGGTCGCCTCGCTCGAATGGTCGGCCGCGCAGCGGCTGATGGCCTGGCCGATCAGCTCCCGGGCCATCGCGTCGCACTGGTCCTTTAAGTTGGTCTCGCAGGCCGCGATGCGCAGCGCCTTTTCGTGGGCAAGGTCCTCGTCCAGCCGGCTCAGCAAAAGCTGCCGCGCCTCGTCCTGGGTCAGCTGGGCAATGCTCTCCAGCTTATCCGCCTCGCGGGCCTTCATCTGCTCCAGCTCGGCCAGCCGCGCCTCCACCAGCTCGGCCCGGGCCTTCATGTCCTCTTCCTTTTTCTCCAGCGCCTCGGTCTTCTTGTCCAGCGCCTCCTCTTTTTGGTCCAGCCGGCGCTCCTGCCGGCTCACCTCGCTGCGGCGCTCCTTGATCTCCTTGTCGGCCTCGCTCTTCAGCTTAAAGGCCTCGTCCTTGGCTTCAATAATGGATTCCTTGCGCTTTTGTTCGGCGGTCTTGATGGCGTCGTTTACCAGCCGCTTGGCTTCGTCCTCCGCGCTGCCGATCTTGGCCTCGGCAGTCTTGCGGCGCCAGGCGCTGCCCGCAAAAAAACAGGCGGCGCCCACAAGCGCGGCAACCACGACCACCAGCACTGTACAGGCTAATGGTGTCAAATGGTTTCACTCCTCTTCGCAATCAAATTTCATTTAATTGGGAGGATGAGCCGCCGGCGGGACGCCGCAAAAACGATTTTATGCAAAAAGGGCACAAAGACCCCTCAAAAAAGAGCAGTTGCCAGCCAAAGGCGCATAGGCCGCGCCCAGCGGGGCAAAGCCCGGGCAAAAACCGGAAAAAACAGGGGAAGACGGCGCTCCCCGCTGCCGAAGCTCATCCAAACAGGGCGCATAAACGCCCCGCGTACTATACCAAATAATATTGTAACCGGAATGTAACAGTATGTCAATAAAAATCGGGCGCAAATCAGGGCTTTTTTAGCCCCCGCGCCGCAAAACCGCGGCGGCTGTAGGTTTGTCAAAGAGGTGTTACAAAAAAAGGGAAGGAAAGTAAGACCTGTT
>CAJTVI010000052.1 GCA_910579545.1 uncultured Oscillospiraceae bacterium | reverse complement strand
GGCCGGCAAAGCCGGCCATCCAAAAGCAATTTCCTTGTTCTTTTATAGACTCACCTTCCAAACAAAACCCCCCGCGGCCAAAAGCCGCGGGGGGTTTTGTTTGGGGGAAAACAAGGGGGCGGATACCGTTCAAAGTGAATCGGCCGGGTCAAGCACAATGATGCGCCTTCCCAGCTTCTCTGCATATCGCACGGTCATCGCTGTCCCGCCCCGCCGCTCGTTGTTGTAGACAGCCAGCAGGCAGGCGGCATGATCGACCAGATAGCGGTTGCGTTTCAGCATACATCCCTCACTGTATTCCTGACTTACATAGACAACCTCATCCGCCTGCGTCAGAATAGAAAAATAGAGCTCCCGCGCCGAAGCTGACCACCTGTCCGCCTGCCCCTTGCAGGGCAGGATGCAGTGGAGTTTCAGTGCCGGATTTTCTTTTTTCAGGGCAAGAACCGCCAGTGCCGCCCAGGTATCGGCCCCTTCTGCCATGCCGGAAAAGAAGTCTGTATACCCAGCTTTTACCAGCTTATCAATTTCTTTGCCGAGGGAGCTTTTCAGGCCGGCACACCGGGTGTCTGCCTCGTTATAGCCCCAGGGAAATTTTTTTGGGCGATGCCCCGTAAATGCACAGCAGCGTTCCACCATTGCAGCCAGCTCCCCTGATTTCGATATGGGGATTATATCCCCTTAACTATGGAGATTATAACCCCCATACTGATTGGTGTCAATCAGGGGGTGGGGCTGTGATCGTTTTTGATAAGCTGTGGGAACTGATGAAGGCAAGGGGCATTTCCACCTACCAGCTCAGGGAAAGGTGCGGCATCGACAGCAGGACCGTCCGGCGGCTGCGGGCCAACGACAACACGGAAACAAAGACGCTGAACAAGCTCTGTTCGGCGCTGGGCTGCCGGCTGGAAGAGATTGCCGAGTATTTCCCCGATGAATAAAACAGCTCTGCGGGTTTTGTGTGCAAACCGTAGAGCTGTTCTTTTTTAGCGTGTTTTGCCGCGCGGGCTATCATTCCACCGGCAGATACCGGTCAAGATACTCCTCAACCGCCTCCATCCACTGGCGGAGATTTCCATCAGTGAGCTGTGCAGCAGGGCCGGGGTGGGCCGCACCTCCTTTTACCGCAATTACGCGGATAAGGAGGAGATCCTCAAGGCATACATCCGGCAGCTGTTCGGGGGCTGCATCGAGCAGTGCAAAAGCCTTCCGGACCGGTCGGTGAAGGAGACGGTCCGGCTGGTGTTCTGCCATCTCGAGGAAAACCGGGCGTTTTACGGCCTGCTGAACGAGCGGGGGCTGACCCACCTGCTCAGGGACGTGCTGCTGGACCTGTGCGGCTTTGACCCGGGGCAGGAGCTGGCGGCGGCCTACGCCTCCGCCTATGTGGGGTTCTTTTTGTACGGCTGGGTTGAGGTCTGGTTCCGGCGGGGCATGCGGGACACCGCGGAGGAGCTGGCCGCGCACCTGCCCTGAGGGGCCCTGTTTCTGGACAAGCGCGCGGCGGCGTAAAAAATAGGAACCCCCATGCCCCCGCGGTTTTTAGCCGCGGGGGCATGGGGGTTCTGCCGCAAAAGGGCTGGTTTGCCAGGGAAGGCGCACTCCCTCCGCATTCCGCCCGGACCGGGGGGTCAGGTGGTTTCGGTTTGCGGCAGCGCCCAGCTCTGGATCGCCGCCCGCACCGCGGGGGTATAGCCGAGTGAAAAGCCGGTGGCCTCCGGCTGGCCGGGCAGGGTGCCCGGCTCAAAGGTCACCGAGAGGCCGTCCGGCAAAAAGACGATCCGCCCGTCCCACGCGGCCGCCTCCATCCCGGTCCGCTGGGGGCCGGCCGGGACGCCGGCCTCGTCCAGCAGGGTCTGGATCACGGCCTCCCGGGGCAGGGTAAACAGCGCCCAGGGGTCGATCCGCGCCCCGGTTGCCCGGTCAAAGGCGTCGCAGCGGCGCTCTTCGTACACCCGGTTGCCGTTTTCGCTCCCGGTGGGCAGGGTCACGGCCGTGAGCAGGTAGAGCACCCGGTCGCTGGATGCGCTGGGGCTTACCGTCTGGTCGGCCAGGCCGGAGCAGAACTCCGCACCCAGCTGCCGGTACAGGGCGTATACCTTTTCCAGCTCGGCCTGCTCGTTGTACAGCAGGCCCCGCGCCTCGTAAAAGGCCAGCACCTGCTGCCGGGCGGCTTCATCCAGCGCGTCCAGGCTTTCCACCCCGCCCACATAGGTGTTGGCGGGGCCGCTGGGGTCCTTGGCGCAGAGCAGTTCGGTGCCGTCTGGCAGCCGGTAGCTGCGGGAAGAAAAGGCCGTGTCCACAAAAACGTCCAGGACCGTACCGTCCGCAAGGGCGGCCGCGCCCCGGTTCAGCCGGCCGGTGATCTCGATGCTTTGGGCCGGGCGGGCGGCAACCTGCGCCCCGTCGCCGGCGGTCAGGGTCTGCCCGCGCCCGGCGCAGGCCGCTGTGATCTGCACGTCCGGGCCCACCGCCGCCTCAAAGGCACGGCGCAGCTCTTCGGCCGTCCATGCGCCGCCTTCCGGCGGAAAGGCACGGGTCTCGTCGGTCAGCAGCAGAGCGGCGGGTTCGCCGCTCTGCGTTTGGAGGAAAATCGCCGACAGCCGGCCGTCCTCAAACCGCAGCTCGGTTACAAGGCCGGTGATCTGGCGCGGTTTTCCGGCGCAGCCGGCGGCAAGCCAGACGGCCAGCACAAGGCCGGCCGCCGTGAGCACCCGCCAAAACCGCCCGCGGAAGATGCCGCCTGCCCCCGCGCGCTTTCCCAGTTTTGCCATCCAAAACACCCCCACTATACAATTTGCAATACAATAAAATATTATATCTTACAGTACAGCCTGTCAAGGCGGTTTGGGCCTTGGCCGATTGCCAATCTGGGGGCCTATGGCCCCCAGACCCCCTTTATGGGCATGTTTTGAAAATTAGACGGATGGGCCATCCATAAAAAGGGCCCCATGCATTATTGCATGGGGCGTGATGGGGGTCCAGGGGGCGTGCCCCCTGGATCGGCAATGAAACGTACCCCTGATTTGGTACGCTTGTGTCAGTTGTTGTTGCGCTTGCCCAGCAGCCGGATGATATACAGGAAGAGGTTGATGAAATCCAGGTACAGGTTCAGCGCGCCAAAGATCGATGCCTTGTGGGCCATCTCGGCGTCGTTTGCGAACTGGTAGTAGTAGGCCTTGACCTTTTGGGTGTCGTAGGCGGTGATGGCCAAGAACAGCAGGATGCCCAGCCCGCACACCACGATCTCAAACATGCCAAAGCCGATGAACATGCCCAGCAGCGAGATGATCACCATGGCGATCAGCCCGGCAAACAGCATCCGTCCCCAGCCGGACAGATCCTTTTTGGTCAGGTAGCCGTAGGCCGCCATCACCCCAAAATACACCGCCGCGGCCGCAAAGCAAAAGACCAGGCTCATCAGGTCGTACACGATAAAATAGGACGAAAAGACGATGCCGTTGAGCACCGCATAGGCAAAAAACAGGGCGGTGGCGGTGCCGGCGGCCATCTTGCTGATCTGGGTGCTCAGCCAGATGACCACCCCCAGCTCGGCCACCAGCAGGATGATGGACATATACGGCACCGAGAACATCTTATACACCAGGCTGTCGCCCGGGGAGGAGAGGAAGTTCATCGCCAGCCCAAAGGCCACCCCAAAGGTGGTCAAAAGCCCTAAGAACATCCACAAAAAGGTCTTGGCCACATACTGCTCCATCGTTACAAAGACGGCATTCTCCGCAAAGGGCGAAAACGCCGGCTCGTTTTGGTACATATTGTTCGGTTCGTTCATCTCAAACTGCCTCCTTTTGCATCTGTGAGATCAGCGTATAGAGATTAGTATACACTTTCTTGCACCAAAAAGCAAAACCCTTTATAATAGAAACAGTGTAGGTTTTGTAAATTTTTTTCCGGCGCAAAAAAGGCGGCGGCCCCATCCCGGCATCCGGCCGGCCGGCCCCGCCCCGCGCGCTGGGGGGAAAGGCGGCGCGGCGTGGGGTTCGGCCTGTATCTGCACATCCCGTACTGCCGGTCAAAATGCCGGTACTGCGACTTTTATTCCCGCGGCGGCTGCCGGGATGTGCCGGATGCGTACATCGACGCGCTGTTGACCGCCCTGCGCCGGTTTTGGGAGGAGCCCGGGCCCTTCCGGCTGGCCGGGGACGCGCGGCCGGCCACCGTCTACTTTGGCGGCGGCACCCCCGGCCTGCTGGCCCCCGGGCAGGTGGACCGCATTTTGCAGGCCGCCCGCCCCCTGCCCGGCGCCGAGGTCACCCTGGAGGCCAACCCCGATGCCCTCACCCCCGGCCTGCTGGCCGGCTGGCGGGCCGCGGGGGTCAACCGGCTCAGCCTTGGGGTGCAGACCGCCCGGGACGACAGCCTTGCCCGGCTGGGCCGGCGGCACACCGCCGCCCAAAGCCGCGCCGCGCTGGCCATGGCCCGGGCCGCCGGGTTCGAGCGGGTCAGCGGCGACATCATGCTGGCCCTGCCCGGCTACACCAACGCCGAGTTTGACGAGACCCTGGCCCTGCTGGCCGAAGGGGGCGCGCAGCACATCTCGGCCTACCTGTTAAAGATCGAGCCCGGCACCGCCTTTGCGGCCCGCCCCCCCGCCGGCCTGCCCGGCGAGGACGAGGCGGCGGAGTTTTACCTCTACGCGGCTGAACAGCTGCAAAAGGCCGGCTTTAGCCAGTACGAGATCAGCAACTTTGCCCGCCCCGGCCAGGAGGGCCGGCACAACCTCATCTACTGGAACTGCGGCGACTACCTCGGCCTTGGCCCCGCGGCCCACAGCTGCCTTGGCAGCCGCCGGTTCTATTGGCCGGCCGACACCGCCGCCTTTGTGGCCGGCCGCGCCCGGCCGGTGCCGGACGGCGGCTGCGGCGCCGAGGACTACATCATGCTCCAGCTGCGCCTGCGCGCCGGGCTGGACCTGGCGGCTCTCAAGGAAAAATACGGCAGGGAGTTTACAGCAAAACAAATACAATTTGTAAAAAAGAGCTGCGGGGCGGGGTACGCCCGGTTCGATGGCCGCATGCTGGCCCTGACCCCGCGCGGCATGCTGATCCAGAACAGCATCCTCTGCGAGCTTTTGGAATGAGGGCAAAGGGCCGCAAAAGGGCCGAAAAAGGCCGAAAAAAGGGCCCAAAAAGGCCGAAAAAAGGCCGAAAAAAGGCCGATCCGGGGGGCGCGCCCCCCGGCCCCCCATACGCAGGGGCCCTGGCAAAAGGGGCGGGACAGGCCCCGGGCGGCGGGATGGGGACGATGGGTTTTTACAGTAAAAAAATATTTTAACAAAAAGGAGAAATCAAGATGCAAAGCTTTACCTACTACACCCCCACCAAGGTAGTTTTTGGCCGTGGGGTCGAAGCCCAGGCCGGCGCGCTGGCCAAGGAGTTTGGCGCGCACAAGGTTTTGGTGCACTTTGGCGGCAAGAGCGCCCGGGCCAGCGGCCTGCTGGACCGGGTCGCCGCCTCGCTCAAAGAGGCTGGCCTTGGCGTTGTGGAACTGGGCGGCGTGGTGCCCAACCCCCGCCTGAGCCTTGTGCGCCAGGGCATTGAACTGTGCAAAAAGGAGGGGGTCGACTTTTTGCTGGCGGTGGGCGGCGGCAGCGTGATCGATTCCACCAAGGCGATCGGCTATGGGCTTGCCAACGAGGGGGACGTCTGGGATTTTTACGACCACCTGCGGGATCCGGCGGCCTGCATGCCCATCGGCTGCGTGCTGACCATTGCGGCGGCCGGCAGCGAGATGAGCGATTCCTCGGTGATCACCAACGAGGAGGGCTGGCTCAAGCGGGGCTGCAATTCCAACACCTGCCGCCCCCGCTTTGCGGTGATGGACCCCGAACTTACCGCCACCCTGCCCGCCTACCAGACCGCCTGCGGCTGCACCGACATTATGATGCACACCATGGAGCGGTACCTTGGCCGGGGCGGCAGCATGACCCTGACCGACCGGTTTGCGGTGCAGCTGGTGCGCACCGTGATGGACTGCGCCCTTATTTTGAAAGACGACCCCCAGAACTACGACGCCCGGGCCGAGGTGATGTGGGCCAGCAGCCTTTCGCACAACGGGCTTACCGGCTGCGGCGGCTCGGGGGACTGGGCCAGCCACCAGCTGGAGCACGAACTGGGCGGCATGTTCGATGTGGCCCACGGCGCGGGGCTTGCGGCGGTGTGGGGCTCCTGGGCGCGGTATGTGCTGGATGCCGGGCCCGCCCGGTTCGCCAGCCTGCTGGGCGGTTTGTTTACGCTGCCCAAGGAGGGGGACGACACCGCCAGGGCGCTTGCCGGCATTGAGCAGATGGAGGCGTTTTTCCGCTCGATCGGCATGCCGGCCAGCCTGCACGAGCTGGGCGTTGCCCCCACCGAGGAGCAGATGCGCGAGATGGCCGAAAAGAGCTGCTGGAACGGCCGGCGGCTCATTGGCGGCATGAAGCGGCTGAACGCCCAGGACGCCCTTGCCATCTACCGCATGGCGCTGTAACAAGGGGGGCCGGGCATGAAGCATCTTCGCCTCTTCCAGACCCTTTGCCTTTTGCTGCTGGCGGTAAGCGCGGCGGCGGTGTATATCGAGGCGTATGTGTGGGGGATGCCCAGCATCCAGCGGCTCTACATCTGGGCCGGGGTGGGCATCGCGGCCCTTGCGGGCAACGCCCTGGCCGCCAGCCTTGCCGTTTTGCAGTACCGGAACCGGGATCGCTGAGCGGTAAAAAAGCGATACAAGTACAGATCAGCGCCCAAAAGCGGCGGTGAGAAAAACAAAGAACCGCCGCATAAAGAAGGAGGCGTTTCTATGCGCAGCGTTTTGGCCGCGGACATCACCCAAACGGTGGCGCGGCTCTGCATCGAGGCCAACACCCGCCTGCCCGCCGACGTGGCGGCGGCGCTGGCCGCGGCCCGCGCAGAGGAAAACTGGCCCTGCGCCCGCGAGACCCTGGGCCTTTTGGAGCAAAACCTTGCCGCCGCGGCCAAAACCGGGCTGCCCATCTGCCAGGACACCGGCATGGCCTGTGTGTTTGTGCGGCTGGGCGGCGAAGTGCGGGTGGAGGGGGACCTTGCCGCCGCCGTCAACGAGGGGGTGCGCAGGGGCTACGAGGAGGGCTTTTTGCGCAAGAGCATCGTGGCCGACCCCCTGCGCCGGGAGAACACCGGCGACAACACCCCCGCCATGCTCACGGTGGAGCTTGTGCCGGGCGATGGGTTTGAGGTCACGGTGGCCCCCAAGGGCGCGGGCAGCGAAAACATGAGCCGGATTGCCATGCTGCGCCCGGCCGACGGGGTGGAGGGGGTGCGGCAGTTCGTGCTGGAGACCGTGCGGCTGGCCGGCGCAAACCCCTGCCCGCCCGTGATCCTGGGGGTGGGCGTCGGCGGCTGCTTTGACAAGGCCGCCCTGCTGGCCAAAAAGGCGCTGCTGCGCCCGCTGGATATCCCCAACCCCGACCCCTACTACGCCGCCTTGGAGCGGGAATGGCTGCGGGATGTCAACACCCTGGGCATCGGCCCGCAGGGCTTTGGGGGGCGCGCCACCGCCCTGGGCCTTGCCATCGAGGCCGCCCCCACCCATGTGGCCAGCCTGCCGGCGGCGGTAAACATCAGCTGCCACGTTACCCGCCGGGCCAGTGCCCGCCTGTGAGCGGCGGCCCCAAAGGCAGCCGGATCATCCATCGGGCCATTGAGCCATCGGGCGGCCCGGACGGCGGCCCTGACCAAGGAGGAAGCACCATGCAGCACCGCATTACCACCCCCTGCCCGCCCGAGGCCCTGCGCGGTTTGCGCGCGGGGGACAGCGTACTGCTCTCGGGCGTTGTGTACACCGCGCGGGACGCCGCCCACAAGCGGATGATCGAACTGCTGGACGCGGGCAAAGAATTGCCCTACCCCATCCAAAACAGCGCGGTATATTATGTAGGGCCCACCCCGGCCCGGCCCGGCCAGCCCATTGGCAGCGCCGGGCCCACCACCAGCGGCCGGATGGACCCCTACACCCCCCGCCTGGCGGCGCTGGGCCAAACCGTGCTGATCGGCAAGGGCCCCCGGGGCGAGGCGGTGCAGCGGGCGCTGCGCGCGGCCGGCGGGGTCTACCTTGCCGCGGCGGGCGGCGCGGGCGCGCTGCTGGCAAGCTGCGTGCAAACGGCCGAGCTGGTCTGCTGGGAGGACCTTGGCTGCGAGGCGGTGCGCCGCCTCACGGTAAAGGACCTGCCGCTTACCGTGGTGCTGGACGCCCACGGCGGCAACTGGTACGCCGAGGGCCCGGCCCGCTGGCGGGCAAAGCAGGCGGAGGCCGATGGGGAACGGCCGCCCGAAAACAGCAAAGGGAAAGAGGACCGTGATGGTTGAGCAATTATCGGGCGGCGGGCTGCGGCTCCTTGCAAAATGGATGGGCCAAAACAGCCGGACGCTCACGGCTCTGTTTTTTGCGCTGCTGGCGGTTTTGGGCATGGCCCGGGCCCCTTTTGCCGCCCCCGGGCTGGACGATGGGCCGGAACGGCGGATCCTGGCCCTCAACATCCGGGCTTATGCGGCCTTTTTTGGGCAGGCGGACGCCCCCTTTTTTGCCGGCCTGCCCGAGGGCGAGATCGCCGCGGACATCGAGCGGGACCACGGCCAGGCCCGGCTGTATCCCGTTTGGCCGCTCATAAACGCGCTGGAGCGGGCCGGGCGTCCGGGGGCGGCCAGCGCGGTGCTGTACGGCTATTGCCACCTGCTGTTTTTGCTGGGGGCCTTTGGGGTGTACGCCATCCTCCATCGGCTTGCCGGCAGCCGGGCCGCCGGGGTGCTGGGCGCGCTGCTGCTGGCAAGCACCCCGCCGCTGTACGCCTCCAGCTTTTACAATACCAAGGATACCGCCCTGCTCTCCCTCTGCCTTATTACCTTCTGGCTGGGGCTGCGCTTTTGGGAGGGCGGCGGGTTTGGCAGCGCGGTGTGGTTTGGGCTCGCGGGGGCCTTTGCCTTTAACAGCCGGCTGCTGGGCGCGGCCGCCTTTGGCCTTATGGGCCTTGGCTATCTGGCCCTGCTTACCCTGCAAAAGCGCTGGAGCGCCCGGGCCTTCTGGCGCGGGGCGGCGGCGGTGGGTGCCTTTGCGGGCTTCTGGCTTTTGCTGACCCCGGCGGCCTGGGCCGGCCCGCTGGAGTTTTTGCGCTACCAGCTAAGCGCCACCAGCAGCTTTGACGCCGCCCGCTGGGGCGGCTGGGTGCTCTACCGCGGGGCGGCGTACAACGCGCAGCAAAACCCCATCCCCTGGCACTACGTCCCCTGGCTGATGCTCATCACCACCCCGCTGCTGGTGCTGGCGCTGGCCGCGGCCTGGCCGGTGCTGCTGGCGGTAAAAAACGGCCGCCGCGCCGCCGGCTGGCAAAGCGCCGAAACGGTGGTTACCGCCCTGCTGGCTTTGTTTTTTGCCCTGCCGGTGGGCTACGCCATGCTGCGGCGGCCCAACCTTTACAACGGCTGGCGGCACCTTTACTTTGTATACGGCAGCATCGTTTTGTATGCGGGGCTGGCCGCCGCCCGGCTCTGGCAGCTGGCAAAAGGGGCCGCGCCGGGGCGGCGGCGGGCGCTTTGCGGCCTGCTGGCGGCGGCGCTGGCGGCGCACCTGGGCTATTACGGCGGGTTTAGCGCCTATAACGGCATCAACAGCTGCGGCTACTTTAACCTGCTGGCCGGCGCCAGCCCCGAAGAGCGCTATGAGGCCGATTACTGGAACATCGGTTTGCGCGGCGTGATGGAGGAGATGCAAAAAAGGGACCCGGCCTTCAGCGCCGTGCCGCTTACCCCGGCCACCCGCATCAGCGCAAGCTGGTACGGCATCCAAAATCTGCTGCCCCCCATGGCCGAGGGCTGCGAGGAGGTGGCCTGGAACCGCCGGGGCCGCGCGCGGTATGTGGTGGAAAACGTCAGCTGCAGCGCGGCGGACGCGCTGCATCCATCCTGGGACGAGGCCGACCCCGCCGTGGCCGAGTGGCGGCGGGTGATGGCCGGGCAGCAGCCGGTGTACGAGCTGCGCTGCGGGCGCGCCGTGCTCTGGCGGGTGTATCAGAACCCCCAGTACAACGGCCCAAGCCCCGAAACAAGGGCGCAGCCCGGCGGCTGAGCGCCCGGGGCCAAAAAATCCGGGACTAAACAAGGAAAGGGGAGGCTGCGGATGAACACCCAGCTGCAGGCCCCGCGCGCTTTGGCAAGGGCGGGGCGGCTTGTGCGCCGGCGGCCGGGGGCGGCGGTGGCGCTCTTGTTTGTGCTGCTGGCCCTGGCCGGGCTGCTGGCGGTGCGGCACACCGGGCCCGGGCTGGATGACCACATCGAGCGCACCACCCTTGGCATCAACATCCGGGCCTATGCCGGGGCGCTGGGCCTTGCGGACAAGCCCTTTTTTGCCGATCTGCCGCAGGACGACCTGCGCACCTGGCGGGACCGGGACTATGGCCAGGCCCGCTTTTACCCCATCTGGCCGGTGATGAACGCGCTGGAGCGGGCCGGGCGGCCGGGCGCGGCCAGCCTTGCCTATTACTATTACAACTTCCTTGTGTTTTTGCTGGGGCTGTTTGCGCTGTACGCCCTGCTTTTGCGGCTTACGGGCAGCCGGGCGGCCGGGGTTTTGGGGGTGCTGCTGCTCTTTTTGAACCCCCGGTTTTTTGCCGCCAGCTTTTACAACACCAAGGATATGCCCTTTATGGCCCTGTGCCTGGTGGTGTTTTGGCTGGGCCTGCGCTTTGCCGGGGGGCAGGGCTTTGGCAGCGCGGTGTGGTTTGGCCTTGCGGGGGCGCTGGCCGCCAACGGCCGGGTGCTGGGCGCGGGCGCCTTTGGCCTTGCGGGGATCTTTTACATAGCCCGCCTTACCCTGCAAAAGCGCTGGGGCGCCCGGGCCTTCTGGCGGGGGGCCGTGGCGGTGGGGGCCTTTGCCGGCTTTTGGTTTTTGCTTACCCCCGCGGCCTGGCAGGACCCCCTTGGCCTGCTTGCCCTCCAGCTGGGGCAGGCCGCCAATTTTGACCCCGCGCGCTACGGCTTTGTGGTGCTCTACCGGGGCGCTTTGTACGACCCCGCCGCAAACCCCATCCCCTGGCACTACATCCCCTGGCTGATGCTTATCACCACCCCGGTGCTGATCCTGCTGCTGGCCGTGGCCTGGCCGGTGCTGCTGGCGGCCAAAAACGGCCGCCGCGCCGCGGGCTGGAAAAGCGACGAGGCCCTTTTTACCCTGGCGGCCGGGCTGTTCAGCGCCGCGCCGGTGGCCTACGCCATGCTGCGGCGGCCCAACCTTTATACCGGCTGGCGGCAGCTGTATTTTGTGTATGGGCCGCTGGTGCTGTTTGCGGCGCTTTCGGCCCACCGGCTCTGGCAGCTGGCAAAAGGGGCCGCGCCGGGCCGGCGGCGGATGCTTTGCGGCCTGCTGGCGGCGGCGTTGGCGCTGCATTTGGGGTACTACGGCGGCTTTGTGGCCCGGTACGGCCCGCTGGGCGGCAGCTATTTTAACCTGCTGGCCGGCGCGCACCCCGAGCAGCGGTACGACACCGATTACTGGAACACCGGCCTGCACCGGCTGATGGAGGAGATGCAAAAACGGGATCCGGCCTTCAGCGTGGTGCCGCTCAACCCGGCCAGCCATGTAAGCGCAAACTGGTATGTGATCGCCGAGATGGGCCCGCCCATGGCCGAGGGCTGCGAGGAGGTAACCTGGGACCGCCGCGGCCGCGCGCGGTATGTGGTGGAAAACACCAGTTACAGCGCCATCCAGGCGCTGCACCCCTTTTGGGACGAGAGCGATCCCGCCGTGGCCGAGTGGGAGCGGCGGATGGCCGGGCAGCCGCCGGTGTACGAACTGCGCTGCGGGCGCACCGTAGTCTGGCGGGTGTACCAGAACCCCCAGTACAACGGCCCAAGCCCCGAAACAAGGGCCGGGCCCGCAGGCTGAGCCGGCCCGCGCGGGACCATCTGATCAAAAAAGGAGCGGCGGCAATGCACAGACAAATCGAACGCATCAGGCCCCTTTGGCAAAAGGCCGTGCGGGGCGTATACGGCCGGCGGCTGGCGGCGCTCTTCTTTGCGGTGCTGGCGCTGCTGGGCATCCCCATGGCGTTTGGCTCGGTTTCGGCCGCGGACGAAGGGATGGAACTGTACACCCTGGGCATCCAGGTGCGGGCCTATGCCAAATTGGCCGGCCTGGAGCAGCGGCCCTTTTTTGCCAGCCTGCCCACCGAGGAGATGGATACCTTCCAAAACCGCGATTACGGCCAGGCCCGGTTTTTCCCCATCTGGCCGGCCATCAACGCGCTGGATCTGGCCGGGTCGCGGGGAGGCGCCATCCGGCTGCTGCATTTTTACAATTACCTTATGTTTTTGCTGGGGATGTTTGCGGCGTACGCCATCCTCTTCCGGCTGACCGGCAGCCGGGGGGCGGGGACGCTGGGGGCGCTGCTGCTCTTTTTAAACCCCCGCTTTTTTGCCGAGAGCTGCAGCAATACCAAGGACATTGACCTTTTGGTTTTGTGTTTGGCGGTGTTCTGGGCCGGCCTTTGCTTTGTGCAGAAGGACGATTTTTTTAGCTGCCTCTGGTTTGGGCTTGCCGGGGCGGTGGCCGGCAACGAGCGGCTGATCGGCATTGCTGCCTTTGGGCTTGTGGGGCTTGCCTACCTGGCCCAGCTGACCCTGCAAAAACGCTGGAGCGCCCGGGCCTTTTGGCGGGGGGCCGCGGCGGTGGCCAGCCTGCTGGCGGTTTGGTTTTTGATCACCCCGGCCGCCTGGCACGACCTGCCGGCTTTTCTTGCCTACCAGTTTGGCCAGACCAGCAGCTTTGACGCGGTGCGCTGGCGGGGGCAGGTGCTCTATCGGGGCGGGCTGTACTGCCCCGAGCAGGTGCATATCCCCTGGCATTACATCCCCTGGTTTATGCTCATCACCACCCCGCTGCTGCCCCTTGCGCTGGCCGCGGCCTGGCCGGTGCTGCTGGCGGCCAAAAACGGCCGGGACCCCGCGGGCTGGAAAAGCCTCGAAACCAGTGTTTCGGCCGCGCTGGGGGCGTTTTTTGCCGCGCCGCTGCTTTTTGCCATGCTGCAGCGGCCCAACCTTTACAACGGCTGGCGGCACCTTTACTTTGTGTATGCCAGCGTGGTGCTGTTTGCGGCGCTTTCGGCCCACCGGCTCTGGCAGCTGGCAAAAAAGACGGCGGCGCCGGGCTGGCGGCGGGCGCTTTGCGGCCTGCTGGCGGCGGCGCTGGCGCTGCATCTGGGGTATTACGGCGGCTTTGTGGCCCGCTATGGGCGGGACAGCTTTGCCTATTTTAATTTCCTGGCCGGCCCCTGCCCCGAAACGCGGTATGATGTGGATTACTGGAACCTCGGGCTGCGCACCGTGATGGAGGAGATGCAAAAAAGGGACCCGGTGTTCAGCGCCGTGCCGCGTGATCCCGGCACCTTTTTAAGCTGGAACTGGTACCGCATCCAGGACCTTCTGCCGCCCATGGCCGAGGGCTGCGAGGAGGTAACCTGGGACCGCCGCGGCCGCGCGCGGTATGTGGTGGAAAACGTCAGTTACAGCACCATCCAGGGGCTGCGGCCCTCCTGGGACCTGAGCGACCCCGATGTGGCCGAGTGGCGGCGGCGGATGGCCGGGCAGCAGCCGGTGTACGAGCTGCGCTGCGGGCGCGCCGTAGCCTGGCGGGTGTACCAGAACCCCCAGTACAACGGCCCAAGCCCCGAAACAAGGGCGCAGCCGCCGGAACAAACAGGGTAAAAAGCGGCGGTGAGAGAAGAAAACAAAGATTCCGAATAAAATTCGATCCACCGACCATTCGCTGGGCGGCTGCAGCCGCAAGGAAGAAAAGCGCAGGAATACTTGGTGTATTCCAAGCTTTTCTGACGCAGCGGATGCGGCTGACCAGTAGAATGGGCGGCTTTGTTTTCTTATGGAACCGCCGCTAAGGCCCGCCCCTTTTTGCTTGCGGCGGGCGGGGGGTTGTAGTATACTAAATGGATACGCGGCCGCGCATTTTTGCTGCGCGGCGCGGCGGGCCCGCCCCCGGGCCGCCGGTACCATTGCCGCGGCGCGGCAGAAAGGCTTTTTTATGCTGCACGACCCATCCCTGCATTATCTGGACAATGCCGCCACCACCCTGGTGGCCCCCGAGGTGGCCGATACCATCCGCGCCGCCATGGCCGAACACTGGGCCAACCCCTCGGCCCTCTACGCCCCGGCCGCGGCCAGCGAGCAGGCGCTCGCCGCCGCACGGGCCGCCCTGGCCAAAACCCTTGGCTGCACGGCGGGCGAGGTGGTTTTTACCGGCTGCGGCAGCGAGGGCAACAACCTGGCCCTGCTGGGGCTGGCGGCCGCCCGCAAAAGCTGGGGCCGCAAGATCGTGGCCAGCGGCTACGAGCACCCCAGCGTGGCCCGGCCGCTCGAGCGGCTGGCAGGGGAGGGCTGGCAGGTGGAATTTGTGCCCCCCGGCCCGGACGGCCGGCTGCCGCTGGCAGAACTTTTGAACCGGGTGGACAAGGCCACCGCCCTGGTGGCCTGCATGCAGGTAAACAACGAGACCGGCGCCCAGAACGATGTGGCGGCCCTGGCCGCCGGGGTCAAGGCGGCAAATTCCCGCACGGCGGTGCACATCGATGGGGTGCAGGGCTGGCTGCGGCTGCCCGCGCTGCCCCAAAAGGCCCTTGGCTGCATCGACAGCTACACCGTGAGCGGCCATAAGATCCACGCCCCCAAGGGGGTGGGGGCGCTCTACCTGCGCAGGGGCTGCCATATCCTGCCGCCCTACCTTGGCGGCGGGCAGGAGCACGGCATCCGCCCCGGCACCGAAAACACCCCCTACGCGGCGGGCATCGCGGCGGCGGCCAAACGGCTGGCCGGCAGCATCCCCGCCCGCGCCGCGGCGGCGGCCGAGCTGAACGCCCGGCTGCGGGCCGGGCTGGCCAGCCTGCCGGGGGCGGTGCTCAACAGCCCGGAGGACGCCATCCCCCAGCTGCTCAACTTCAGCCTCGAGGGCGGGCCCCGCAGCGAGACCATGCTGCATTTTTTGGAAACCCGCGGGGTGTATGTCTCCAGCGGGTCGGCCTGCTCGAGGGGGGCGGCCAGCCATACCCTGCTGGCCATGGGCCTGCCGGCCAGCCGCATCGACACGGCTTTGCGGGTCAGCTTTTGCGCCGGCAACACCGCCGCCGATGTGGACGCCTTGCTGGAGGGCCTTGAGGCCGGGCTGAAAAGCCTGCGGGCAAACCGCGGCCGGCACAAGGGCTGAGCCGGGCCGCGGGGCGGCCGGGCAAAGCGGCCGGGCAAAGCGGCCGGGCGAGCGGCTTTTGCAGTGTCCCCCCGGTTGGGGAAAAACAAAGGATGGGAGTATCCAATGAAAGAGATCATCATCTGCTACCAGGGCGAGATGGCCCTCAAGGGGCTCAACAAGGCCACCTTTGAGGCCGCCCTTGCCAAAACCCTGCGCTGGCGGCTGCGGCCGCTGGGCGAGTTTAAGGTGTACAAGGCCCAGAGCACCATGTACATCGAGCCCGAGACCGGGGCCGAGGATATGGACGAGGCCTTCAGCCGGGTGCAAAAGGTATTTGGCATCGCGGCGCTCTCCCGGGCGGCGGTGTGCGAAAAGGACTTTGCGGCCATCTGCCAGACCGCGGCTAGCTATCTGGAAACGCCCCTGCGCGGGGCAAAGACCTTTAAGGTGGAGGCCAAGCGCAGCGACAAGCGCTTTGGCATGAAAAGCCCCGAGATCAGCCGGGAGCTGGGCGGCTTTTTGCTGGGGCGGTACCCCCACCTCTCGGTGGATGTGCACCACCCCGACCTCACCGTGATGGTGGAGGTGCGGGACTTTGCCGCCTATGTCCATGCCGACAAGGTCCCCGGCGCGGGCGGGCTGCCGGTGGGTACCAGCGGCCGGGCGCTCTGTTTGCTCTCGGGCGGCATCGACAGCCCGGTGGCCGCCTGGCGCATGGCCCGGCGGGGGCTGGCGCTGCACCACATCCACTTTGCCAGCCCCCCCTATACCAGCGAGCGGGCCCGGCTCAAGGTGCAGGCGCTGGCCGGGCTGATCAGCGGATACACCGGCAGCTGCGTTTTGTATGTGGTGCCCTACACCCCCCCGCAGGAGTACCTGCGGGACCACGCGCCCAGCGCCCTGTTTACCGTGCTGATGCGCCGCAGCATGCTGCGCATTGCCGAAAGGGTGGCCACAGAGATCGGCTGCACCGCCCTGGTGACCGGCGAGAGCCTGGCCCAGGTGGCCAGCCAGACCCTCTGGGCGCTTGCCTGCACCGACTCGGCCCAGAGCCTGCCGGTGCTGCGGCCGCTGATCGGCATGGACAAGACCGAGATCACCGCCGCCGCCCGGGCCATCGGCAGCTTTGAGACCAGCATCCTGCCGTATGAGGACTGCTGCACCATCTTTACCCCGCCGCATCCCAAGACCCGGCCCACCCCCGAGGAAATTCTGGCGGCCGAGGCGGCCATGCCCGGCCTGCCGGCTTTGGAGGCGGCGGCCGCCGCCGGGGTGGAGCGGGTGCGCATTGCGTACAACGAACAGGAGGAATTTGCGTGAAGGCCGAGATCATTGCCGTGGGCACCGAACTGCTCTTGGGGGATATCCTCAACACCAACGCCCAGTTTTTGAGCCAGGAGCTGGCCGCCATGGGCATTACCGTACTGCACCAGCATGTGGTGGGGGACAATGCCGGCCGGCTGAAGGAACTGGTGGAGATGGCCAAAAGCCGCAGCGAGCTGCTGATTTTTTCGGGCGGGCTTGGCCCCACGGCCGACGACCTGACCAAGGAGACAGTGGCCGCCTGCTACCACGACACCTTGCGCTTTGACGAGGAGGAGTGGGCCAAGATCACCGGCTTTTTTGCCCGCATGGGCCGGGAGACCACCCCCAACAACCGCAAGCAGGCCATGGTGCCCGCCCGGGGCCGCAAGCTGCCCAACCCCAACGGCACCGCCCCCGGCGTCTGGTTTGAGGACGAGGGCCGCATCGCCATCCTGCTGCCCGGCCCCCCAAACGAGCTGCGCCCGCTCTGGAAAAATGCGGCCGCGCCCATGCTGGCCGCCTGGCAGAACTGCGTGCTGCACTCGGTGGTGCTGCGGGTGTGCGGCCCGGGCGAGAGCGAGGTAGAGGCCAAGGTGGGCCACCTGTTTGAGCACGAAAACCCCACCGCCGCCATCTACGCCAAAACCGGCGAGGTCATCATCCGCATCACCGCCCGCGCTGCCACCGACGCCGAGGCCGAGGCGGCCTGCCGCGATTACGCCAAAAATTTCTATGAGCTTTTGGGCGACGCGGTGTATGATGAGGACGTGGAGGGCATGGAGGAGACCTTAGTGCGCATTTTGCGGCAAAAGGGCCTTGCCATCACCACGGCCGAAAGCTGCACCGGCGGCCTTGTAAGCCAGCGCATCACCGGGGTGCCCGGCGCAAGCGAGGTGTTCCGGTTTGGGTTTGTCACCTATGCCAACGAGGCAAAGCAGCGCCTTTTGGGGGTGGAGGGGCGTGTGCTGGAAAAATACGGCGCGGTGAGCAGCCAGACCGCCGCCGCCATGGCCTTTGGCGCGCTGGATGCCGCCGGGGCCGACCTTGCGCTGGCCCTTACCGGCATTGCCGGGCCGGGCGGCGGCACCCCCCAAAAGCCGGTGGGCCTGGTGTACATCGCGGCCGCCCACGGCGATACCGTCTGGGTCAAAAAGCTTATGCTGGCCGGGCGCAGCCGCGAAACGGTGCGGCTGCGGGCCAGCCAGCAGGCGCTGGACATGGCCCGGCGGCTGGCGCTGGGGCTGCTGATCCCGGGGGCGCGGATGTTTTTGCGGGGCGAAAACGCCGAACTTTGAGGGGCGATTCAGCAAGAAAACAGATCCGCCCCTTGACCTTGATCCCCAAAGTCAGCTGCAAGCCGCCCCCTTTTTAAACTTTAAAGCCTTTTGCAGGCCGCCCGGCCTTTTGCCAAACCGATAGAAACATGAGGTAAACCGTATGCCTGAACACACCCAGCTTCGCCTGCTGCGCCTGGCCGGCGCAGACCCCGCCGAGCTCACCAAGGTGCTGCGCGCCGCGGCGGCCGAGGGCTGCCCCGGCCTGCGCCTGCTTGAAAAGGACGGCGAGTACGCCGTTTGTATCCAGGCCCGGGCCGAGAGCGCCTTATCCGCCGCCGCCATCTGCGACACCTGGGAAAAACGCCTGCGCGACGGGCTTGGCGACGCGGTTTTTACGGTGGGGGAGAAAAGCCTTGCCGAAACAGTGGTGTCGGCCTGCGCCGCCGGCCAAAAGCTGTTTGTGGCGGCGGACGCCGCGACCGGCGGCTGCCTGGAGGAACGGCTCAAAAAGGCCGAGGACGCCCGCGCCGTATACGATTTTGGCGCTTTGAGCTACGCCCACCCCAAAAAGGCGGACCGGCTCGCGCCGCCCCGCTGGGCCGAAAAAAAATACCCCGGCCAGCCCCTGCAGGCCGCGGTGGGGCTTGCGCTGGCCGCGCTGCGCGTTTCGGGCGCGGATTACGGCCTGGCGGTCAGCCCGGCGGGCGGCGGCCAGCCTGCCGCCGCGCTGCTGTGCACCCCCAAATGGGTTTGGGCCGTTCCGCTGCCCGAGGCGGAAAACCAGCTGGCGGCCGCCGCCACCGCCCTGCTGGACCTTGTGCGCCGCGAGATCGGAAGAG
>CAJTVI010000051.1 GCA_910579545.1 uncultured Oscillospiraceae bacterium | reverse complement strand
CGGGGGTGGGCTCGGGGGTGGGCTCGGGGCCAAGCGAGACAGCAATGTTGACCTTGGTGTTCATCTTGACCGTGGTGCCCGCCGCCGGGGACTGGTCCACAATGCGGCCCTCCTCGGCCTCGGCGTAGTCCTCGGTGATCTGCCCCAGCACCAGCGAGGCGTTGCGCAGCGCGATGATGGCGTCCTCCTTGGTGAGGTTGGCAAGGTCGGGCACAACCCGGTCGGTCTCGACCTTTTCGCGGCTGACGTATAAGTAGACCGTTTCACCCGCCGCGATCTGCTGGCCGGCCTCGGGGGTGGTGCTGACCACCGTGCCCACCGGGACGTTGCCGTCCTCCACCGGGCGCACGTTGACCGAGAGGCCCAGCTCCTTAAGCACGGCCTCGGCGTCCTTTTGCAGGTAGTTGGCAACCGACGGCACCTCCACATACCGGGTGCCCAGGCTGACCCGCAGGGTGATGGTCTGCCCCTCCTTGACCGTGCGGGGGGGCTTGGGGGTCTGGCTGTACACCTGCCCGGCCGGCGCGGCGTTGTATTCCTCGATGAACTTGATGCGGAAATGGGCGCGGTATTCGCTGTTGGATTCGATCTGCTCCCGCCGCTGGCCCACAAAGTTGACCAGTTCCACATCCTCCCGGGTGCTGAAAAGGGGGTTGGTGGAGTTGGCAAAGATCATATAGCACAAAATGCCCGCGCCGATCACAAAGGCAAAGGCCATGCCCAGCATGATGGGCACCAGCGGGAAACGCCGCTTTTTCTTTTTTGGGGGGCGGCGGGCGCCCCCGCGGGGGGGCTGGGGCCTGCCGCCCTCCTTGCTTTGCTTTACCACCTTGTTGATATACCTCTCTGGCTGCGTATCCGTAAGGTACTGGTACTCAAAACGGATGCTCGGGTTTTTTTTGAACTCCTCCAGGTCGTCCAGCATGGCGCGGGCGCTGGGGTAGCGGTCCTCCGGGCGCTTGGCCATGGCCCGCTCGGTGATCTCCTGCAGGGCGGTGGGCACGCCGGGCGCGATCTCGGATAAGGGGCGGGCTTGATCGGAAATCTGCTTGATGGCCACCGAAACCATATTGTCCGACTCGAAGGGAAGCTGGCCCGAGAGCATCTCGTAGAGCATCACGCCCACCGAGTAGATGTCGGCCGTGGCGCCGGTCACGTCGCCGCGGGCCTGCTCGGGGCTGATGTAGTGCACCGAGCCGATGGCCTTTTCGCTCATGGTGTGGTTTTCGGCCCGGCTGATGCGCGCGATGCCAAAATCCATCATCTTAAGCTGCCCATTTGAGAGCAGCATCACGTTTTGGGGCTTGACGTCCCGGTGCACCACCCCCTTGCGGTGGGCGTGGTCCAGCGCCTCCAGGATCTGCTGGGCAAAGTGCACCGTTTCCTTCCAGGTAAGCGGGCCGCCCCGCTGCTTCATATATTCCTTGAGGGTGATGCCGTCCAGGTGCTCCATTACGATGTACTGCAGTTTATCGGTGACCGACACATCGTACACCTTGAGGATGTGGGGATGGTCGAGGATCGAGATGGCCTTGGACTCGTTTTTGAACCGACGCACCAGTTCCTCGTTGCCCATAAACTCCTCGCGCAGGATCTTGACCGCCACGGTCTGGCCGGTTTTGAGGTCTTGGGCCTTGTAGACGTTGGCCATGCCGCCGGCGCCGATCATCTCCTCCAGGAGATAGCGGCCGTCCAGCCGCTTGCCAATGAGTTTTTCCATGCTCAGCCCTCCCCGTCTTCCACGCCGATCAGCACAGCGGTGATGTTATCCTGCCCGCCCGCCGCCAGCGCCTTTTGGATCAGCACCTCCGGCACGGCCAAAAAGGGGGCGTTGGCCAGCACCGCGGCCATGGATTCGTCCCGCAGCGGGCCGGTGAGCCCATCGGTGCAGAGCAGCAGGATATCGCCGGGGCAGACGGTGCGGCAGGTGTACTCCGGCTCGACCCCCGGCTCGACCCCCAGCGCCCGGGTGATGATGTTTTTGCGGGGGTGGGTGGCGGCCTCGGCCCGGGTGATGGTGCCGCGCTCGACCATCTCCTGCACCACCGAGTGGTCCCGGGTAAGCTGGCGGATCTCGCAGTCGCGGTAGAGGTAGGCGCGGGAATCGCCCACATGGGCCAGATGCGCCACCCCGCCGCGCACCATTACGCAGACCGCGGTGGTGCCCATGCCCCGGTTGGCCGGGCTGCGCTGGGCCTGCCGCCAGACCTGGGCGTTGGCCGCCCGCAGCGCCGAGAGCAAAAAGGCCTGCTCCTCGCCCGGCGGGCAGGGCTGGCCGTCCGCAAAGGCCTGCTGGATGGTATCGGCCGCAAACTCGGCCGCGGCCTTGCCGCCCTTGGCGCCGCCCATGCCGTCGCACACCAAGGCCCACACACCGCCGCCGGGCAGGCGCGCGGCGCGGTAGGTGTCCTGGTTTTCGGCACGGCCAAGGCCAATATCGGTTTTGGCGGCAAGCTTCATGGGGATCAGCTCCTTTGGCGGGGATACGGCAAAACGGGTGGCGGCGCGGGCCAGCGGGCCTTTGGGGCGCGGGGGCATGGGCGCGCTTTTGGGGAGGGAGCGCCCGCTTTTATCCTATTTATTACTATTACGAGCCGGCGGGGGCGGTTTCTTCGCGGCGCAGCTGGCCGCAGGCGGCGCTGATGTCGGCCCCAAGGCGGCGGCGCACGGTGGCGTTGACCCCAAGCGCCGTGAGCCGGGCGGCAAACCGGCGGATGTTCGCAGCATCGCTGGCCGAGTAGGGGCTGCCGTTTACCGGGTTGATGGGGATGAGGTTGACATGCGCCCCCATGCCCCTGATGAGGGCGGCCAGCTGCCGGGCCTCGGCCTCGCCGTCGTTGACCCCGCGCACCATGGAATACTCAAAGCTCACCCGCCGGCCGGTGGTGTTCTGGTACCGCCGGCAGGCCGCGATGAGCTGTGCCACCGGGTAGGAATCGTTGACCGGCATCATGCTGCTGCGCAGCGCGTCGTTGGGGGCGTGCAGCGAGACCGAGAGGGTAAGCTGGAGCTTTTTTTGGGCCAGCCGGTCGATCATGGGCACGAGCCCGCAGGTGGACAGGCTGATATTGCGCATGCTGAGGTTTGCGCCCTCGGGCGAGGTGACGATGGACAAAAAGTCCATCACTGCGTCAAAATTGTCCAGCGGCTCGCCGATGCCCATGAGCACCATGTGGGAGATGCGCTGGCCCAGATCGGCCTCGGCCGCATAGAGCTGGGCGGCGATCTCACCGGCGGTGAGGTTGCGCACCCGGCCGTTTTGGGTGGAGGCGCAGAAGCGGCAGCCCATCCGGCAGCCCACCTGGGTGGACACACAAACAGTATTGCCATAGCGGTAGCGCATAACCACCGTTTCGATGCAGTTGCCGTCCCCAAGGGCAAAGAGGTATTTGACCGTTCCATCGCGGGACTGCTGGCGCCGCCGGATGCCCAGCGAAGCGATGGCATACTGCCCTTCCAGCTGCGCAAGCAGGGCCTTGGGCAGGTCGGTCATGGCGGAAAACTCCCCTGCCCGCTTCTGGTGCAGCCAGCGGAATACCTGTTTGCCCCGGAAGGCGGGCTGCCCCATGCCGGCAAACAGCGCGGTGAGGGCCTCGGGCGGATAAGAGGAAATGCAATTCTTAGACATTGTATCACAATCTTTCAAGACACGCCACAAAAAAACCGTCAAATCCCGCCGCGGTGGGCAAAAGGGTCATAAAATTTTGCTCCATCCGGGCTTCTTTGGGCACAAAAGGCGGCGGTACAGCGGCAAACTGGGGGTTTTGACGCAGAAAATCCGAGACGACGCCGGCGTTTTCGGCCGGGTTGAGGGTGCAGGTGGAATAGACCAGCCGCCCCCCCGGCGCAAGATAGCCGGCCCCCTGGCGCAGGATGGCCTTTTGCAGGGCGGTCAGCTCCTCAAGGCCCTCCAGGCTTTTATACCGGATATCCGGCTTTTTGCCCAGCACCCCCAGCCCCGAGCAGGGCACGTCGCAGAGCACCCGGTCGGCCCCGGCAAGCTTTGGATTTGGCCGGCTGGCGTCCTGGCAGAGCAGCTGGGCATTAGAGACCCCGCACCGCGCAAAGGCCTTTTGGATGAGGGGCAGCCGGTTTGGGGCGGCGTCGCAGGAAAAAAGCTGGCCGGTGTTCTGCATCTGCTGGGCCAGCAGGAGGGATTTGCCCCCCGGCGCGGCGCAGAGGTCCACCACCTTTTGCCCCGGCCGGGCGCAGAGGCAGAGGGCCGCCAGCTGGGACGAGAGCCCCTGCACCGCAAACTCCCCGGCCGCAAACCGGGGGCTGGCGGCGGGGCTGCCCGCAAAGCTGGCCAAAAGGCTGCCCGGCACCTCGCCGGGGCGGATATCTTTGGCCCCCTCCTCCTCCAGCGCGCGGGCCAGCGCCGGCAGGCTGGTGCGCAGGGTGTTGGGCCGCAGGGCGGTGGGCCGGGGCTGCCAAAAGGCCTCCAATATCGCCTGGGCCTCGCCGCCAAAGGCGTCGCAAAAGATGCGGGCCACCGCCGGGCTGACCGAGCAGAGGGCCGAAATACGCTCGGTCTCATTGGCAAACCCGGCCGTCTGCGGCTTTTGCTGCGCCGCCCGGCGCAGCACCGCGTTTACAAAGCCGGCCGCGCTTTTTTTGCCAAACACGCGGGTGAGTTCCACCGCCTGGCTGACCGCCGCGGCGGGGGGCACCCGCAGGTATTGCAGCTGGTAAAGCCCGCTGCGCAGGATGGCCAGCACCTCGGGGTCCAGCTTGTGCAGGGGCTTTGCGCAGCAGGGGGCCAGGCAGGCGTCCAGCAGATTGCGCCGCTCCAGCACCCCGTAAAACAGCCGGCTGGCAAAGGCGGTCTCCCGCGGGGGCAGCTGTTCCTTTTGCAGCACGGCGTTAAGCACAAGGTTGGAATAGCCGTTTTGCTCCTGGCGCACCAGCGCCCGCACCGCCGCGGCGCGGGCCGTGCTCATTGGGGCCCCTCCGCACAGGCGGTGAGGATGTCCCCTGCCCTGAGCCGGCGGCCGGCGGCCCAGGCGCTGCCCTCCATCGGCTTTTTGCCCTCAGGCACCAGCTCCAGCAGCTCCAGCGCGCCCTCCTTGCAGGCGATGGTAAGCGGTTTTACCGCCAGCACGGTGCCGGGTGTTACGGCTGTACCCTGCGCCGCATCCCCCCCGCCGGGCGGGGTTTGCGCCCCCTGCCCGGCCGCCAGCCGGCTTTTGAGCACCTTGACCTTTTTGCCCTCGCAGCAAAACCAGGCCGCCGGCCAGGGGTTCATGCCCCGGATGAGGTTGTGCAGGGCCTGGGCGGTCAGCTCAAAGGTAAAGCCGGCCATCTCCTTGGTAAGGGGCGGGGCCAGGGTGGCCTTTGTGTGGTCCTGCGGGATGGGGGTCAGGCCGCCGGCGGCGATCTGCCCAATACAGCGGGTGAGCAGGGCCGCCCCGATCGAGGAGACCCGGGCGAACAGTTCGCCGCTGGTCTCCTCCGGGCCGATGGCCAGCCGCTCGACCATGAGGATATCGCCGGTGTCCAGCCCCTCGTCCAGCTGCATGATGGTCACGCCGGTCTCGGCGTCGCCATTCAGCACCGCCCACTGCACCGGGGCCGCGCCGCGGTACCTTGGCAGCAGCGAGACATGCAGGTTGATGCAGCCGTACCGGGGGACGCTGAGCACCGCGGGCGGCAGGATGCGGCCATAGGCCACCACCACGATCAGCTCGGGGGCCAGGGCGGCGATCTGGGCCTGCACGGCGGCGTCCCGCAGGGTTTTGGGCTGGTATACCGGGATGCCGCGCAAAAGCGCCTCCTGCTTTGCGGGGGGCGCGGTGAGGGTCTGCTTGCGGCCAACGGGCTTATCCTCCCGGGTAAACACCGCGCAGACCTCGTGGCCCGCGGCGCAGACGGCGCGCAGGCTCTCGGCCGCAATGTCCGGGGTGCCCATAAACAGGATGCGCATGGCATTGTTCTCCTTTTGAGGCGGGTTTTGCGCGCGGGCTGTCCGCAAAAGCTGCGTTCAGCGGGGTTTGGGCGGGCGGGTGTTGATGCGCGCAAAGCTGCCCGCAAAACCGCATTTAGCGGGGTTTTAAGCGGGGTTTAGCGCGTTTAGGGGGTCACTCCTCCTCGTCCTGCTCCAGATCCTCGTAAAAATATTCGGCAAGGTCCATGATGGTGATGCCGTCCAGATGGTTCGACTCGTGGCAGATGCAGCGGGCCAGCATATCCTCGGCCTCGATCTCAAACCACTCGCCCTGCCGGTTCTGGGCGCGGGCCCGCACCTTTTTGGGGCGGCTGATAGCCCCGTTGTGCCCCGGGAAGGAGAGGCAGCCCTCGTAGATGGTGACCTCCTCCTCCGACTGCCAGAGGATCTCGGGGTTGACGAACTCCAAAAACGTGGGCTCGTAGCCCTCGGGCGGCTCCCCCTCCTCGGGCAGGTCCCGCTCGTCCAGGCAGACGAACAGCCGCCGCATCACCCCAACCTGGGGCCCGGCAAGGCCAAGGCCGCCCGCCTCCAGCAGGGTCTCGCACATGTCGTCCAGCAGGGCGGCCAGACGGCCGTCAAAGCTGGTAACCGGGCGGCAGACCTTTTTTAGGATCGGATCGCCCTCCTGTACAATGTTGCGCAGTGCCATACAATGATTCCTCCCTTTTTGTGGTTCTACCCAGGGTACGTTTTTTGGCGCAAACTGCGGCGTGCCGCCCGCCCGGGCTTTTGCGCCGTCCGCCGCCGCGGGCGGGTCAGTCGCCGTCGGTGTTCATATCCAGGGTGACCGACGCCTTGGCCGGCAGGCCCTCCTCGCTGTAGCGGGCCAGCACCTCGCCCATCAAAGCGCGGAAGGCCCCGTCGCCCCGGCACTTGATGGTGAGCTTATAGCGGTAGCGGTCGCTCACCATCAGCACGTTCATGGGGGCAGGGCCCAGCACCCGCAGCGGCAGCTCCCGCCGGCCGCCGGCCGCCTGGGCCAGCAGCGCGCCGAACCGGGCGGCCGCGGCGGCGGCGTCCGCCTCGGTTTTGCCCGAAAAGGCCGCCACGCAGACCGCGCAGAAGGGCGGGTAGAGGAACAGCTTGCGGAAGGCGATCTCCTGCTGGTAAAAGGCCTCGTAGTTCTGGCTGGCGGCCAGGGCCAGCACCGGGTGGTTTGGCTCCACCGTCTGGATCAGCGCCCGGCCCGGCCGCTCGGCCCGGCCCGAACGCCCCACCACCTGGGTGATGAGGCTGAAGACGTTTTCGTAGGCGCGGAAGCTTTGGGAAAAGAGCAGCGAGTCCAGCCCAAGCACCCCCACAAGGGTCACCTTTTCAAAATCCAGCCCCTTGGCCACCATCTGGGTGCCCAGCAAAATGTCGTACTCCTGCCGGGCAAAGGCGGCCAGCATGGCGTCGTGGGCATTTTTTTGGCCGGTGGAGTCCTGGTCCATCCGCAAAATGCGGGCCTTGGGCAAAAGCTGGGCCAGCTCCTCCTCCACCCGCTGGGTGCCAAAGCCGGAATAGCGCAGCGCGCCGCCGCACTCGGGGCAGGCCTCGGGCGGGGGGGCGATGGTGCGCCCGCAGTAATGGCAGAGCAGCTTGTGCTGGGCCTTGTGGTAGACCATGGGCACACTGCAGCTGCCGCACTTGACCGCCTTGCCGCAGGCGGTGCAGAGTGCCACCGTGCGGTAGCCCCGCCGGTTGAGCAGCAGGATGGCCTGCTCGCCCCGCGCGAGGTTCTGGCTCAGCTGCCTTGCCAGCGGCAGGCTGACCTCGCCCGGGTTGCCGGCGGCAAGCTCGGCCCGCATATCCACAAGCTGCACCCGGGGCAGCCGCCGTACCGCTGGCGCAGCGGCACAAGGGCCATGCGCCCGCTGGCGGCGGCGTAGTAGCTTTCGAGCCGCGGGGTGGCCGAGGAAAACAGCACCAGCGCCCCATGCTGGGCCGCCCGCTGTTTGGCCACATCGTGGGCCAGAAACCGCGGGGCGGACTCGGAGCGGTAGGTGTGCTCCTGCTCCTCGTCCAGAATGATCAGGCCGATGTTTTGCAGCGGCGCAAACACCGCGCTGCGGGTGCCCACCACGATGTCCGCGCCGCCCTGCTGGATCATCCGCCACTGCAAAAGCCGCTCGGTGTTGTTCAGCCCCGAGTGCTGCACCGCCACCCGCCCGCCAAAGGCCTGCCGCAGCCGGCGGATCATCTGGGGGGTAAGGCTGATCTCGGGCACCAGCACCAGGGCGGTTTTGCCCAGATCGAGGGCCTTTTGGATGAGCCGCAAAAACACCATCGTCTTGCCGCTGGAGGTGACCCCAAACAGCAGCGCCGCGTGGGGGTCGCCGTCGGCTACAAGGGGCTCCAGCCGGGCGCAGGCGGCCTGCTGTTCCTCGGTAAGGGTGACGGGGGCGGCGGCCTGGGCGTTTGGCCCTGTTTGGGCGTCCTGCCCGGCCTGGGCGTTTAGCCCGGCTGGCGGCGGCGTTTGGGGCGCCGCCCTGCCGGCCCGGCCCTGCTCCAGCACCCCTTTTTGGCACAGGCGGCTGAGCACCGCCCGGCTTACCCCGGCCTTTTCCAGCGCGCTCAGGGGCTGGGGGCCGGCCCCCAGCAGCTCGGCCGCCAGCTGCTGCTTTGCGGTGGGGCGCGGTTTTTGCGGCAGCTCGGCTATGAGGCGGTAGACCGGCTCGGTCTGGCTGACCAGCGCGCTTTTGAGCACCGGGCGGCCATCCTGCTCGCCGGCGCGGTACTGCGCGCCGTAGGGGATCACCGCCCGCACCGCCTCGTACCAGGTGCAAAAGGTGCGCTCGTGCAAAAAATGCACCAGCCGCAAAAGGTCCGGGGTGAGGCGGGCGTCCTCGGGCGCGGCGTCGTACAGTTCCTTTAAGCGGGGGGCAGCCGGCGGGCGCTGCGGTTGTGGCCCGTCCTCAAGGCAGGTCTGGGCCGGCGCGTCGGCGGGCGGCCCGGTCGGCTGTTTGGCCGGCGCGGCGGCCGGGGGCGCATCGCAGGCCAGCACCACCGCCATTCGGGCGCGGCTGCCCCGCCCAAAGGGCACCAGCACCATGCTGCCGGGAAAGACCCGGCCGGCCAGCCGCCCGGGCACAAGGTAGGTATAAAGCTTGTCAAAATGGAACGCGGCGCCATCCACCGCCACCTGCACCGTATGCGGCAAACAGCGTCCTCCCCTTTCGATGCTTTGATGCTTTGCGGCCCGCGGCTATAAAGGCGGGCAGGCCAGCCCCGCCGGGCCTGCGGCTACGCCTGCCGCGCCTGGATCACCGCGTAGAGGTCCCGGGCGCACTGCTCCACCGTATCGTTGACCACCTGGGCGTCGTACCCATCGGCCAGGCCCAGCTCCTCGGCGGCGCGGGCCAGCCGGCGCTGGATGCTCTCCTCGGTTTCGGTGCCGCGATTGCGCAGCCGGCGCTCCAATTCCTCCATGCTGGGCGGGCGGATAAACACGGTGGTGGCGTTTGGGTAGATGCGCTTGATGTTGGCCGCGCCCTCCACCTCGATCACCAGCACCACCGTGCGGCCGGCGGCGATCCGGCGGTCCACCTCCAGCTTGGGGGTGCCGTAGTAGTTGCCGCAGTAGCAGGTGTACTCCAAAATTTCGCCGGCGGCGATCCGCCGCTCAAACTCGGCCGCCGAGAGATAATAATAGTCTGCCCCATCCTGCTCGCCGGGACGCATGGCGCGGGTGGTGGCCGAAACCGAAAACTCGATTTCCGGGTGCTGCTGGCGCAGCTGGCGCACCACCGTGTCCTTGCCGGCGCCCGAAGGGCCGGACACGACCACCAGATACCGTTCCTGGTTCATTCCTCATTCTCCTCGTCCAGGTCGTCCTCGTCGCTGTCCCCCAGGCGGTTGGCCACTGTCTCGGGCTGCACGGCCGAGAGGATGACGTGGTCCGAGTCCATGATGATCACCGCGCGGGTGCGGCGGCCGTAGGTGGCGTCGATCAGCGCGCCCTTGTCCCGCGCCTCCTGCACGATGCGCTTGATGGGCGCGGATTCGGGGCTGACAATGGCGATGAGCCGGTTGGCGCTGACCATGTTGCCAAAGCCGATGTTGATGAGTTTCATGCTGCTCCCTCTTTTTTGCGCCGGCTTATTTGTATGCGCCGGCCTTTTTTTGGCGGGTCACTCGATGTTCTGCACCTGCTCGCGGATCTTTTCGATCTCGGCCTTCATGTCCACCACCAGCCGGGTGATGGCGAGGTCCTGGCATTTGGAGCCGATGGTGTTGGTCTCGCGGTTGAGCTCCTGGGTCAGGAAATCCAGCTTGCGCCCCACCGGGCCGCCCTCCTCTAAGATGCCGCGGTACTGGGCGATGTGGCTGCGCAGCCGCACTGTCTCCTCGTCCACAGCGGTTTTATCGGCAAAGATGGCGGCCTCGGTCAGCAGCCGGGCCTCGTCCACCGTGCGGTCCTCCAGCACGGTTTTGAGCCGGGCGTACAGCCGCTCGGTGTAGCTTTGCACCCGGCCGGCGCTGTCCTGCTCCACCTGGGCCACCGCCTGCTCCAAAAAGGCCAGCCGCGAGAGGATGTCCGCCTTAAGCTTTTCGCCCTCGGCCGCCCGCATGGCGGTAAAGCCCTCCAGCGCCTCCTGGCAGACCGCGCTTACATCCTGCCAAAGCTGCTCCTGGTCCGGCTCGGCCCGGCGGGCGGCCAGCACGTCCGGGAAGCGGGCCAGCAAACTCAGCGGTACATCGCACCGCAGCTGCAGTTCCTCGCTGAGGGTATGCAGGGCGGTTTGGTAGCTTTTTGCCAGGGCAAGGTCGGGCACCACCACCGTGTCGGCCTCGCCGCCGCCCTGCAATTGCAGGCTCAGCTCCACCTTGCCGCGGCTTACCTGCCCGGCCAGCAGCTTTTTGAGCCGCTCGTCCAAAAAGGCGCAGGAGCGCGGGATGCGGGAGGAATACTCAAAATAGCGCGAGTTGACGCTTTTTAGTTCCACCGTGATCTCCCGCCCGCCCACAGTCTGCCTGCTGCGGCCGTAGCCGGTCATGCTGAGGATCATCGCCATTCCTCCTTTATATTGGGGCAGCGGCCGGCGGCCTGCCCGCGGGGCGCCGGCCGGCCGCGCTGTTCCGACGCTTTTTGCCGCGCTGCCGCCGCCTTTTTTTGCGTCCCATCGGCAAAGCGGCAATACTGCGGCAGGATACACCTATTTTACACGTTCCGCGCCCTTTTTGCAAGGAAAAGCGTTTTGCGGAAGGCGCCCATTTTAAGGGGTTTTGGGAAGAGGTTTGGGGGTGCTGCGGCCGGCGGCGGGGCCAGAGCCGCGAAAGGGGCCCGGGGGCAGGGGGCCTTGAGAGGCTGCCCCGCCGCCCCGGCCTGCCTTAAGGCCTCCTGTGCGGCGCGGGCGGCATGCATAAAGAAATTGCTAAGAATTTCCTTGCGCCGCGCCCAAAATACGACATAAAACCGCGCAGGCACACGGTTTTATGGCCCAGCGCCCCATTGCCATCCTTGACAGAAGTGCTATAATCAAGGCGGTAAAACCGCCCGCGGCCCCTTATAAGGCCGGGCAGGCGGGGCAAAAAGAGGGAATGCTTTGATGAAACAACACAAAAAGGCCCTTGCTGTGTGGATCTTTGCCGTGCTGGCGCTGCTGGCCGGCGCGCTGCTGGCCGGGCCGAGGCCCCGGGCCGAGACTGTGCAGCAGGCCATGCGGGACGCGGTGCTGCACAACCTGAACCGGGTAAGCCTGTTTGGGATCAAGGAGGTAAACCCCGGCCTTATCTCGGCCTTTGCGGTCACGGCGTTTTTGCTGGCGGCGGCGGCCTGCATCCGGGTGTTTGCGGTGCCCAAATTTAAGGACGCGCCGGGGCGGCTGCAGCTGGTGCTGGAGGAAATTGTAGGCCTGTTTGACCGGATGGCCCGATCGAACAGCCCCCACCGGAACGGCTTTTTGGGCGCTTACCTGTTTGCGGCCGGGGCCTATGTGTTTGTGGGCACCCTGTTTGAACTGCTGGGCCTTGAGGCGGTCACGGCGGGGGGCGAGCCCATCACCCTGCCCGCCCCCCTCTCGGACGTGAACGCCGCCATTGCGCTGGGCACCCTTTCCTACCTGGTCATCCTGAGCGGCGGGGTCGCGGGGGCCGGCTTAAAAGGGATCGGGCGTACTTTAAAGGAGTTTTCGCTGCCCATCTCGATGAGTTTCAGGCTGTTTGGCGCGCTGCTGAGCGGCCTGCTGGTGACCGAACTGGTGTACTATTATGTAAACCTGAGCTTTGTGCTGCCGGTGGTGGTGGGGGTGCTGTTTACCCTGCTGCACGCGCTGATCCAGTGTTATGTGCTGACCATGCTTACCGCGCTGTTTTACGGCGAGGTATCCGAGCCGGCCGTGCCAAAGCCCGCAAGCCGCAAATGATTTTATGCAAGAAAAACAGGGAGGTTGTTTGAGTATGAAAACCATTTGTTTGAAAAAGAAGGCCCTGGCGCTGGGCCTTGCCCTGGTGCTGGCCCTGGCGCTGGCCCTGCCCGCCCTTGCGGCGGACGCCGCCCCGGCCGGCGAGGACGCGCCGCAGACGGCCGGGGCCGCTGAGGAGGACGCGGGCAGCGTGACCGGTTCCAAGGCGATGGCCTCGGCCCTTGCGGTGGGCCTTGCGGCGGCGGCCGGCGCCATTGCCATGGGCATTGCCACCGCAAAGGCCGCCGAGTGCATCGCCCGCCAGCCCGAGGCCGAGGGCAAGGTGCGCACCACCCTGATGCTGGGCCTTGTGTTTATCGAGACGGCCATTATCTATGCGCTTTTGGTGGTGATCCTGATCATCTTTGTGTTGTAAGGCAGGTGTGAGGCTTTGAACATTCCGTTGAACATCGACTGGCAGCAGATCCTGCTGCACTGGATGAACCTGGCCATCCTGGCCGGCGGGCTGTACTTTTTGCTGTTTGCGCCGGTAAAAAAGTTTATGGACCAGCGGGCCGGGCGGTATGCCGCCAGGGATGCCGAGATCGCCCAGAAGCTGGCCGAGGCCGAGCAGCTCAAGGCCGAGTACCAGGCAAAGCTGGACGGCGCGGACGAGGAGATCCACGCTGCCCAGGCAAAGGCCCAGCAGGCGGCGCAGCAATCGGCCGAGGAGCAGCTGGCCCGGGCCCGGGCCGAGGCCGGCCAGCTTTTGGCAAAGGCCCGGGCCGAGGCCGAGTACAGCAAGGAGACCGCCCGCAAAGCCTCCCAGCGGGAACTGAAGGAGCTGGCGGCCCAGGCGGCCAAAAAGCTGGCCTCCCGCATGCAGGAGGACCCCTTTGAGCAGTTTTTGAACGCCGCGCAAGGCCAGGGAGGAACGGCCCATGAGGAACGTTAGGAGCCGGCTGACCGCCACCCTGCGCAGCGCCGCACAGCCCACCGAGGAGCAGCTGCGCCGGTTTGGCGATTTTTTGGCCCAAAAGTACCAGCGCAAGCTGCCGCTGCACTGGGAGGAGGACCCTGCCATTACAAATGGGTTCCAGCTGCAGGCCGGCTCGGACATTTACGACTGGACCCTGGACGGCAAGGCGCGCCAGTTACAGGACTACCTGCGCCACCTGCACGCCGGGCAGGACGACATTTTGCCCCTGATGCGGCAGGCCGTGGAGGACTGGTCGCCGGCCGTCCTGCCCGAGGAGATCGGCGAGGTACTGGCGGTGGACGGCGAGATCGCCGCCGTAAGCGGGCTGGAGCACGCCCAGTATGGGGAAATCCTGCTGTTTGAATCCGGCGTAAAGGGCATGGTGCAGGACCTGCGCCGCACCGAACTAAGCTGCATCCTGTTTGGCGACGGCGAGGAGATCGCGGCCGGCAGCATGGTGCGCCGCACCTTAAAAACCGCCGGCATGCCGGTGGGCGAACGCTTTTTGGGCCGGGTGGTGGACGCGCTGGGCATGCCCATTGACGGCAAGGGCGCCATTGAGATCGAGCGGCAGATGCCGATCGAGGCCCCGGCCCCCGGCATTTTGGACCGGCAGCCGGTGAACACCCCGATGGAGACCGGCCTTTTGACCATCGACTCGATGTTCCCCATCGGGCGGGGCCAGCGGGAACTGATCATCGGCGACCGGCAGACCGGCAAGACCGCCATTGCGCTGGACACCATCCTGAACCAGAAGGGCAAAAACGTGGTGTGCGTGTATGTGGCCATTGGGCAAAAGACCAGTTCGGTGGCGCAGATCGTGGAAAAGCTGGCCCGCCGGGGGGCGATGGAGTACACCGCCGTGCTCTGCGCGCCGGCCGGCGCTTCGGACGCTTTGCAGTACATCGCGCCCTATGCCGGCTGCGCTTTGGCCGAGTATTTTATGGCCCGGGGGCGGGACGTGCTGATCGTGTACGACGATCTGAGCAAGCACGCCATCGCCTACCGCTCGCTGAGCCTTTTGCTCGAGCGCTCACCCGGGCGGGAGGCCTACCCCGGCGACGTGTTTTACCTGCACAGCCGGCTTTTGGAGCGGGCGGCCCATCTTTCGGACGAGCTGGGCGGCGGCAGCATGACCGCCCTGCCCATTGTGGAGACCCAGGCCGGGGACGTTTCGGCCTATATCCCCACCAACATCATCTCGATCACCGATGGGCAGATCTTTTTGGAGAGCGATCTGTTTTTTGCCGGGCAGCGCCCGGCGGTCAACGTGGGGCTTTCGGTCTCGCGGGTGGGGGGCGACGCTCAGACCAAAGCGATGAAGTCCGCCGCCGGCGCGCTGCGGCTGGAACTGGCCCAGTACCGGGAGATGGAGGTATTTACCCAGTTTTCCAGCGACCTGGACGAGGCCACCAAAAACCAGCTGGCCTACGGCCAGGGGCTGATGCGGCTTTTGCGCCAGCCCCAGTACGCCCCCTTTGCCCAGCACCAGCAGGTGGTTTTGCTGGTGGCGGCACTGGGGCATGTGATGCAAAAGATCCCCCTGAACGAGATGGAGGCCTTCCGCGCCGGGCTGCTGGCCGAGGCCGAAGCGGCCCTGCCCGACCTTTGCCGCCGCATCGAGAGCACCGGCCGGCTGGCCGACGAGGACCGGGAGGAGATCCTTGGGATGGCGCGGGATTACCTTGCCCGGTACCAGGCCGAGTGCGGCAGGGCGGATGAGACCGACGGAGGGTAAGCATGGCCGGCACAAAAGAGATCAAGAACCATATTGGAAGCGTGCAGGAGACCCGCAAGATCACCAACGCCATGTACCTGATCGCCTCCACCAAGCTGCGCCGGGCCCGGGCCGAACTGGACAACACCCGCCCCTATTTTGAGGCGCTGCGCAGCGAGATCAAGCGCATTTTCCGCACCGCGGGGGATGTGGACAGCCGCTATTTTTACCCCCACGACGACGAGCCCCCGCTGGACGGCCCCTACGGCTGCCTTGTGATCACGGCGGACAAGGGGCTGGCCGGCTCTTACAACCAGAACGCCATCCGCCGCGCGCAGGAGCTTTTGGCCCAGCACCCCAACACCAAGCTGTTTGTGGTGGGCGAATACGGCCGCCGGTTTTTTGCCCAGCGCGGGGTGCCCATTGAGCACAGCTTTTTGTACACGGCCCAAAACCCCACCATGGCCCGGGCGCGGGAGATCAGCGCCCTGCTGCTGGAGCGGTACGACCGGGGGGAACTGGAAAAAATCTACCTTGTGTACACGGATATGCAGAACGCGGCCGCCTTTGAGACCCGCTCCACCCGGCTGCTGCCCTTTCACCGGTCGGACTTTGCAAGCCCCACCCCCGAGCGGGCGGTGACCGAACCGTTTGAGTTTTTGCCCAGCGTACCGGCGGTGCTGGACAGCATGATGCCCAGCTACCTGTCCGGGTTTATTTACAGCGCCCTGATCGACAGCTTTTGCTGCGAACAGAACGCCCGGATGGCCGCCATGGACAACGCCAACCAGAACGCCGAGGAACTGCTGGGCGAACTTGGGGTGCGGTACAACCGGGTGCGCCAATCGGCCATTACCCAGGAAATCACCGAGATTTCGGCCGGCGCGCGGGCCCAGCGCCAGCGCAAGGGCCGCAAAAACGGCTGAGCGGCTGCGGGGCGGCAACGCCCCCTTTGGCGGGCATTGCGCCGCGGCGCTGCGCAAAAAACGGCCGGGCGGGCAAAATAGGCCCCGCCGCAGAGAGAAAAAAGGGGTGACGCAAGTTGGAACGCGGGATCATTGTACAGATCTCCGGCCCGGTGGTGGACGTGGAGATCGAGAGCGGCAGCCTGCCCAGGCTGCGCGAGGCCCTTACGGTGGAAAAGGGCGGCGTGCGGCGGGTGATGGAGGTTGCCCAGCATATCGACCGCAAAACCGTGCGCTGCATCATGCTTTCGGCCAGCGAGGGGCTGGCCCGGGGCCTGGCGGTGGACATCCCCGGCCGCACCATCGAGGTGCCGGTGGGCAGGGCCACCCTGGGGCGGATGTTCAACGTGCTGGGGCAGCCCATCGACGGCGGCGCGCCGCTGGCAGAGGGCACCCCGGTGCGCAGCATCTACCGCCGCCCGCCCTCGTTTGAGGAGCAGAGCCCGGCGGTGGAGATCCTGGAGACCGGCATCAAGGTGATCGACCTGCTGGAGCCCTACCCCCGCGGGGGCAAGATCGGACTGTTTGGGGGCGCGGGGGTCGGCAAGACGGTGCTGATCCAGGAGCTGATCCACAATGTGGCCATGGAGCACGGCGGCTATTCGATCTTTACCGGCGTGGGCGAGCGCAGCCGGGAGGGCAACGACCTCTGGCGCGAGATGCGCGAGAGCGGCGTATCCGACAAAACCGCCCTGGTGTTTGGGCAGATGAACGAGTCGCCGGGGGTGCGCATGCGGGTGGCCCTTTCGGGGCTGACCATGGCCGAGTACTTCCGGGACGCCGAGCACAAGGACGTGCTCCTGTTTATCGACAACATCTTCCGGTTTGTGCAGGCGGGCAGCGAGGTGTCCACCCTGCTGGGGCGGATGCCCTCGGCGGTGGGCTACCAGCCCACCCTGGCCGGCGAGATGGGCGAACTGCAGGAGCGGATCACCTCCACCAAGGACGGCTCGGTGACCTCGGTACAGGCGGTGTATGTGCCGGCGGACGATCTGACCGACCCGGCCACCGCCACCACCTTTGCCCATCTGGACGCCACCACGGTGCTGAGCCGCAAGATCTCCGAGCAGGGCATCTACCCGGCGGTGGACCCGCTGGCCTCCTCCTCCCGCATTCTGGAGGCGGAGGTGGTGGGCGAGGAGCACTACCGCATTGCCCGCAAGGCCCAGGAGATCCTGGAAAAGTACAACGAGCTGCAGGACATCATTGCCATTTTGGGCATGGACGAACTGAGCAGCGCCGACCAGAAAATCGTGGCGCGGGCGCGGCGGTTGCAGCGGTTTTTTGCCCAGCCCACCCATGTGGCCGAAAAGTTTACCGGCATCCCGGGGGTCTATGTGCCCCTTGCGGACACGCTGGAAAGCTTTGCCAAGCTGGTGGACGGCGAACTGGACGAGTACCCCGAGGCGGCCTTTTACAATGTGGGCAGCTGGCGGGATGTGATAAAAAAGGCCGAAAAACTCAAAGCGGAGGAAGTGTAATGGACGCGTTTACCGTGCACATCCTGGCGGCCGACCGCACCTTTTACGAGGGCCCCTGCGAGAGTTTGGTGATCCCCGCCAGCGACGGCGAGCGGGGCATCTGGGCGCACCACGCCAACATGATCGCGGCGGTGGTGCCCGGCCGGCTGCGCTGGCGCGCGCCGGGCCAGCCGGACCAGCTGGCCGCGGTTTCGGCCGGGATGGTCAAGGTGGAGCAGAACGACGTGCTGGTGCTGGTGGACTCGGCCGAGCGGCCGGATGAGATTGACGCCGCCCGCGCAAAGCGGGACGCGGACGAGGCCCGCGAGGCCCTTTTGCAGAAAAAGAGCCGGCAGGAGCACCGGATCGCCGAGGCCACCCTGGCCCGTGCGCTCAACCGGCTGCGGGTAAAATCCTCCAGCGGGATGGGGCAGTAGGGCAGGCGCGCCGGAAAGCGCCTTGCGGTTTTGCGGTTTGTGTGATACACTGGGTATCGCCCAGGGGCAGGACGGCCTTGCCTGCTGCCGCGCAGGGCAATTATGGATGGCTGCGTTGCTGGTTTTGCGCGCTTGTTGGCCGCGCCCCTCGCAGCGGAAAGGCACCGCCATGAAAAAACTGAACCGCGAAACGCTTGCGACCTGCCTGCTGATGCTGGCCGTTTTTTGCTTTTTCCTGTTGTTCTTTTTTAAGATCCACGCGCTTGTCCTGTTTGATACGGATGATTTCCTTCTGGCCTACGGCCAGCGGGACGCCCTCCCGACCTGGCAGGGATGGAACCCATCCCGGGTGCTCGCCGAGAGCCTTGCCCCGATCGTTACCCTGTTTGGGGCGTTTGTGGTCGATGTGTTTTTTAAGGATCATTTCCTTTCGGTCTCGTTTGCCTACGCCCTCACGGTCAGCCTGCTGGCAACCGCGCTTGCCTGGATGGTCTGCCGCTGCCTTGCCAAGGCCCAGAGCCGCGCGCGGCTGGGCCTGGTCCTCTATTTCCTGGTCTGCCATTTCTGGGTGTTCCGGACCACCGAGACCGGGAATATCCATATGCTCTACGCGGGCAATGTCTCCTGTTACTTTTACTATGTGATCCCCAACCTGCTGAACTGCCTCCTCGTGCTCTGGCTGATGCAGATGCAGATGGCCGGCGGTTCGATCCGCGCGGGGTTTGCGCAGCTGTCCTTTACGCAGAAATCGCTCTTTGTTTTGGCGGCGTATTTTGCCATCTTCTCCAACATCTGGGCCAGCATCATTCTGGGCGTCTATGTTGGCGCCTGCTCCCTCTTTGACCTGATCCGCATGCTGCGCCAAAAGCGGTTCGCGCTGGGCGCCTACCTCAAGGAGCATCTGCTGGAGGCCGCCATTCTGGTGTTCTGGGCCGTCCAGCAGGTGTTTGAGCTGAGCGGCGGCCGCGCCGACAGCCTGGGCGCAACCTCCTATGGGGCCAGCCTCTGGAACGCGGTCCTGGTGGCGCTGGACCTTTTGCACACCTTTAACCCCCTGTTTCTCAAATGCTCGCTTGTGATCCTTGTGCTGGGGGTGGCTTTGGCCGCCTGGCATAAGGAAAAGGCGTTTTTTGCCCGGCTGGCGCTTCTGGCCACGGCCTTTTTGGTGGAGGGGGTCTACCTGACCCTTACCTGCGCCCGCGTTTCGAGCGGGTACCTGCGCCGGCCCGATGTAAACTATGGCTGCTTCTTTTTTGGGATGCTGCTGCTTCTCTTGTGTGCCGGGTGCATCCTGCGCCACCTGCCCGCCGCTAAAAGCGTGATCCCGCTGCTGCTGGTCATCGCGGTGTGCAACTGCAATACGCCCCGGCGGACCTTTGAGGAATCCACCATGGGCGGATACCCCCCCGCCGCCTGTATGCGGTACTGCAACGATATCCTGCAGCAGCTGCAGCAGGCGGACCAGGAGGGGCGGGTCACCATGTGCCTGGTGATCCCGAGTTTCCCCGCCGCGCCGGACAACTGGCCGGCGGCTACCTATGGGCTGTGCCGCTACACCGAATACTTCTATAAGATGGGCCTGCTTGAAAAACAGATCGAGATCACAAAGCACGAGATAGACTTTGCGAAAAACGCCGAGCTGCTGCTTTACAAGTAGGGCCGCGGTTTTGGCCGGGATGGGGCAATGACAATGGGGCCGCGGGCCGCGCCGGGAAACCGGCGCT
>CAJTVI010000050.1 GCA_910579545.1 uncultured Oscillospiraceae bacterium | reverse complement strand
CGCAGGGCCAGCACCGCCAGCAGCCCGGCCAGCGAGACCAGCGCGTCCAGCAGGTAGGCCCGCCGGGGCCCCAGCAGCACCACCCCGCCGGCCAGCAGCATGGCCGCGGCCGCGCTGCCCCGGAACAGGGCGTTTTGCAGGCTGGAAAAGCGCAGGTAGCCCGCCTGCGCCCCGGCGGCCAGCAGGCTTTCGTAGGTGATGGCCTCGCGGGTGCCCGAGGCAAGGTTGTAGCCCAGCGCGCTTACGGCCAGCGAAAGGCAGACGCCCCAAAACCCGTTTGCCGCCGCCATGAGCAGGGCCGAGAGCACAAACATGGCCCGGCTGGCAAGCAGGGTGCGGCGGCGGCCCAGCAGGTCGGCCAGCAGGCCGGAGGGCAGTTCGCCGCAGAGGCTTACAAGGTGGAACACGCTTTCGGCCAGCCCGATGCTGACCGGCGAAAGCCCGCGCAGGCCCAGCAGCAGCACCCATACGCTGCCCGCTGGGCAAAAGCCGCTGCAAAACTCGAGCGCAAGCAGCGCCCGCTTCTGGCGGCGCAAAACTGTTCGATCCTGAAAAAACGACATAAAAAACACGCCTTTCCTTTTTGTACATGAATTCGATGTGCAAAAAGGGACAGGCGCGCCGGTTTTGGGGGAGCGGGCGGGCCGCCGCATGCCGCGGCCGCTTTGCCGGCTTACCCTGCCTTTATTTGCGCGGCGTTTGGGGCCGCTGCGGCCCCGGCCGCCTCAAAAAAGGGCGCACCTATCCCGCAGGTGGCAAAGCAGCTGCCAAAAAATTGCAGCAATACGATGTTTTTCCAGCCCACGGTGCGCGCCTCCTTTTTTGTTTTGGGGCTATGCCCGCGCCTTGGCGCAAAGGCCGTGCCCATGCCTTTTGGCGCGGCTTTATTATAGCAGGCGGGCGGCGGGCGGTCAAGGCAGCGCCTGCGCGCAGAAGGCCCGCCGCGCTGTGCGCGGCGGGCCGCAAAAAAGGCGTGTCCCAAATGGCGGGCGGCTCAGGCCTTTTTGTTTGCCAGGGAGGCGGCAATGGCGTCGGCCAGGGCGTCCAGCTCGCTCTCGTTCTGGGGCTGCACCGAGGAGGTGACGGTCATCTCCTCGTCCAGGATCTCCATGTGCTTGAGCTTTTCCAGCTCCCCGCGCATCAGCGCGCCGGCGCGGGGCGCCCAGGAGCCGTTGCAGAGGATGGCGGCGGTGCGGTTTTGCAGGTTGAGGGCCTGCATGTCGGCCAGGAAATTGTGCATGGGCGGGAAGATGCCCAGGTTGTAGGTGACCGAGGCCAGCACCAGATGGCTGTATTTAAAGAGGTCCGAGATGAGGTAGCTTACATGGGTGCTGGACACATCGTACAGCCGGGTGTTGGTAACGCCGCGGGCGCAAAGCTTGGCGGCCAGCACCTCGGCGGCGGCCTCGGTGTTGCCGTACATCGAGGCGTACACGATCATTACGCCCTGCTCCTCGGGCTCGTAGCTGGCCCAGTGCTGGTATTTGTCCACGATATAGCCAAGGTCCTTGCGCCAGATGGGCCCGTGCAGCGGGCAGAGCATCTTGATGTTGCCCAGGCCCACCGCCTTGTCGGCCTTATTGAGCAGCGCCGTTACCTGCGGGCCGTACTTGCCCACGATGTTGGTGTAGTAGCGGCGGGCGTCGTCGATCCACTCGCCGGCAAAGTTTACCTCGTCGGCAAACAGCTTGCCGTCCAGCGCGCGGAAGGAGCCGAAGGCGTCGGCCGAGAAGAGCACCCCGTTGGTGGTGTCAAAGGTGACCATCGCCTCGGGCCAGTGCACCATCGGCGCGTAGAGGAAGGCCACCGTGTGCTTGCCAAAGCAGCGGGTGTCCCCCTCCTGCACAGTGTCGATCTGCCCGGGGTCCAGCGCAAAGCCGAACTGGTTGAGCAGGGTGACCGCCTTGGGGGTGGTGATGATCCTGACATTGGGCCAGCGCAGCAGCACCTCCTCGATGGAGGCGGCATGGTCCGGCTCGACATGGTTGATCACGAGATAGTCCAGCCCGCGGCCGGCCAGCACCGCCTTGATGTTGGTGATGAACTGGCGGCCCACCGCCCAGTCGGCCGTGTCGAACAAAACGGTTTTTTCGTCCAGCAGCACATAGGCGTTGTAGCTTACCCCGTGGTAGAGCGGATGGATGTTTTCAAACAGGGCCAGGCGGTGTTCGTCCGCCCCCACCCAGTAAAGGTCGTCGGTGACCATACGGTAGTTGTGCATCGTTCTGCCTCCTTTATTTTATAGCACCCTTATGGAACGGCCCTTCGCCCGCGGCTTTGCCCGCCGGCGTCAGACCTCGATCTCGATAAACTGGTCCGGGCCCTCGCCGCAGTGCGGGCAGGTCCAGCCCTCGGGCAGGTCCTTAAAGGCGGTGCCGGGCTTTACCTCGCCCTCGGGATCGCCCAGCAAAACGTCGTACTCATGGCCGCAGCCGTTGCAGATGTACAGCTTGCGCGGCGGGGTGGTGGGCTTGGGCGCCGCCCGCTTCATCTTTTTCATGGGCGGGGCGGGCAGCTTTTCGCCGGTGTCCAGCGCGGCGGCCAGCAGCGGCAGGACCTCGCAGACGTCCCCCACGATGCCGTAGTCGCAGTTTTTAAAGATGCGGGCGTTGGGGTTGGTGTTGATGGCCACGATGGTGGAGGCGTCCTTGATGCCCTTGAGGTGCTGCACCGCGCCCGAGATGCCGCAGGCAATGTACAGGTTGCCCTTGAACTTTTGGCCGGACATGCCCACATACCGCTCGATGGGCAGATATTTGAGGGTCTCGGCCACCGGGCGGCTGGAGCCGATGGCCGCGCCGGCCGCCTTTGCCAGCTGCTCGACCAGCTTCATGTTCTCCCTGGGCCCGATGCCCTGCCCGGCCGAAACCACCCGCTCGGCCTGGGTGATGGGGGTGTCGATGGGGATGCCCACCGTAAAGTCGTACCCGTCCTTTTTGAGGCTGGCCACAAGGGCATCGACCTTTTCGGCGGCGGCGCCGTCCTTGAGGATCATCCGCTTGCGCGCGCCGGTCTCGGGGCCCTTTGCAGCGGCCGGGGCGGCCTCCGCCTTGCCGGCCTTGCCCAGGATGTGGGAGGCGATGACCACCCGCTGGATCTCGTTGGTGCCCTCGTAGATGGTGGTGATCTTGGCGTCGCGGTAGAACCGCTCCACCTCCATGCCCTTTAAGTAGCCCGAGCCGCCAAAGATCTGCAGCGCGTCGTTGGTTACCTCCAGCGCGATGTCCGAGGCGTACTGCTTGGCCATGGCCGACTCCATGCCGTAGGGCAGGTGCTCCTGCTTGAGCTCGGCCGCCGAGTAGACCAGCAGCCTGGCGCAGCGCAGCTTGGTGGCCATATCCGCGATCTTGAAGGCGATGGTCTGCTGCTGGCAGATCGGCCGGCCGAACTGCACCCGGTCCTTGGAATACTCCACCGCGGCCTCAAACGCGCCCTGCGCAATGCCCAGCGCCTGCGCGGCAATGCCGATGCGCCCGCCGTCGAGGGTGGCCATGGCGATCTTGAAGCCCTGGCCCTCCTTGCCCAAAAGGTTCTCCTTGGGCACCTTTACGTTGTTGAAGTTGAGCTGGCAGGTGGCCGAGGAGCGGATGCCCATCTTGTCGTAATGCTCCTCAAAGGTAAAGCCCTCCCAGCCCTTTTCCACAATAAAGGCGCTGATGCCGCGGGTGCCGATGCCGGGGGTGGTGACCGCAAAGATCACATAGGTGCTTGCCTCGCCGCCGTTGGTGATAAAGATCTTTTCGCCGTTGAGCAGGTAGTAGTCGCCCATGTCCTCGGCGGTGGTCTCGGTGCCGCCCGCGTCCGAGCCGGCGTTTGGCTCGGTCAGGCCAAACGCGCCCAGCTTTTTGCCGGCGCACATGTCCGGCAGGTACTTTTTCTTCTGCTGTTCATTGCCGAACGCCGCGATGGGGTAGGTGCCCAGCGAGGTATGGGCCGACAGGATGACCCCCACCCCGCCGTCCACCCGGGAGAGTTCCTCCACCGCAATGGCGTAGCTGGCGGCGTCCAGCCCGGCCCCGCCGTACTCCTTGCCGTAGGGCAGGCCCATAATGCCCAGTTCGCCCATCTTTTGCACCACCTCGGTGGGGAACTGGTTGTTTTTGTCAAGCATAAAGGCGATGGGCTTGACCTCGGCTTCCGCAAAGGCCCGCACCTTTGCCCGCAGCTCCTCCTGCGCCTGTGTGGTTTGATACAGCATCTTTTTTTTGCCTCCTTTTTGCGTATGCAGTTTTGTTGCATCCCTCAGCCAGCAAAGGGGAACCTGCCGGCAAGCGATGCTTTTGGTGCAGTTTATTTTGGGTACAGCAAATATACGCAGCGCCCGCCGCGCTGCAAAAAACCTTGATGGAAAAGCGGCCGCCGGAGATTTGTGCCCTTTTTGCGGGGGCGCGCCTTTTTTCGCGGCGCCGCGCCGGGGGCCTGCGGCTGCCGGGGCGGCAAGCAGGGCCCTTACAGGGCCGGCGGCAGCGGAAAAACGGGATCGGGCGGCTCAAACAGGGCGCTCAAGGGGGCGCGGCGCAGCGCATTGTCCAGCACCTGCTGGATGTGCCCAAACTCCACGCAGAGCCCGCAGCCGCCCGCCGGGTTGTTTTCGCAGGTATAGCCGTGCTGCTGGCAGCGGTTTACAAGGATGCGCTCGCCCACTGCGTCCAGCAGGTCGTAGATGGTCATCTCGGCCGGGTCCCTTGCCAGGCGGTAGCCGCCCGCCGCGCCGCGCCGGCTTTCCACCAAACCGGCGCTGGAAAGCTGCTTGAGCAGCTTGAGGGTGATCGCCTTGGGCATGTGCTCGCGCTGGGCAACCTCCGCGGCGCTCAGCTGCCCGGCGCGGTGAAGCGCGCGCACAATGCGCAGGGTATAGTCCATCTCGCGCGTAACCAGCATCTTGCTCACCTCAAACAGTACCATTTTTGTTCATTATACAGGGTTTGCGCGGGCCGGTCAATCGTTTGGGCGTATTTTTGCCCTTCTTGTGCAAATTTTGGTCAAGGCTCTAAAAACCATCAGCATTTTTTGAAGCATCCTCCAAAGCCGGGGGCGGGGCTTGTCCGCTTTTTGGGCGGCGGCTTTAAGGGGCGGGGCGGCCGGCAGCACGGCGGGGCCGGGCGTTGGCAGGGGGCGGGGCAAGGGCCGGCAGCGAGGGACAAAAGCCGTCAACCCCTAACCCGGCCGCTGCGCGGCCAGAGGCCGCGCAGCTGGCTGCCAAGCCCAAAGGGCCAGAGCAGCGCCGCGTAGGCAAGGCTGGTTGCCAGCGCGCCGGCGGCCAAAACCGCGATCTCCCCCCCGGCCGCCGCGCGCAGGGCCGCGGTATGGCCCAAATAGAGGGCGGCCAGCAGGGCAAGGGCCGGCTGCACCGCCCAGCGCAGCCAATGCCCGCGCATGTTTGCGGCGGCGAGCATCCGCCGGCAGTTGAGCGCGCAGGTAAAGCAGTTGGAAAACACCATGACCCCCAAAAAGCCGGGCATGCCAAACCGGGGCAGCAGCAGGATGACCCCGGCGATGCGCAGGGCCGAATCCCACACCGAATAGCGGAAGGTGGCCATCTGCTCCCCCATGCCCTTGAGCACCCCGTCCACCATGCTCTCGAGGTACATAAAGGGGGTCACCGGGCCGAGCACCCGCAGGTAAAAGCCCACCTCCTCGCTGCCGTAGAGCAGCCGGCCCAGCGCGGGCGCGTAGAGGGTAAACAGCCCCGCCGCCAGGATCGAGCCCACCCCGGTGAGGTAGACCATCCGGCCGATCAGCCGCTCCAGCGCGCCCGAGCGGCCCTGGATGTGGGCCTCGGTGATCTCGGGCATCAGCAGGGTAGCCAGCGCCGAGAGGAAGGAAAAGGGGAAAAACAGCACCGGCATGGCCATGCCCTTGAGCGCGCCGTACTGCGAGAGCGCCGCCTCCCGGCTGGCCAAAAAGGGCAAAAGGCAGGCGGGCACCAGCATGTTTTCGGCCGCCTGCAGGGCGCTGGCAAGGCAGCGGCTGCCCTCCACCGGCAGCAGGATGGCCCAGAGCCGGCCCATCGCGTCCTTTGGCAGGCTGCGCTTTTGCAGGGGGAAGGCGGCGCGCCGGTCCCGCCGGTAAAACCAGAACATCCACAGGCAGGAAAGGGTCTCGCTGAGCGTATTGCCCAGCACCACCGCCGCGCAGGCGTACTCGATGCCCATGGCCGCCGCCGGGCGGATGATGAGCATCACGGCCAGGATGCGCGCCGCCTGCTCGAACATCTGGCTGAAGGCGTTTGGCCAGGTGCGGCGGCGGGCCAGAAAATACCCCCGCAAGGCCGCCGCCATGGCCATAAAGGGCAGGCTGGGCGAGAGCAGCCGCAGCGGCAGCGCCGCGCGCACATCCCCCAGCCAGTATTTTGCGGCCGGCCCGGCCAGCAGGCACTGCAGCGCCGCCGCGGCGCAGCCCAGCAGGCAGGCCAGCCCCAGCACCCGCCGCAGCACCCCCAGCGCCCCGCCCGGCCGCCCGGCGCTGAGCTCCTCGGCCACCAGGCGGGTGGCCGCCACCGAGATGCCCGCCGTGGCCAAACTGACCGACAGGGTGTACAGGGTAAAGATCAGCTGGTAAAGGCCCATGCCCTCGGGGCCGATCTGCCCCGCGATATAGATGCGGAAAAACATGCCCGCAAACCGCAGCAAAAGCCCCGTGATGGTAAGGATGGCCGCGTTTTTGAGGTAGCTTTGGCCCTTGGCCCCGTCCATGCCCCGCCCCCCTTTGCAAGAATGGGGCGGGCCCTGGCCCGGCCCGGCGGCCGGGCCGGCAGATGCCGCGCCCCTCCTGCAATGCTTATGCGCAAAAAGGGCGCGGCATGCGCAGGGCCGCGCCGGCCCTTTTGCGGCAGCGGCGATAAAACGGCTTAAAAATGAAGATATTTTACAAGCCAATGGCGCGAACGGCTGGTATAATAGGCGGGGAAAAGAGGTGCGGCCTGTGAAAAAAGAGATACGGACGGCGGTATACGATGATGGGCTTTGCATGGAGGCTTACCGCTTTGAGGGCATCGTGCAGCCTTTTCCGAATCATTTCCATGAATACTATGTGATCGGGTTTGTGGAGAACGGGGAGCGCGTTTTGTCCTGCAAAAACCAGGAGTACGCCATCGCAAAGGGCGATATCCTCCTGTTTAACCCAGGGGACAGCCACGCCTGTGTCCAGAGCGGCGGCGGGGCGCTGGATTACCGGGGCTTCAACATCACGAAGGAGGTCATGCTGGACCTGGCGGAGGAGGTCACCGGCCGGCGGGCGCTGCCCGGGTTTTCGCGGAATGTGATCTGCGATGAAGAAGCGGCCTGCTGCCTGCGCCCGCTCCATGAGCTGGTGATGAAAGGCTCCGATGAATTTGGAAAAGAGGAAAAGCTGCTGTTCCTGATCACCCGGCTGATCCAGCAATACGGCCAGCCCTTTGAGCGCTGCGTCCCGGAGTGCCGGGAGGAAATCGAGAAAGCCTGCGCCTTTATGGAAGAGCACTATGCCGAGCGGATCGGCCTGGACCAGATCTGCCGCTGCGCCGGAGCGAGCAGGTCCACCCTGCTCCGGGCCTTTGCCCACGCAAAGGGGGTCACGCCGTACAGCTACCTGGAAAACATCCGCATCGGCAGGGCCAAAAAGCTGCTGGAGCAGGGTGTTCCCCCCGCCCGGGCGGCGCTGGAAACCGGCTTTTCTGACCAGAGCCACTTTACCAACTCTTTCAGCCGCTTTATGGGCCTGGCCCCCGGTATTTACCGGGACATCTTTAAGGATACGGGGGGAACGCCGTATGAAGGGTAACGGCGCAGCGGGCCATCTCTCCGCCCTGCCTGCGGGCGCCCGCTGTTGGAACATTTCTGACGCCGGGGGGCCTGCCCCTGTCTGAGGGCAAACAAGCAAACGATTTTTGAGAAAAGAGGAAAAGCAAAATGGACTGGCAAAATGAAAAGTGCGTTATGGTGATCGACGAGGGCCTGCCGCGGGGCTTGCTCGCAAACACGGCGGCAATTATGGGGATCACCCTGGGAAAGAAAATGCCGGAGGTGGTGGGGGCCGACGTGGCCGACCAGAGCGGCCGCGAACATCTTGGCATCATCGAATTTCCTGTGCCCATCCTGCGGGGATCGCCGGAGAGCATCAAGCAAATACGGGAAAAACTCTACCAGCCGGATTTTCAGGATTTAACGGTGGTGGATTTCTCCGATCTGGCCCAGGGCTGCAAAACCTATGACGAATTTGTTGAGAAGATGGGGCAGATCCCAGAAAGCAGCCTGCAATATTTTGGCGTTGCGGTCTGCGGCCCAAAGAAAAAGGTCAACAAGCTGACCGGAAGCATGCCGCTGCTGCGGTAGGGCCAAGGCGGTATGGCGCAACGGGAAACGGCATGGCCCAAAGACCATGCCGTTTCTTAAAATCAATGTGCTTTTTTATGGCGCCCCGGCTGCCGCCGGGGGCTTTTTTGTGTTGATGCGGCTGCTAAACGCCGGTCAGCCGCCGGCCAGCGCCCGCAAAATGTACCCTTCGATCCCGGCCAGGTCTTCGCCAATAAACACCGGACGGTAGGGCGCAAAGGCCCCGGCCGGGGTGGTGCCGGTGAGCACCGCCGCAAAGGGGGCCTTGGCGGCAAGGGCGGTTTTGGCGTCCACCAGGCTGTCGCCCACATACAGCACCTTTTGCATCGCCAGCCCAAAGCCCGCCGCCACCCCCAGCAGGCCCTCGGGGTCCGGCTTTTCCTTTGCCACGTCGTCCCCGCCCACCAGCCGGTCCAGCAGGGGCAGCGCGCCGTACCGCTCGGCGATCCGCTGGATGGTGCGGTGGGCCTTGGTAGTCACGATGGCTGTTTTAAGCCCCCGCTGCCGCAGCACGGCCAGCAGGCCCAGCGCGCCGGGATACAGGCTGGTGTGGTCGGTCATGACCGTTTCGGCCTTTTCGTGGAAAAAATCCGCATAGGCCTGCCCGGCCGCCGGGTCCTGCACCCCGGTGAGCGCCCGGAAACTCTCGGGCAGGGTAAGCCCCACCGTGCGGCGGATGGCCTCGGTCTCCTGCCGGGGATAGCCAAGCTTTTCCAGCGCGTAGTTTGCGCTCATTACAATACCGCTTGTAGAATCGCCAAGGGTGTAGTCAAAATCAAAAACGACTGCCTTGTACATGGGCGCGTCCTCCTTTTTTGCGTTGCATGGGCATTTGGGGCCTTGGGCCGGCGCTTGAAGGCCGGCGGCGGGGCCGGTTTTGCGGCCAGCCCGCCGCGCGGTGGGCAATGCGGCCCCTGCGCTTTTTGGGGGCCGGCCTAATTCTGCCAGCGGATCTGCTCGCTGGCCACCGGCGCATAGCGGGTCAGGGCAGGGCCGTCCAGGTCGGCGCGGTGCATGTCCACCGCCGTGATCTGGCGGTTGCCGTAGGTGGTGTAGTAGTAAACGCCCCTGCCGGCGTTGCAGCAGCAGGTGTAAAGGGTGATCTCCTGGCAGCCGTTTTCCAGCCGGCAGCAGCCGCGCGGCTGCTCCACCGCGCCTAAGATGTGAAAAAACTGGCCCACCTTGTCCTGCTCGGTTTCGCCCCACACCGAGTTGAGCTTTACAAAGGCCGCCCGCGCGAACCGCGAGGGGGACGAGAGGTCGCCCGGCAGGCCGATGGCCCCCATGCCCCGGCTGTACTCGGGCAGCGTAAGCCCCGGCGCAAACCGGGTTTCGGGCGGGCCGGCGGTAAGCTGCCGGTAGCCGGCCAGCAGGATCAGCTGCTGGTCAAAGGGGGGCTCGTTGGTCAGCACCCCCACCGGGTTTTCGTAAAGCTTGAGCCCCGCGGCGGTGGATTCCAGCACGACCGCGCCGGTTTTGTCCGCGATCAGCCAGTGCAGCCGGGCGGTGGGCAGGGCCGGGCTGAAGGGGGCGTCGATGAGGTTGAGCCGCGCCAGCGGCCCCCGCGCCTCGGCCAGGCTGGCGCACTGGCCCAGCAGCCAGGGGATGAGCTGCCAGGGGGCGATGTTCTCCCGCCCCGGCAGGGGGGCGGCATAGGCGGCGCTGGCCGCGAGGTTGAGCCCCGCGATGCACAGCCCCTTTTCGTTGGCGGCCTCGTAGTAGAGCGGCCAGGCCGGCCCGCCCGGCGTTTGGGCCGCCACATGGGCCATGCCGATCATGGCCCAGCGGCTTTTGAGCGGCGCGGGGCCGCCAAGCTCCAGCGCGTACCCGCGCGGGGTCACTACGATCTCCTCGCCGTAGGCGCAGTCGTAATCAAGGGTACGGCCAAAGTAAAGGTCCCCGGCCGTACAGGCGGCGGCAGTACACATGGCAGTTTACTCCTCCTTTGGGGCCTGCTGCGGCCCCTGCGGCTGTGCCCCGGCGCGCTCCTCCAGGGCCTCCACCCTCTTTTGCAGGGCGTCCAGCGTTTCCGAAAACCGCAAAAAGGCATAGGTAAGCACCGAAAGCAGCAGCGTGAGCACAAAAAAGAGCCCCCAAAAGCTGCTGACGAGCATCAGCCCGCCAAAAAACGCGGCGGCCAGCAAAAAAACGGCCCAGGCCGCAAAGATGCCGGCAAAGGTTTTCATAACGCGCTCTCCCCTTCCCATATTTTACATTTGTTGATTCTATGATATACTATAAAAAGCAAAATAACAAGCTGAGCAAACATCGCCCAGCAAGGGCACACATGGTTTTTGGGGCAAAAGGAATAAAAAGCAAAAGAGGTAAAAGGAGGCGGACCATGAGCGAACAGCAAACCATCGCCGCGGCGGTGCAGCGGGCGGCCGGGGCCCTGCAGGCGGCCATTGGCACAGCGCCCAAAACCGCCATTGTGCTGGGCAGCGGCCTGGGCGGGCTGGCGGACGCGATCGAACAGCCGGTGTACGCGCCCTATGCCGGGCTGCCGGGCTTTGCGTCGTCCACCGCGCCGGGGCACGCCGGGCGGTTTGTGGCCGGGCGGCTGGCCGGCAGGCCGGTGCTGTGCATGCAGGGGCGGCTGCACTTTTACGAGGGCCACTCGATGCAGGACATTGCCTTTCCGGTGCGGGTGATGCGGGCGGCCGGGGTGGAAAACCTGCTTTTGACCAACGCTGCCGGCGGGGTGAACAGCGGTTTTTCGGTGGGCGATCTGATGCTGATCGAGGACCACATCAACTTTATGGGCAAAAACCCGCTGTTTGGCCCCAACGACGAGGCCATCGGCCCCCGCTTTTGCGACATGAGCACCGCCTACACCCCGGCGCTGCGCCAGCTGGCCCTTGCGGTGGCCCAGCGGCAGGGGGTGGCCCTGCAGCGGGGGGTGTATCTGGGCTACATGGGCCCCAGCTACGAGACCCCGGCCGAGATCCGGGCCTTCCGGCTTTTGGGGGCCGACGCGGTGGGCATGAGCACGGTGCCGGAGGTGATCGCGGCGGCCCACTGCGGGCTGCGGGTGCTGGCCATCAGCCTTATCACCAACCTGGCGGCCGGCATGGCCGGCAAGCTGAGCGGCGAGGATGTGATCGAAACGGCCAACCGCAAGGCCGCGGTGCTGCAAAAGCTGATCACCGGCATTGTGGCCGAGCTGTAAAGCGGCGGTTTGCGGAATCAACAAGCGGCCAACTGAACACCAGCCGTTATGCCGGCCAAAGCGCCGCCATTGGGCGGCCTGACCTGACCAAAAACGAGAAAAGGAGCGTTTGGTATTTATGAGCGAGTGTACCCATGATTGTTCCAGCTGCGGCGAAAACTGCCCCAGCCGGAACCAGCCGGCCGATTTCCGCGAGCCGCCCCACGCCCTGAGCAGCATCAAAAAGGTGATCGGGGTGGTAAGCGGCAAGGGCGGCGTTGGCAAAAGCATGACCAGCGCCATGCTGGCCGTGGCCATGCGGCGGCAGGGCTACCGGGTGGGCATCCTGGACGCGGACGTGACCGGCCCCTCGATCCCCAAGCTGTTTGGCATCCACGGCCGGGCCATGGCCGACGAGAACGGGGCCTGGCCCATCGCCAGCCGCACCGGCATTGAGGTGATGAGCATCAACCTGCTGCTGGACAACGAGGAGGACCCGGTGGTCTGGCGCGGGCCGGTGATCGCCGGGGCGGTCAAGCAGTTCTGGCAGGAGGTCATCTGGAAGGACGTTGACTTTTTGTTTGTGGACATGCCTCCGGGCACCGGCGATGTGCCGCTGACCGTTTTCCAGACCCTGCCGGTGGACGGCATCGTGGTGGTGGCCAGCCCCCAGGACCTGGTAAGCCTGATCGTGGGCAAGGCGGTGAAGATGGCCGAGATGATGAACATCCCCATCCTGGGCATTGTGGAAAACATGAGCTGGCTGGCCTGCCCGGACTGCGGCAAGCGCATCCCCCTGTTTGGCGAGAGCCATGTGGAGGAGGTGGCGGCAAAGCACGGCCTTACGCTGCTGGCCAAAATGCCGCTGGACCCGCAGCTGGCCGCCCTGGCCGACGCGGGCGCGATCGAGCAGTATGCGGGTGTGTACCTGGACGGCGCGGCCGGCGCGGTGGCGGCGCTTTTGCCGCGCGGCTGAAAAATGCTTGATGGGGAGGCGCAGGTATGAAAAAGTTTTTGCAGGAATTTAAGGAATTTGCCATGCGCGGCAACGTGCTGGACATGGCGGTGGGCGTTGTGGTGGGCGGCGCGTTCAGCAAGATCGTGACCAGCCTGGTAAACGATCTGGTGATGCCGCTGCTGGGGCTGGTGATCGGCAAGATCAACTTTGCCACCCTGGCCGTTACCTTCCCGCCCGCGCGGGAGGGGGCCGACCCGGTGGTGCTGGCCTACGGCAGCTTTTTGCAGACGGTGTTTGAGTTTTTGCTGATCGCGCTCTGCGTTTTCTGCGCGGTGCGGCTGATCAACCGGATGACCCGCAAAAAGGAGCCGCCCGCCCCCGCGCCCGAACCCCCCAAGGGCCCCACCAGCGAGGAGCTGCTGGCCGAGATCCGGGACCTTTTGCGCGCAAAGGCCGAATAAACCTGCTGCCCCGCCTTTTTGGCGGGGCAGTTTTTTGCGGGACGGCAGCTTTGATGGAAAGCTGACAAAAAAGGATCTGCATGGTTTTTTTGCTTTTCATGATGGGTCAACTGCCTTTCTTTTTTAAAGTCCGGGCCTTTTATGGGAGCAAAGGCCCCACGGCCCATTATAAAAAACGATCCTCTAAAAAGCCTGAAAAGCGCCGTTCCCTCGCAGGGGGAGCGGCCATTTCAAGGAGTTTCAGGGTGCTAAGGCCGGATGCGGGGGAGAGTCTCGAAAGGCTTTCGGGGCAGGGGTCCTGTTGCCTTGAGAGACTGCTCCCACGCACCCGGCCGCCAGATATCTCTCCCCTGTTTGGATACTCTCCCTGCAGCTTGCCCCTTGCGCAAAACCGCAAACTGTATTATAATACCCAGCAAAGACAAAGGCGTCTTTTAGGCGTGGGCCGCGTGGCCTGCGCTTAAAAGGCGCCTTTTTTTGCTGCTTTGCCTGCCCGGCCCGGGGGCCGCGGGCGGGCAAAAGCGGCCAGGGAGGAAGGGGAAGCCATGAACCAGTTTGCAGCAAACCGGCCCGCCGGGCTGTACGACCCGCGCTTTGAGCATGACGCCTGCGGCATCGGCGCGGTGGTGGACATCCGCGGCCGCAAGAGCCACCGCACGGTGGACGACGCCTTGCGCATTGTGGAACACCTGGAGCACCGCGCCGGCAAGGACGCCGAGGGCCGCACCGGCGACGGGGTGGGCATCCTTTTGCAGGTGAGCCACGCCTTTTTTGGTCCGGTGTGCCAAAAAGAGGGCATCCAACTGGGTGGGGAGCGGGATTACGGCGTGGGGATGTTCTTTTTTCAGCAGGACGAGCACCAGCGCAGCCAGAGCATGAAGCTGTTTGAGGTGATTGCCCGCAAGGAGGGGGTCGCCTTTTTGGGCTGGCGCAGGGTGCCGGTGGAGAGCGGGGTGCTGGGCCAGAAGGCGCTGGAGTGTATGCCCAGCATCTGGCAGTGCTTTGTGCGCCGCCCGGCCGAGTGCGCGCGGGGCCTGGATTTTGACCGGCGGCTGTACGTGGTGCGCCGGGTGTTTGAGCAGAGCCAGGGCGGCGGGTGCTATGTGTGCAGCCTTTCGAGCCGGACCATCGTGTACAAGGGGATGTTTTTGGTAAGCGAGCTGCGCCGCTTTTACCCCGATTTGCAGGACGAGCGGTACGAATCGGCCATTGGGATGGTGCACAGCCGGTTTTCCACCAACACCGCACCCAGCTGGATGCGCGCCCACCCCAACCGGCTGATCTTGCACAACGGCGAGATCAACACCATCCGGGGCAACACCGACCTGATGCTGGCCCGGGAGGAAACGGTCTCGAGCCCGCAGCTGGGGGACGAGATGGGCAAGGTGCTGCCGATCGTGAGCCAGGAGGGCAGCGACAGCGCCATGCTGGACAACGCTCTGGAGTTTTTGATGATGAACGGCCTGGAACTGCCGCTGGCCGTGATGGTGACCATCCCCGAGCCGTGGGAGGGCGACCGGGCCATGAGCCGGAAAAAGCGGGATTTTTACCAATACTACGCCACCATGCTGGAGCCGTGGGACGGCCCGGCCTCGATTTTGTTCAGCGACGGGGACGTGATGGGCGCGGTGCTGGACCGCAACGGCCTGCGCCCCAGCCGCTACTGCATTACCCGGGACGGGCGGCTGATCCTTTCGAGCGAGGTGGGGGTGCTGCCCCTGCCGGAGGAGGAGATCCTGCGCAAGGACCGGCTGCGCCCCGGCCGGATGCTGCTGGTGGACACGGTAAAGGGGGAGCTGATCGACGATACCCGGCTCAAGGAGGACTATGCCTCCCGCCAGCCCTATGGCGAGTGGCTGGACCGGGAACTGGTGACCCTGCACGAACTGAAGATCCCCAACCAGAAGCTGCCGGCCTATACCGGCGAGGAGCTGGTGCGGCTGCAAAAGGCCTTTGGCTATAAGTACGAGGACCTGGCCGGCTGCATCCTGCCCATGGCCCGCACCGGAGCCGAGCCGACCGGCGCGATGGGGCACGACACCCCGCTGGCGGCCTTGAGCGGCCGGCGGCCGCCGCTGTTTGCCTATTTTAAGCAGATGTTTGCCCAGGTGACCAACCCGCCCATCGACGCCATCCGGGAGGAGGTGGTCACCTCCACCAGCGTGTACATTGGCGCGCGGGGCAACCTGCTGGAGGAAAAGGCCGAGAACTGCAAGGTGCTCAAGGTGCACAACCCCATCCTGACCGAGACCGACCTTTTGAAGATCCGGGAAATGCGCCAGCCGGGCTTTAAGGTGGCGGTGGTGCCGATCCTCTACTACAAAAACACCCCGCTGGAAAAGGCCATCGACCGCCTGTTTGTGGAGGTGGACCGCGCCTATCGGGACGGGGCGAATATCCTGATCCTCTCGGACCGGGGCATCGACGAATACCATCTTGCCATCCCGAGCCTTTTGGCGGTGAGCGCGGTGTCCAAGTATCTGGTGCGCACCAAAAAGCGCACCGCCATGGCCCTGATTTTGGAGAGCGGCGAACCACGGGAGGTGCACCACTTTGCGGCGCTGCTGGGCTATGGGGCCTGCGCGGTCAACCCGTACCTGGCCCAGGAGAGCATCGGCCGGCTGATCGAACAGGGGCTGCTGGAAAAGGATCTGTACGCCGCCGTAGACGACTACAACAGCGCGGTGCTGCACGGCATTGTAAAGATCGCCTCCAAGATGGGGGTGTCCACCATCCAGAGCTATCAGGGCAGCCAGATCTTTGAGGCGGTGGGCCTTGGCCAGGAGGTGGTGGACCGGTACTTTACCGGCACCCCCAACCGGGTGGGCGGCATCGGGCTGGCCGAGCTGGGCGAGGACGTGGAGGCGCGGCACAACCAGGCCTTTGACCCGCTGGGGCTGGACATCAGCATGGAACTGGAGAGCGAGGGCAGCCACAAGCTGCGCAGCGGCAAGGAGGAGCACCTGTACGACCCCGAGACCATCCACCTTTTGCAGCAGGCGGTGCAGGCCGGCGATTTTGCCCTGTTTGAGCGGTACGCCCGTCGGATCGACTCGGGGCCGCTGACCCACCTGCGCAGCCTGCTGGAGTTTGCGCCGCCGGCCGGCGGCGGGATACCGCTGGAGGAGGTGGAGCCGGCGCACAAGATCGTAAAGCGGTTTGCGGTGGCGCCCATGAGCTACGGCGCGCTCTCCAAGGAGGCCCACGAGGCCCTTGCGATTGCCATGAACCGGCTGGGGGCCCGCTCCAACACCGGCGAGGGCGGCGAGGAGGAGGACCGCTATGCCCCCGGGCCGGACGGCATCGACCGCAACAGCGCCATCAAGCAGGTGGCCTCGGCCCGGTTTGGGGTGACCAGCAAGTACCTTGTAAGCGCCAGGGAGATCCAGATCAAGATGGCCCAGGGGGCAAAGCCGGGCGAGGGCGGCCAGCTGCCCGGGGCCAAGGTGTACCCCTGGATCGCCAAGACCCGGCACTCCACCACCGGGGTGGGGCTGATCAGCCCGCCGCCCCACCATGACATCTATTCGATCGAGGACCTGGCCCAGCTGATCTACGACCTCAAAAACGCCAACCGGGCCGCCTCCATCGCGGTCAAGCTGGTCAGCGAGGCGGGGGTGGGCACCATCGCGGCCGGGGTGGCCAAGGCGGGGGCCCAGTGCATCACCATCAGCGGGTACGACGGGGGCACCGGCTCGGCCCCGCGCACCTCGATCCACAACGCCGGGCTGCCCTGGGAACTGGGGGTGGCCGAGGCCCACCAGACCCTGATCCTGAATGGGCTGCGCAGCCGGGTGCGGCTGGAAACCGACAGCAAGCTGATGACCGGCCGGGACCTTGCCGTTGCGGCCATGCTGGGGGCCGAGCAGTTCGCCTTTGCCACCGGGCCGCTGGTGGCGCTGGGCTGCGTGATGATGCGGGCCTGCAACCTGGACACCTGCCCCATGGGCATCGCCACCCAAAACCCGGAGCTGCGCCGGCGGTTTATGGGCCGGCCGGAATATGTTGAAAACTTTATGCTGTTTATGGCCGAGGACCTGCGCCGCCAGATGGCCGCGCTGGGGGTGCGCCGGGTGGAGGAGCTGATCGGCCGCACCGACCTTTTGCGCCCGCGCCAGGGGCTGGCAGAGGAGAACCCCCGGGCGGCAAAGCTGGACCTTTCGGCCATGCTGCACAACCCCCTGATCGAGGATACGCGGGTGCATTTTGACCCCAGGGCCGCCTATGATTTTGCGCTGCAAAAAACCCTGGACCTGCGCGTGATCGAAAAAAAGATGAAGCCGGCCTTTGAGGCGGGCGCGCCCAAAACCATCGAGCTGGCCGTGGGCAACACCGACCGGGCGCTGGGCGCCGCCTTTGGCAGCGACATCACCAAAAAATACGGCGACACCCTGCCCGAGGGCTGCTACCACATCCGGTGCCGGGGCAGCGGCGGGCAGAGCTTTGGGGCCTTTATCCCCAAGGGGCTGACCCTGGAGCTGATCGGGGACAGCAACGACTATTTTGGCAAGGGCCTTTCGGGCGGGGAACTGATCGTTTACCCCGGCGAGGGGGCGGCCTACAAGCGGGAGGAGAACATCATCATTGGCAACGTGGCGCTGTATGGGGCCACCGGCGGCCGTGCCTTTGTGAGCGGGGTGGCCGGCGAGCGGTTCGCGGTGCGCAACTCGGGCGCGATGGCGGTGGTGGAGGGCGTGGGCGACCACGGCTGTGAATACATGACCGGCGGCGTGGTGGTTGTGCTGGGCCGCACCGGCAAAAACTTTGCGGCGGGCATGTCCGGCGGCATCGCCTATGTGCTGGACACCGAACGGGACCTTTACCAGCGGGTGAACAAGGCGATGGTGAGCCTGGAGCCGGTGGAGCATAAGCACGACGTGGCCGCGCTGCGGGCGCTGATCCGCCAGCACGCCGAAAAGACCGGCAGCCCCCTGGCCAAGGCCATTTTGGAGGACTTTGCGGCCTTTTTGCCCCGCTTTAAAAAGGTGCTGCCCCACGATTACGACCGGATGCTGCGCCTGATCGCCCAGGCCGAGGAAAAGGGGCTTGAGGGCGAACAGGCCCAGATCGAGGCGTTTTACGCCATCCAGACCGCACGCTGAGAGGGGGCTTTGAGCAGGATGGGAAAAACAACTGGCTTTATGGACTACCGGCGCGCCGAGAGCGCCGAGACCCCGCCCGAGCGGCGGGTGGCGGATTTTGCGGAGTTCCACACCCCGCTGCCCGAGGCCGAGCAGCGCCGGCAGGCGGCCCGCTGCATGGACTGCGGCGTGCCCTTTTGCCAGAGCGGGGTGCTGCTGGGCGGCATGGTGAGCGGCTGCCCGCTGCACAACCTGATCCCGGAATGGAACGACCTTGTATACCAGGGCCGGTGGGAGCTGGCGCTGCGCCGGCTGCTGGCGGTAAACCGGTTTGCCGAGTTTACCGGCCGGGTGTGCCCCGCCCCCTGCGAGGCGGCCTGCACCTGCGGCATGGCCAGCGGCAGCGCGGTGTGCATTAAGGAAAACGAGCGCGCCATTATTGAATATGGCTACGCAAACGGCCTTTTGCCCCCCTGCCCGCCGCCGGCCCGCACCGGCAAGCGGGTGGCGGTGGTGGGCTCGGGGCCGAGCGGCCTTGCCGCGGCCGACTGGCTGAACAAGCGGGGCCACGCGGTGACCGTGTACGAGCGCAGCGACCGGCCGGGCGGGCTTTTGATGTACGGCATCCCCAACATGAAGCTGGACAAGGCGGTGGTGCTGCGGCGCACCCGGCTGATGGAGGCCGAGGGGGTGGCGTTTGCGCTGGGCTGCGAGGTGGGCCGGGCGCTGCCGGCCAAAAAGCTGCTGGAGGAATACGACGCGGTGCTGCTTTGCTGCGGCGCGGCCCAGCCGCGGGACCTCACGCTGCCCGGCCGGCAGGCGGCGGGCATCCATTTTGCGGTGGAGTACCTTGCGGCGGCCACCAAAACCCTTTTGGACGCCGGCCCGGGCGGCGAAAGCCCGATCAGCGCCAAGGGCAGGCAGGTGCTGGTGATCGGCGGGGGCGACACCGGCAACGACTGTGTGGCCACCGCCATCCGGCAGGGGTGCGCAGGGGTGGTGCAGTTAGAGATGCTGCCCAAGCCCCCCGAGACCCGCGCACCGGGCAACGCCTGGCCCGAGTGGCCCCGGGTGCTGAAAACCGACTACGGCCAGCAGGAGGCCATTGCCCTGTTTGGGGCGGACCCCCGCCGCTGGCAGGCCACCGTAAAGGAATTTTTGACCGGGCCGGACGGCCGGGTGGCCGGGGCGGTGGTGCAGAAGCTGGCCCCCGGCAAGCCTGACAAGGCCGGCCGCCGCCCGATGGAGCCCACCGGCGAGGAGTACACCCTGCCGGCCGGGCTGGTGCTGATCGCGGCGGGCTTTACCGGCTGCGAGCCCGGCCTTGCAAGCACCTTTGGGGCAGAGCTGGACCCCCGCGGCCGGCTGGCCGGGGGCGAAAACCCGCCCACAGCCGGCGAAGGCCCCGCGCGGTTTTATACCGGGGTGCCCAAGCTATTTGCGGCCGGGGACGCCCGCCGGGGCCAGAGCCTGGTGGTCTGGGCGCTGCGCGAGGGGCGGGACGCCGCCGCCGCGGTGGACGAGGCCCTGATGGGGTATACCAACCTGTAAACGGCCCCTGTAAGCGGCGCTTATTGTAAAAGGGCAAAGGCCCAAAAGGGTCGAAATAAAAAGGGCAAAAAACAGGGCGCGGGCGGCGTCCCCATAGGGGGACGC
>CAJTVI010000049.1 GCA_910579545.1 uncultured Oscillospiraceae bacterium | reverse complement strand
GCGGCCTGTTTGCTTTGCCCGGCAGCCGCCCCGCGCCCAGACCCCCTGCCGTGGGTTTATCCCTCGTTCAGCCGCAGTTTTGTGCAGCCTGCGCGGCCTGCACAGCAGGCCGCGCATCTACCCCTTGCGGCGCGGGGCGGCATGGGGTATGCTTTAGCAGAGGGGGGCCGAACCCGGCCCGGGTTCAACTCCCCTCTGCTTTGGGTGAAAACGGGGCGCGCCCAAACATCCAGGGCCCGGGGCCGGGTGCGGCCTTGAGAAATTGTCCTAAAAGCACCGCCGGCCATAGCCGCCGGCAGACCCAAAACCCAGCCCAAAAAAGCACCGCCAGCCCCAAAAATCCGGGGCGCGGCGGCGAAAGGAGCGATGCCCATGAAGATCACGGTGGAGGAACACCCCGGCCTGGCCCAAACCGAGGTAGTCATCCGCTGCCCGCGGCTGGACGCCGGCACCACCCGGCTGGTGGAGCTTTTGCAGCTTTCCAACGCGCGGCTTACCGGCGAACGGGAGGGGGAGACCTGCCTGCTGGACGCCGGGCAGGTGCTCTACATCGACACGGTGGACCGCGGCACCTTTTTGTACACCGTCGAGGGGGTGTACGAGACCCGCATGCGGCTGTACGAGCTGGAGGACCAGCTGGCCGGCCGGGATTTTGTGCGGGTCAGCCGCTCGGCCCTCGTCAACTTTGCGCAGGTGCGCTCGCTGCGGCCCGAGATGGGCGGCCGGCTGCGGCTTACCATGGCAAACGGCGAGATCGTGATCGCCAACCGCCAGTATGTGCCGGCCATCAAGGCAAAATTGGGGTTATAGCCGCGGCCCGGCGGGCCGTTTTCGGGGGGCGCGGGGGCCCTGCCGCCCACAGCCCCGCCGTGCTGCGGGTCGCCCATACAGCAGCCCCGCCATGCAGCGGGCCTGCCATGCAGCGGGCCCTTTCAGCCGCGGGGCGGGGGAGGCGGCTGCCCCCAGCCCGCAAAAACCGATTTTTTTGCAAAGGAGTTCGAAGCTATGAAAAACTTTTTTGAGATCGTGATCGCCCTCAAGGAGCGCGCGGCCCTGTGCTATACCGGCGCGATGTTTTTTTACATCTTCTTTTTGCTGGCGTACGGCCAGCAAACCGCCGATGTGGCCACCCTCATCTCGCTGATGCTGGTCAGCATTGCGGCGGGCAGTTTGCAGCTGATCGCCTTTTCTTCCCTCGTGATCAAAAAGCTGGGCTATGGCTGGCGGCTTCTGGTGTTTGCCGTGCCCTTTTTTGCCATCCTCACCGGGGTGGCGGTGGCCTTCCACTGGTTCCCGGCCCAGAGCGCCGGCGCCTGGGTAAGCTTTATCCTGATTTTTTTGGTCATCTTTGCCGTGATCACGGTCGCCTTTGAGATGTACTACCGGCTCTCGGGCAAGCGGTACGACAGCCGGCTGGACTGGTACCGCCATAACCAATAACCAGCCCTGCGCAACACGCCGCCCAGCCCCACCTGAATGGGGGCCGGGCGGCGTTTTTGGCCGGGTAAAAGCAGGATGGGCGGGCAGGGCCGCCAAAGGATAGGCCGGGGCAGCGCATAAAGGCGGCCGCCGGAGGTGGGGCCGCAAAAAGCAGGCTGCACAGGGCAGGCCGCCGGGCTACTGCATCCGCCGCCGCAGCGCCGCCGAAAGGGCCAGCGCCGCCGCGCCCTTGGCGGCGTCCGGCAGCACAAAGGGCAGCACGCAGGCCGCAAGGCTGGCGGCAAGGCCGGTGCCGGTCACGGCCATAAACCAGGCGGTGCCCAGGGCGTACATCACCATCAGCGCCGCCCCAATGGCCACGGCCTGCAGCCAAAGGCTGCGGCTGTGCTTTTTGGCCAGCGAAAGCAGCAGCGCCATCGCCGGAAAGGCCAGCAGGTAGCCGCCGGTGGGGCCAAACACCGCCGCCGGCCCCGAGCGGAAGTTGCTGATTACCGGCAGCCCCATGGCCCCCAGCGCAATGTAGGCCGTTACGGCCAGGCACGCATAGCCGGGCGTGAGCATCGCTCCGGCAAAAAATACCCCAAAAACGCCCAGGGTCAGGCTGACCGGCCCGATCACCACCGACCAGGGCGAGATCACGCAGAGCAGCGCCGTGCACAGTGCCGCCTGCACCATCTGCCGGGTTTTTGCGCTTGTAGTTACGGTCATTCTGGATCCCGCCTTTCTATGCTGTTTTGCGGGGCGGCGTTAAAAAAGGCCCGCCCCGTGCGCTCTTTGCCGCCATATGCCGCCGCTTTTGCGCCCCCGCTCAGGGCGGGCCGCCGGCGGCCGGGCCAAACCCGAGCGCGGCGGGGCGGATCTGCACCTCGCCGCTGCCAAGGGTGCGCCGCCCCCCGCCCGAAAGCTCCACCACCAGCCGGCCAAGCCGGTCGATCTCCACCGCGCGGGCCGCAAACGGCTCGCCCAGGCCCAGCACGGTGAGGTAACGCCCCAGCACCAGGCTGCGGGCGCGGTACTCCTCCAGGTAGCCAAACCCCGGCCCCAGCGCCGCAAACTCGGCGCACACCGCCGCGGCCAGCGCGCACCGGCCGCAGGGGGCCGGCCCGCCGGGGAACAGGCTGCCCGCCAGCCCGGCCAGTTCGGGACCAAACTCATCGGGCAGGGTGGTCAGGTTCAGCCCAATGCCCAGGGCCGCAAACTCCACCAGCCCGCCCTCCAGGTCGGTCACCGCCTCGGTAAGGATGCCGCCCACCTTTTTGCCCTGCAAAAACAGGTCGTTCACCCATTTGATGGCAAGTTCTGTCCGGCACAGCCGGCTCACCGCCCGGCAAACCGCCACCGCCGCCCGTCCGGTCAGGCAGGCGGCCTCGGCGGCCGGCAGGCGCGGGCGCAGCAAAAGGGTCATGTACAGCCCGCGCCCGGCGGGGCTCTCAAACCGGCGGCCCAGCCGGCCCCGGCCCTGGCTTTGGCCGCCGGCCAAAACAAGGGCTCCGTCCGGCGCGCCGGCCAGGGCCAGCTGCCGCGCCCGCAGGTTGGTGGAGGGCAGTTCGAGGTACACCTCGGCCATGGCGGGAGCCCAGCCCTCGGCGGCGCAGGCGGCCAGCAGGGCTTCGCGGGTCAGTGGGTCGGGCCCCGGCAGCAGCTGGTAGCCCCGCCCGCTGGCCGCGTCGATCCGGTACCCCTGCGCCCGCAGGGCGCGGGCCGCCTTGCACACCGCCGCGCGGCTCACCCCCAGCCGCCCGGCCAGCGCCTCGCCCGAGAGCGGCCGCCCCTGGGCCTGGGCCAGCGCCTGTAAAAGGGCCTGCCGGGTGGTCATGACCGCGCCCCCTCCCTGTGCCGCGCCTGTGCCGGCGCGCTCGATGCCTTTATTGTAAAAACGCAAAGGGGCTATTGTCAACCAAAAAACAGCACAAGGTTTACAAGTTTTCCATCAAAAAAAGGCACATTGCAGAAGGTAGTTCTGCAACGCGCCTTTTGGCGGTTATCAGGGGATAGGATACAGGGCGAGCCTGCGGCGGGCCGGCCCCGCAAAGGGGCGCGGACCCCTGCCGCCCGCCCCTGCCGCCCGGCGGGGGCTCAGCGCAGCTCCACCGTATAGGTAAAGCCGTATTCGGCCTGCAGGGCCTTGACCTGCTCCTCGGTGTCCTCAATAAAGGTGGGCTCGTACACGCTGCGGCCGTTGTGGGCCTTTTTGTACTCCTCCACAATGGCGTTCAGCTTGTCCCAGGCCTCCTGGCTGCGGGCCTCGTCGGCGTTTTCGCCAAAGTTGATGATAAATTCGCGGTGTTTGGGGATACGGGCTTTCATGGTGTGATTCCTCCTGATGTTTTTAAATGGTTGGGCGGGGCAGGGGAGCGCCGGCTTTTTGCATGCCGCGGTTTTGCGCCGGCGGCAGGCCCCGCCAAGGTTTTGTGCCGACGCGGCCTTAAGGGCGGGGGAAAGCCACAGCAGCCCTCAGCCGCCCGGCAGGCCGAACAGCCGCCGGGCGTTCTGGTCGGCGGTGCGCAGCAGTTCGGCGGGGGCCTGCCCCCGCACCCCGGCCAGCACCTCGGCGGTGCGGGCGATCATGCCGGAGTGGCAGCGCTGCCCCCGGTAGGGCTCGGGAGCCATGTAGGGGCAGTCGGTCTCGAGCAGAATGGCCTCGGCCGGCAGGGCTGCCGCCGCCTGCACCGCCCGCTTGGCCCCCTTAAAGGTGGCCGCGCCCCCAAAGCCGATGTACATGCCCTGCTTTGCCAGCCAGAGCGCGTCCTCGGCGCTGCCGCTGTAGCAGTGCAGCACCCCCCGGGGCTTATACCGGCGCAGCAGGGCGTAGGTGTCGGCGTGGGCCTCGCGGTCGTGCACGATGATGGGCTTATCCAGTTCCAGCGAAAGGCGCAGCTGCGCCTCAAACAGGGCCAGCTGGGCCTCTTTTGGCACCGGCCAGTGGCAGTCCAGCCCGCACTCGCCAATGGCTGCCACCCGTTCGTCCTCATACAGGGGCCGCATGGCGGCCAGTTCGGCCGCCCAGTCGCCCCCAAACCGGGCGCGGGTGGCGGCGTCCTCCTCGATCAGGCTCTCGGGGTGGATGCCGACCGCCGCCCAAATAAAGGGGTACCGATGGGCAAGCCCCACCGCCGCAAGGCTCGTGTCCAGATGGGTGCCGCACTCGATCACGCCAACCACCCCCAGCCCCGGCAGGCCCGCCAGCAGGGCGTCCCGGTCGGCGTCAAACCGGCGGCTGGTGTAATGGGCGTGGCTGTCAAAGATGGGGCCGCTCATCCCAGCAGGCTGCCGGGCTTGACGCTCTGCGGCAGCTCCACCACCGTCACGTTGTCCTCGTCGTCCTCAGCCGAGAGGATCATCCCCTCGCTTACATACTTGCCCTTCATCATGGGGCGGGGGGCCAGGTTCGCCACGATGCACACATGCTTGCCCACCAGCTGCTCGGGGCTGTACCACTTGGCAATGCCCGAAAGGATGGTGCGCTCCCGCTCGCCGTCAAACAGGCGGAACTTGAGCAGCTTTTTGCTCTCGGGCAGCTTTTCGCACTCCAGCACCTTGGCCACCCTGATCTCGCACTTGGCAAAATCGTCGATCGTGATCTCGGCCAGATGCTGCTGCGGCGCGGCCTCGGGGGCCTTTTGCGGCGCGGGCGCGGCGGGGGCCTCGGCGGCCGCGGTTTCGGCGGCAAGGGCCTCCAGCTCCTTTTCGGGGTCGATGCGGGGGAAGAGCGCCTCGCCCTTGTGCACGGTGTAGCTGGTCACGCCGCCAAAGGCAAGCCCCTCGTAGCAAAGGGCGGGGCCGTTTTGCCCAAGGCCCAGCTGGGCCGCGATGCGGGGCGCGGTGCCGGGCAGGAAGGGGGCCAGCAGCACCGCGGCAAACCGCAGGCTCTCGCACAGGTTGTACAGCACCGCCGCCAGCCGGGGGCGGTTTTCCTCCGCCTTGGCCAGGGTCCAGGGGGCGGTCTCGTCAATATACTTGTTGGCCCGCTGGATCGCCTTAAAGATCTCCTGCAAAGCCTGGGGGATCAAAAGCTGCTCCATGGCGGCGGCAGCCTTGCCCGGCATGGCCGAAACCACGCCGATCAAATCTTCATCAAACTCGCCCGCGGCCCGCCCCTCGGGGCCGGGCAGGGTACCGCCAAAGTATTTTTCCACCATCGAAACGGTGCGGCTCAGCAGGTTGCCCAGGTCGTTGGCAAGGTCGGCGTTGATGCGGGCGATCAGCGCCTCGTTGGTAAACACGCCGTCGTTGCCAAAGGGGATCTCCCGCAGCAAAAAGTAGCGGATGGCGTCCACCCCATACCGGCCGCAGAGCACCACCGGGTCCACCACGTTGCCCTTGGATTTGCTCATCTTGCCGCCCTCCAGCAGCAGCCAGCCGTGGCCGAACACCTGCTTTGGCAGCGGCAGGTCCAGCGCCATCAGCATGGCCGGCCAGAGGATGGTGTGGAACCGCAGGATCTCCTTGCCCACCATGTGCAGGTCGGCCGGCCAGAAGGTATCGTAATCGCTGTACTGGCTGTTGCCGTAGCCCAGCGCGCTGATGTAGTTGGAGAGGGCGTCCACCCACACATACATCGTGTGCTTTTGGTCAAAGGGCACCGGGATGCCCCAGGGCACGGTGGTGCGGGAGACGCAGGTGTCCTGCAGGCCCTGTTTGATAAAGGCGATCATCTCGTTTTTGCGGCTCTCGGGCTGGATAAAGGCGGGATTGTCCTCATAGAGCTTCAGCAGCCGGTCGGCATACTTGCCGGTCTTAAAAAAGTAGGCCTCCTCCTCGGCCTCGTACACCTCGCGGCCGCAGTCGGGGCATTTGCCGTCCACAAGCTGGCTGTCGGTCCAAAAGCTCTCGCAGGGCTTGCAGTAGTGGCCCTTGTACACGCCCTTGTAGATGTCGCCCTGCTCATACAGCCGGGTAAAGATCTTTTGGCAGCTTTCGATGTGGCAGGCGTCGGTGGTGCGGATAAACCGGTCGTAGCTGATGTCCAGCAGCTTCCACAGCTCCTTGATGCCGGCCACGATCTCGTCCACATAGGCCTGGGGGGTCACCCCCTTGGCGGCCGCCTTGTCCTGGATCTTCTGGCCGTGCTCGTCGGTGCCGGTCAGGAACATGACCTTCCGGCCCTGCATCCGGGCAAACCGGGCCAGCGCGTCGCAGGCCACGGTGGTGTAGCTGTGGCCGATGTGCAGCTTGTCGCTGGGGTAGTAGATGGGGGTGGTGATGTAAAAGGTGTTTTTGGTTTGCATCGTGCACAATTCCTTTCATGGGCCGCAGATGGAACGGCCCGTGATATTCAGAGGTCTCCGGCGGAGAACGTCCTTACAAAATTTTGCGGCCGGTTTATCATCCCGCCCCCGCGGCCGGCCCGGTTAAAACCCGATGGGGGTGATGCCGCAGGCCAGCAGGGCCTCGCGGGCCAGCACCTCGGTGCTGTCCAAGAAAAACGGGTCATCGAGGCCCTCGTCCCGCTTGATCAGGCTCAGCTCGGTGCAGCCCAGCACCGCCCGCTCGCAGCCGGCGGCGCGCAGTTCATCGGCCACCCGCATAAACAGCGCCATATCCGCCCGGCGGCCGCTCTTGATCTGCCCGTAGATGATCTCCATCAGGGCCGTTTGGTTTTCGGGGCTGGGCAGCACGCACCCCAGCCCCTCGGCGCGGCAGAGGCGCTGGTAGGTGTGGCTGTCCACCGTGCCGCTGGTGGCAAGCACCCCCAGCGAACGGCAGCCCTCGGCCTTGGCCCGGCAGACGGTCAGCCGCACCATGTTCAGGATCGGCACCGGCAGGCTGCGGGCCAGCCGGTCGTAAAAATAATGGGCGGTGTTGCAGGGGATGGCCAGCAGGGTGGCCCCATACTGTACCAGCATCTCGGCGTCCCGCTCCATCGCGGCAAAAGGATCCTCCTCGCTCTCGCCCAGGATGTAGGCGGTGCGGTCCGGGGTGGAGGCCCGGCTGGAGAGGATGATGTCCAGATGGTCCTGGTCGCGCACGGCGGGGGTGTGGGTGGTAAGCATCTCATAAAAATACACCGAACTCATCGGCCCCAGCCCGCCCAGCACGCCCAGCACCGGGCGCTTTGCGCCGCCGTCCTTTGCCATCTGCACCGCCCCCTTTTTGTGGCTTCTCTTATTATAAGAGCCCCGCGGACAAAGTGCAAGCAAAAAAGCGGCGCCCCGGCGGGGGGCAAGCCGCCGGACAGGGGGTGCGCCCCCCGCAGCCAGGGGCAGGCCGCACTCCGGCCAATGCACCCCGGCATTGGCCAAGGGCAGGCCGCACTCCGGCCAATGCACCCCGGCACTGGCCAAGGGCAGGCCGCACTCCGGCCAATGCACTCCGGCATTGGCCAAGGGCAGGCCGCCCTTCCGCCGGGGGCCGCCCCGGCGGGGTACGCCCCCGCCCTGCCGCCAAAAAAAGCGCCCGCCTGGGTTTGCCAGGCGGGCGCTGGTGTTATTTAGTACATCGGTCTCGCAGCCTCTTGCAAAAAGATGATAAACGGATGATGGAAAATCTGCTTTTTTATGCCGTTTTTCAAAACTTGGAAGCCGGCAAAAATTTATCGATCCATTGGCGTCAAAGCCTCATCTTGCCTGCGTTGGTTGGCGGACACGCTTTTCAGTTCATCGGTCTCACAGCCTCATTCAGAAGGTTTGTGTGCGAAAGCTGCAATGATTTGGACATGATCCCTCAAAATCTGCTTAGTCCATTGGTCTCATAGCCTCATACAAAAGGGTGGTTGGCGGATAAACCGTTCAGTTCATCGGCGTCCTTTGCCTCCTGTGCCAAGGGCGTTTGAGGGCGGACAGCATTTTCAGCTCATTGGTTTCGCAGCCTCATCCGAAAGGGTGGTTGGCGGACAAACTGTCAGTACATTGGTCTCACAGCCTTTTCTTTTTATAAAATGGTTGGTCGGACTTTTCTTAAATGATTGGCGGATACCTCAGCATGTTCATACGACATCACTTCTTCATTCCGTCGATCTATCTTAAAAAAGTCTTTTGTCTGCGGCAGGTGGGGCCTTGCGTCTTTGGGGAACCTTCTACCCATTCTTTGGTCTCTCTTCAGGGGATGCCCTGTGACGTTTTGGGGAGGTTAGCCCTCAGCGGATCCCGACCTGCCCACGCAGAACGGGTGTTTCATGAGCCATCGGTATCCACTCCTTTCTTTTGCGCCGGCGGGCCGTGTCCCAGGCCGCTCTTGCTCCGGCTGTCTCGTTCGGGGCTCTTTCTTTTGTTCTGGCCTTATTATACCCAGTTTTTTCGGGGTTGTATAGTGGGATTTTGCATGAACTATTTGCCCCTTTTTTGTAGATTTGTTGCATAGCTTTTGCCGGGCGGCTGTGCTATAATAGTATCTGTTGGGCCGCCCCTCCGGTGTGGAGGGGCGGCCCATTTTTGGCGGTTTTTTGGCTGCCTGTTTTTCCATGCGCCCGGCCCGGATGCCCGCAAAGGGCCCCGGGCCCGCTCCTTTAAAATAAAACGCGCCCGGCCCTTTAAGATACCGCCGGCCGCACCTGGATCTTGACCAGGTTGCGGCTGATAAGGCCGGCGCTGTCCATATCCAGGGTATAGCTGAACTCCACCTGCCCGCCCGCGTCGGTGAGCTGGTGGCGGATCTCATCCGCCGCCACCCCCAGGGTCATGGCGCCGTAGCCGGTGTCGTAATGGCAGAGATGCCGCACCCCTTTTTCGATCACCAGCTGGCTGGGCAGCGGGCCAAACCGGGTCATGCTCACCTTGCTGGCGTCCTGGGCCACCCGCACGGTGGTGGTGCAGCCCTCGTAGCCGGTGGCGGCGGTTTCGGCGTAGGTGATGAAAAAGCTGCCGCCCCGCCGCACAAAGCTGCCGCGGGTCATCAGCCGGATATTGTCGGCCCCGTCCGGGCCGTTCTGCTCCATCCGGCCGTCGATCTGGATCAGATAATTCTCCTTCATGCGCATCCCTTCCTTATCCTGCGGGCCGGCCGCCGCCCCGGGCCCTGCATCCGCGCCGCGGGGCCTTTTTTGGGTATGGCGGCCCTGCGCCCGCTCAGCGCGGCCTTTTGGGTATGGCGGCCCTGCGCCCGCTCAGCGCGGCCTTTGGGCCCTGCGCCCGCGCCGGTGCCGCCCGCGCCGCGGGGGCCTGCGGCTCAGCGATGCGCCGGCCCGCCAAAGTCCGGCTCCAGCGCCGCGATTTGCTCGATCGGCACATGCTCCACCGGCCCGTGGGCGTCCGCGTCCAGGCACAGGTCGGCCATGGCGGCAAACTGGTCGGTGCTGTCGGTCACATAATACCGCACGCTGCCGCCGGCCTCGTTTAAAAGGCCCCCCGCGGCCAGCCGCTCCTGTACCGCCCGGGCGGCCTCCCGCCCCGCGTCGATCAGGGCCACCCCGGGGCCCATCACCCGGCCGATCACCCCGGCCAGCAGCGGGTAGTGGGTGCAGCCCATGATCAGGGTGTCCACCCCGGCGTCCCGCAAAGGGGCCAGGTACTCCTCGGCCACCAGGCTGCTCACCGGGTCCTGCGGGGCGATATGGCCGTTTTCCACCAGCGGCACAAACAGGGGGCAGGCCCGCGCCATGGTGGAAACGCCGGGCCGCAAGGCGTGCAGCAGCCGCTCGTAGCTGCCGCTGCGGATGGTGGCCGCCGTGCCGATGATGCCGATCCGCCCGCTGCGGGTGGCCGCGGCCGCGGCCACGGCGGTGGGCTCCACCACCCCCAAGTAGGGCAGCGGCAGGCCGGCGGCCTCCCCCGGCGGATAGGTGCTGCTCACGGTGCCGCAGGCCGCCAGGATCAGCTTGACCCCCCGGCCCAGCAAAAAGGCGATGTCCTGCCGGGCGTACTGCCGGATGATCCCGCTGCCCCGGTTGCCGTAGGGCACCCGGCCGGTGTCGCCAAAATACACGATGTCCTCGCCGGGCAAAAGCCGGCGCAGCTCCCGCACGGCGGTAAGCCCGCCCAGCCCCGAGTCGAACACCCCCACCGGCCGCTTATCCATGCCGCGCCTCCGCCCGCGCCAGGGCAAGCTCCACCAGCTTTTGGCACAGCTGGGGCAGGCCGACGCCGGCCGCCTCCATCAGCTTGGGGTACATGCTGATGGCCGTAAAGCCCGGCAGGGTGTTCACCTCGTTCAGCAGCACCCGGCCGGTGCCCTTTTCCACAAAAAAGTCGCAGCGGGCCAGCCCCTCGCAGCCCAGCACCTGATAGGCCCTTTGGGCAAGGGCGCGCACCTCGTCCAGCTTTTCCTCGCTCAGCCGGGCCGGGATCAGGGTGCGGCTCACCCCGTTTTTATATTTGTCGTCGTAGGTGTAAAATACGTCCCCGGCCAAAATCTCGCCCGGGCGGGTGGCGCTTACCCCCCCGGGGCTGCCGGTGTTGCCAAGAACGGCGCACTCCACCTCCTGCCCCTCCACAAACCGCTCAAACACCACCTTGTCGTCCTCGCGCAGGGCGGTCTTGATGGCGGCGGCAAGGGCGGCGCGGTCCGCGGCCCGGCTGATGCCCACGCTGCTGCCCGCGTTGGCCGGCTTTACAAAGATGGGGTAGTGCAGCTTTTGGGCCAGGCGGGCCTCCAGCGCATCAAAATCGGCGCACTCGCTGCGCCAGGCCCAGTCCCACTCGCAGCGGGGCACCCCGGCCGCGTCCAGCAGGGCGTTGGCCGCCGCCTTGTCCATGCACACCGCGCTGGCCAGCACCCCGCAGCCCACATAGGGCAGGCCGGCCAGCTCAAACAGGCCCTGGATGGTGCCATCCTCCCCGTTTTTGCCGTGCAGCACCGGAAAAGCCGCGTCCACCCGCACCGTCTTACAGCCCTCGTCCGTTTGCAGCAAAAGCCCGTGGTCGCGCCGGTCGGGGCTTACGATGCAGCGCCGGCAGCCCGCATCGCCGGGCCAGCTGCCGTCCTGCAGTTTCTCGGCCGGGCCGGGGTAGTACAGCCAGGCCCCTTCCTTTGTAATGCCCACCGGCAGGGTCTCATAGCCGGCCGCGGCAAGGCCCTCCAGCACGGTGGCCGCGCTCACGCAGCTCACCTCGTGCTCGCTGGAAACCCCGCCAAAAAATACGGCGATCCGCATCCTGTCCATCCCTCGCAAAACCTCACTTTACTCCAAGGTCGGGCCGCTTTGCCCGCGCCCCTTTGGGGCGGCAGGGGAGACGGCCCTATCCATAAGTATCCTTATCATAGCATAATCATACCTTTTTTGCACGGGTTTTGTACACCCGGCCGGCCAAGGGGCGGAACCGCCGCGCTTTTGCGGCCTTTTTGCTTGACGCGGCGGGCCCTTTGTGCTATGATGGGGATACCTCTTTTGCAGGTTTATTTTTTTGCGCGCATTTTTTTGCGGGCGCTTTGCAGGGCGCTATGCACAAAGCGGGGCGCAAAAGGCCTGCAAGCTCGAGGGAGGCTTGGCTGCCCGGCGGCGTTCTGCGGCCCGGCAGCGTCAAAAAAACCGTTAAATGGAGGTGCCGAAAACATGCGAGTCAAGATCACCCTGGCCTGCACCGAGTGCAAGCAGCGCAACTACAACACCATGAAAAACAAGAAGAACAGCCCGGACCGTCTCGAGATGAAAAAGTATTGCCGCTTCTGCAAAAAGCATACCGTTCATCGGGAGACCAAGTAAGAAAGCGGGGGATACGGCATGGCAGAAACGCAAGGCAAAAAGCCCGGCAAGGTCAAGGCCTGGTTCAAGGGAGTGGCCAAGTACTTCCGCGACACCAAAAGCGAGCTGAAAAAGGTGGTTTGGCCCACCAAAAAGCAGGCCGTCAACAACACCATCGTGGTGCTTGTGGTGGTGGCCGTGGCGGCCGTGGCCATCCTGCTGCTGGATACCGTTTTTGGCGGCATCATGGGCTGGCTGATCTAAAAGACACACGGCCGGCCGCGCGGCGTTAAGGCCGGGGCGGCCCCCTACACTTTGCGAAAGGCGGGCATGGCATGGCAGAAACAGAACAGGCAATGTGGTATGTGGTGCACACCTATTCCGGCTACGAAAAAAAGGTGGCCCAGGACCTTGAGACCATGGTGGAAAACCGCCGCCTCCAGCACCTGATAAGCGAGGTAAAGGTGCCGGTGGAGATGGCCCCCGAGATCAAGGACGGCAAGGAACGCATGGTGGAGCACAAGCTCTTTCCCGGCTATGTTTTGGTCAAGATGGTCATGACCGACGAGAGCTGGTATATCGTGCGCAACACCCGCGGCGTCACCGGTTTTGTGGGCGCCTCGTCCAAGCCCATCCCGCTCTCGCAGGCCGAGGTGGACAAGCTCGGGGTCGAGACTGCCGAGCTCACGGTGGATTACAAGGTGGGCGACAATGTCGAGATCGCCGCCGGCCCGCTGGAAGGCTTCGTAGGCCTGGTGGAATCCATCGACATGGCGGCCGGCAAGGTCAAGGTCAAGGTTTCGATGTTCGGGCGGGAGACCCCCGCCGAGCTCGAGCTGGGCCAGGTAAAACCGCTGTAACAAACAAACCCTTTAAGGGCAGGGCGCGGCATGAGCGCCCGTGGGAGGGCCGGCAAAGGCCCGCTATCTTACCACACATTTTGGAGGTGCAATAAAATGGCGCAGAAAGTTATTGGCTACATCAAACTGCAGATCCCGGCCGGCAAGGCAACGCCGGCCCCCCCGGTTGGCCCGGCGCTGGGCCAGCACGGCGTAAACATCATGGCGTTCACCAAGGAGTTCAACGAGCGCACCCAGAAGGATATGGGCTATGTCATCCCGGTGGTCATCACCGTGTATGCCGACCATTCCTTCAGCTTCATCACCAAGACCCCTCCGGCGCCGGTGCTCATCAAAAAGGCCTGCGGCATCGAGAGCGGTTCCGGCGTTCCCAACAAGACCAAGGTGGCCAGCATCACCCGGGCCCAGCTTGAGGAGATCGCCAAAACCAAGATGCCCGACCTCAACGCCGCCACCCTGGACACGGCCGTCAGCATGATCGCCGGCACCTGCCGCAGCATGGGCGTCACGGTTGCAGACTGACCCGGCTGCCATCAACGTGGGAGGAAAGATTCCGATACCACCACACAGGAGGAAATAAAAGATGAAACACGGCAAGCATTATGTAGACAGCGCAAAGCTGGTCGACCGTACCAAACTGTATGAGACCGAAGAGGGCATCACCCTGTGCTGCCAGACCGCCAAGGCCAAGTTCGACGAAACCGTTGAGCTGCATGTGCGCCTGGGCGTGGACAGCCGCCATGCCGACCAGCAGGTGCGCGGCGCGGTGGTGCTGCCCCACGGCACCGGCAAAAACGTGCGGGTCATCGCCATCTGCAAGGGCGACGCCGCCAAGGCCGCCGAGGAAGCCGGCGCGATGATGGTGGGCGACGCCGACCTGATCGCCAAGATCCAGACCGAGGGCTTTATCGATTTTGACGTGCTGGTGACCACCCCGGACATGATGGGCCAGGTGGGCCGGCTGGGCAAGATCCTTGGCCCCCGCGGCCTGATGCCGAACCCCAAGGCCGGCACCGTGACCCCGGACATCGGCCGCGCCGTGACCGAGGCCAAGGCCGGCAAGATCGAGTACCGGCTGGATAAGCAGAACATCATCCATGTGCCGGTGGGCAAGGCCAGCTTCGGCACCGAAAAGCTGATGGACAACGTCAAGACCGTGATGGACGCCATCGTCAAGGCAAAGCCGGCGGCGGCCAAGGGCCAGTATATCCGCAGCGTCACGGTGGCCACCACCATGGGCCCCGGCGTCAAGCTCAACGGGGTGCGCTTCGGCGGTTAAGGCCCCGCGCAAAGTTTTTGCAAAACAGCCCCCGCCCCGCTTGACAAGGGCGGTTTGCGGGTGGTACAATAACAAAGCTGTTTTAAAGACAGCAGGTGCGTTTTAAGCGTAAGGGCCAGCGGCCCGCCTGCCGAGAAACAGGCAAAATTTTGCAGGCACAGCCCGGGATTTCCGGGGGTGCGTTTGCTGCGATCTTTCTGCCTCTTTCCCGCCGGGCGCGGGGAAGGGGCTTTTTGCTTGGCCGCACCTGCCGGCAGGGGCCTTTTGCGGGCGCCGCAAAGCGCGCGGGGGGCTTTTGCCCATCCCATTGCTGAAACGAGGTGAAACAAAATGCCCAGTGCAAAGATCTTAAGCGAGAAGCAGGCCTATGTGGCCGCGCTCAAGGACAAGATCACCAACTCGACCGCGGGCGTCATTGTGGACTACAAGGGCATCAACGTGGCCGACGACACCAAGCTGCGCCGCGACCTGCGCGAGGCCGGCGTGGACTACGCGGTGGTCAAGAACACCATGCTCAAGCTGGCGCTTGACGGCACCGGTCTGGAGGGCATGGAGGGCGTGCTGGAAGGCACCACCGCCATTGCCATTGCCACCGGCGAGGACGCCATGGCCCCGGCCCGCATCCTGTGCAAGTTTGCGGACGCGTCCAAGGACAAGTTCAAGGTCAAGATCGGCTACATGGAAGGCAAGGTCATGGAAAAGGCCGAGGTGGAGGCGATCGCCAAGCTGCCCGGCCGCGAAGGCATGCTCTCGATGTTTGCCGGCGCGCTCACCAGCACCCTCAGCGGGCTGGCGGTGGCCATGCAGGCCTATGTGGACAAGACCGAGGGCGGCGAGGAGCCGGCCGCGTAAGGCGGCGAACCCCGTCCACCCCGGGGCGGTTCCCGGGCAGTGCGGCCTGCGGGCCGCGTAAAAGTACCATCATCCTAAAAAATAAACAGGAGGGAATTTATCATGGCTTCTGAGAAAATCACCAAGATCATCGACGCCGTCAAAGAGCTGAGCGTCCTGGAGCTGAAAGAGCTCATCGACACCTACTGCGAGGAGTTTGGCGTTTCCGCCGTTGCCGCCGCTGCCGCGCCGGCCGCTGCCGCCGCCCCCGCCGAGGAGGAGAAGACCGAGTTTGACGTGGTGCTGGCCGAGGTCGGCGCCAACAAGATGGCGGTCATCAAGGCTGTCAAGGAGGCCACCGGCCTGGGCCTGAAGGAGGCCAAGGAATTGGTGGACAACGCCCCCAAGACCCTCAAGGAGGCCGCTTCCAAGGCCGACGCCGAGGAGCTCAAGAAGAAGCTGGAGGACGTGGGCGCCAAGATCGAGCTGAAATAAGCCCCGTACCAGCAAAACAGCAGTCAGCCCCGCCGCCCATTTGGGCGGCGGGGCTTTGTGCAAACACGGGCCAAAATATCCAGGGTGCGCCGCTATCCGCCGGCGGGCGGCGGTACGATAAACTGGTGTTATAAAGTCCGCTGAGCTACAACGACCGTATAGCGATCCGTGTCATACATAATCCCTGTTTCCTTAAAATTGTTTTTACGCCAAAAATGCTCTGCCTGGGGATTGCCTTTAACCCAACCAAGTCGGACGCATGAAAGCCTAATTTCAGTCAGATAGCAGCATAAAGCGTCAATTATGCCGCTTCCAATTCCGGTATTCTGAATCGATGCTTCTGTCATAAAAAAGCCGATAAAACCAGTTTTTTCATCAGGGTATGCCATAATAAAATCCATTACGGCAATCAATATTTCCCCTTTGTAGTACCCTATATAATACTTGTCGCACATTTCTTTATTCGGCGGCAAGGCTTTCATATCGTCCAGAATACTCTGTTCGGTCACAAAGGGTGGACAGTATTGGTAATACAAGCTGTTTTTACTGCACAGTGAATAGATATCTGCCACGTCCGCTTTTCCCAGGCGGCGTACAGTATAATCATTGGAGAAAAGGGATATATCCATTTTCGTTACCTCTATAAATTCCGATTTGCTGAGCCGATTATACCACGGGATTCCCGCTGCATCGATCTATCCCGGCAGAAAGCGCCAAGGGGCCTATCCGGAAACGGGATTTCCAAAAGGGGCAAATCGTTCCCCCGCTTGACCCCGCCCGCGGGGGTGTAGTATCATAACACAGAGGGGGCAGCGCCCGCGGGCGCTGCCCCCCTTTTGCAAAACCGCAAAGCGCTTTGCCGGGCGGCCGGCCCGCCCGGGCCAAAACGCCCAAGCGCAGAAGGAGAAACCGCCATGTCCCTGCCCGAACCCCTTTTCCCCGCCGATCCCGGGGCCCTCTACCCGCTGCTGGCCAGCCGGCTGGCGGCCCTCACCCAAGGGGTGCCCCACCGGGTGGCCAACCTCGCCAACGCCTCGGCCCTATTGCGGCAGGTCCTGCCGGAGATCAACTGGGTGGGCTTTTACCTTGTGCAGGGCGGGCGGCTGGTGCTGGGGCCGTTCCAGGGCAAGCCCGCCTGCATCGAGATCCCGCTGGGCAGGGGGGTGTGCGGCGCCGCCGCGGCCCAGGACCGGCTGCTGCTGGTGCCGGACGTGCACGCCTTCCCCGGGCATATCGCCTGCGACGACGCCTCCCGCTCGGAGCTGGTGCTGCCGCTGCACGCAAACGGCGCGGTGGCCGGCGTGCTGGACATCGACAGCCCCCGCCCCGGCCGCTTTACCGAGGGCGACGCCGCCGGCGTCGCCCTGCTGGCCCCGGTGCTGGAGGGGCTGCTGGCCTGAGGCGGGGCTAAGGCGCCGCCCAAAAGGCCGGCCCCGCATAAAGGGCAGGCGATTTTTAAAAAGCCTCCCTTAAAGCGCTCCTAAAAAGGCTATTTTGCCGGCCGGCGCTTGGCGGTCATCCGCTCCACCGTCAGCTTAAAAACGGCGGTGGCCGGCAGGGTCGCCTCGTTGTAGGCAAACCCCTCCTGGCCGTACTGCCGCAGGATCAGCCGCAGGGCGGCGGGCGCTTGTTCCTCCGGCAAAAGGGTGATCCGCCCCTGGCCGATCACGCTCTCATACGCCATCGAGCAGCTGCCGTGTTCGGCGTCGGTAAGCAGCTGGTGGCCGCAGTCCATCTCAAAGCTGGCCCGGCCGTCCTGACGGATCAGCTCGTACTTCCGGCCGGCCCGCGCCCCGTGGAAATACAGCTCCACCCGGCCGTCGGCTGCCGCCAGCCCAAAATTGAGGGGCAGGATGTAGGGGAACTCCCCGTCGTTGAGGGCAATGCGGCAAACCCCGCATCGCCGCATGATGGCGACGATCTCATCCCAGTCGGTTACTTCCCGGTCCTTGCGGCGCATAGCGTTTCCTCCCATTTCATTCAAAAGATTTTTTACAAATAAACTGCTGCAAAAAGCGGCGGTGGGATGTGAAAACAAAGAATCCGAACAAAATTCGATCTATCGCAAAAAAACGGCGGTGAGAAGGGGGCTTTTTCATGCAGGAACCCGCGGCGTTTTTGCTGCCTCCCCAGCCGCAAACCGCCCTGCGGCTGCTGGCGCAGGCCGGGTTTGAGGGGGTGCTTGTGGGGGGCGCGGTGCGGGACCTGCTCTGCGGCGTCCAGCCCAAGGACTGGGACCTTGCCACCAACGCCCTGCCCGAGGAGACCCGCGCCGTTTTTGCGGGGTACCCGGTGATCGATACCGGCTTAAAGCACGGCACGGTCACGGTGGTCATCGACCGGATGCCGCTGGAGGTCACCACCTACCGGGTGGACGGCGCGTACACCGACCACCGTCGGCCGGATGGGGTGGCCTTTGCCCGCAGCCTGCCCCAGGACCTGGCCCGGCGGGATTTTACCATCAACGCCATGGCCTACGACCCGGCCAGGGGGCTGATCGACCCCTACGGCGGCCGGCAGGACCTTGCCGCCGGCCTGCTGCGCTGTGTGGGCGAGCCGGCCCGCCGGTTTGAGGAGGACGCCCTGCGCATGCTGCGGGCGGCCCGCTTCTGCGCCCAAAAGGGCCTTACAGCCGAGCCCGCCACCGCCGCGGCCGTGCTTGCCGGCAGGCAGGGGCTGCGGGCGGTTTCGGCCGAGCGGGTGCTGGCCGAGCTGACCCAGCTGCTCTGCGGGGCCTGGGCCGAGGGGGCGCTGCTGGCCTTTTGCGAGCTGCTGGCGGTGCCAATGCCCGAGCTTGCGCCCCTGTTTGGCTTTGCCCAGCAAAACCCCCACCACGATAGGGACGTCTGGGCCCACACCGCCGCGGTGGTGGGCAGCGCCCCGCCCCAGCCGGCCCTGCGCTGGGCCGCCCTGCTGCACGATATCGGCAAGCCGGCCTGCTTTACACAGGACCAAAACGGGGTGGGCCATTTTTACGGCCACGCCCAAAAAAGCTGCGAGCTGGCCGGGGCGCTGCTGCGCCGGCTGCGCATGGACACCGCCACCCGCAGCCGGGTGCTGGCCCTGGTGCAGTACCACGACCTGCCCCTTGCGCCGGACAAAAAGCAGCTGCGCCGCCTGCTGAACCGGCTGGGGGGCGAGGAGCCGCTGCGGCAGCTGATCGCGCTGCACCGGGCGGACACGATGGGCCAGGCCCCCTGCTGCCAGGGGCGGCTGGCGCTGTACGACCAGACCGAGGCGGCGCTGGCCGAGCTTTTGGCCGGGGACGCCTGCTTTTCGCTCAAGGACCTTGCGGTAAACGGCCGGGACATGGCCGCGCTGGGCCTTGCCGGCCGCGAGATCGGCAGGGCCCTGCGGGCCTGCCTGGACGCGGTGCTGGAGGGCGGGCTGCCCAACGAGCGCGAAGCCCTGCTGGGCTATGCCGCCGCCCAAAGCCCCCGGCCGGACGCCGCCCAAAGTCCCCGGCCGGACGTCGCCCCCAAAGGGGAGGGGCCAAACGGGGAAGAGGCCCCCAAAGGCCGGCGCTGACCCAAACAGGGGAGGGCCGCAGGCAAAGAGCTCAGGAGCATGCGGCCCCCGCTGACCGGCCGCACAGCTCGGCCTTGTGGTTTTGCGCATAATAAAAGGCGTACTGCTGCAAAACCCCGGCGGCCGGCCCATACTGCAAAAAGGGGTCGCGCCCGCCGTAGGCCCGGGCAATGACCTTCTGGATCCAGGTGTCCACCGGGGCAAGGCCCAGCCGCCCGTAGGCAAACAGGGCGGTGCAGCGGGCCACCTTTTCGCCCACCCCGTAAAATCCCTTCAGCGCGGATAAAAGCGCCTCGTCCGGCAGGCTGGCCAGCCCGGCCAGGTCGGTTTCGCCCGCGGCCACCCGCCCGGCGGCGGCCAGGATGTAGGGCGCGCGGTAGCCCGGCTTGCAGGCGGCAAGCCCCTCCTCGCTTGCCCCGGCCAGCGCCGTCGGGGTGGGAAAGGCCCGCGGCCCGCCGGCGGCGATCGGCTCGCCGTACCGCTCGCAGAGCAGCTCCACCGCCTGCCGGATGGCCGGGATGCTCTTGCGCTGGGAGAGGATAAAGGTAACAAGGGTCTCCCAGGGGTCCTGCCGCAGGATACGCACCCCGCACCCCTCGGCCGCGGCCCGCCGCATCCAGGCGTCCTCCTGGGGGATGCTGCGGCGGATGGCGGCGTAATCCCGCCCAAGGTCAAAGTAGCCGGCCCACACGGCCTGCCACTCGGCCTCGCCGTACCGAGCCTCAAAAACGCCGGGGCGGCTTTGCCGGATCAGCAGCAACGCCTGCCCGGTGATAAACCGGAACCACCCCTCCTCCAGCTGCCGCGCGCGGAAGCACTGCCCGCTGTTCGCGATCTTTTCAAGGCAAAAATCATCCCGGATGGAGAGTTCCATGGCGGCACCTCGTCTTTTGGTTTGCGGGGGATACGGCGGGCTGCGCGGCTGCGCCCCGCCCGGCGGCCCATCGCCCCCGCGTGGTTGCGCGCCGCCCCCTGCGCGTTTATGCCCCCGCCCGCGTTTTTTACAGGATACCACAGCCCGGCACGGCCCGTCAAATGCCGCCCCGCACAGGGAGTGACCAAACCAGGGAGAAATGTCCGCCGGCCGGGCGCGTGGGAGCAGTCTCTCAAGGCAACAGGACCCCTGCC
>CAJTVI010000048.1 GCA_910579545.1 uncultured Oscillospiraceae bacterium | reverse complement strand
GCTGGGGGTGCTGGGGGCGGCGCTGGCTACCCTGCTCAGCCAAATCGCCAGCGCGCTGCTGGTGCTGCGCCGGCTTGCCGGGCCGCAGGCCGAGGGCGAGCCCTACCGCCTGCAAAGGCAGGGGCTGCGGCTCGACCCCCCGGCGCTGGCGGCCATGGCCCGCATTGGCATGCCGGCGGCGGTGCAGGCGATGCTGTACGATATTTCCAATATCCTGGTGCAGGTGTATATCAACGGGTTTGGCACCACGGCCATGGCGGCATGGGCGGTGTTTGGTAAGCTGGACAGCCTGTTCTGGATGACCGTGCAGTCTTTGGGGCTGGCGGTAACCACCTTTGCGGGCCAGAATTTCGGGGCGCGCCGGTATGACCGGATGCGCAGCGGGGTGCGGCAGGCCTGCGGCATTGGATTGGGGTTTGCCGCGTGCATCGTGGCGCTGATGCTGGGGCTGGGCCGGCCGCTCTACGGCTGCTTTACCGCCGACGCCGAGGTGGTGGAGCTGGGCCTGACCATCTCCCGTTTTGTCATGCCCTGGTATATCTCGTTTGTTGGCATCGAGGTGCTTTCGGCCACCATGCGCGGCGCGGGCGATACCCTTGTGCCCACCCTGATCACCGTGTTTGGGGTCTGCGCCGTGCGGGTCGCCTGGCTGTTTTGGGCCGCGCCGGCCTATGGCAGCATCCAGGCGGGGCTGGCCTGCTTCCCGGTAAGCTGGTGCATCACCCTTTTGCTCTATCTGGGCTACTACCTGCCCGGCGGCTGGCTGCGCCGCCGCGTCGCCGCGCAGCCGGAGGAGTAGGGGCAGAGCAAAGTAAAAGGCCAATCTGGGGGATTCATCCCCCAGACCCCCATCTTGGGCTAATTCCTAATTTTTGGGGGACGTTCCACCATCATGTACCCTGCATTGGATGGATGCAATGTTTCTCAATTTCCCCCTTTCTGTATGCCGCACGAAAAAATCGCCCAAAAAAATGGGAGAAGCTGCTCACAGGGGCAAAAAAGAACACATCGAAAAACAGCCGTCGGCGTGCAAAATATGCGCCGGCGGCTGTTATATCTTTTCCCTCCGCCGCACAGGATTGTGCGGCGGGTAATGGGGGTATGGGGGCCACGGCCCCCATATTGGCCAAATAGGGGCGTTCCCCTCACACCGAGCGGAAGCCCTTGCCGATGACCTCGGAGGAGTTGACGATGGTAATAAAGGCGCCGGGATCGGTTTTGCGGATAAAATTGCGCAGCAGCACGGTTTGGCGTCGGGTCAGCACGGTGGTAAGCACCTCCACCTCCCGGTGGGTAAAGGCGCCGTAGGCGTTGTGCACGGTGGCGCTGCGGCCCAGCTGCTCCAAAATAAACCGCTTGATCTCCTCGGGCTTTGCGGTCACGATGGTGACCTGTTTGCGCAGGTTGATGCTCTCGATCATGCCGTCCACCATAAAGGTGCGGGCAAACAGGCCCAGCATGCAGTACAAAAAGGTGCGGATGCCAAAACAGAACCCGCCCGCCGCCACAATGGCGATATCGCTCACCAGCAGCGCCCGGCCGATCTCCAGCGAGGTGTGCTGCGATAGGATCATGGCCAGGATATCGGTGCCGCCGGTGGACGCCCCTAAATTAAAAACCAGCGCGCTGCCCACCGCCGGCAGCAGCACCGCAAAGCAGAGTTCCAGCAAAGCGTCGTCTGTAAAGGGGGCGTCCATGGGGTAAACCGCCTCGCACAGCGAGACAAAAAACGAGAGCGCATAGCTGGAATAGATCGTGCCGCCCATCTTGCGGGGCCCAAGGAATACAAGGCCCAGCCCCACCAATACCGTGTTGATGAGGAACAAAAACCCGCCCACGTTCCCCTTGGGGAACAGGGACGCCAGCACGATCGAGATGCCGGTAGTGCCGCCAATGGCAAAATGGTTGGGCGTCTTAAAAAAATGCACCCCCACCGCCGTGGCAAACAGCCCGGCGTTCAGCTGGCAGAACCACCAGAGCGACGCGGGTGTGACCGCCTTTTTTACCGCGCCGCCAAGCTGCTGTCGATCCATCTTATTTGGCCGCCTCCAGTGTTTTGGCAAAGCTGTCCTTCAGGGTCACGATCCGGTTAAATACCCCCGGATGCTTGGAATCCGGCGTAAAATACCCCATCCGCACAAACTGGAACTTTTCGCCCGGCTGCGCCGCGCTTAAGGACGCTTCCAATTTTGCATGCGGCAGCACGGTCACCGAGCTGGGGTTGAGGTAATCCTTGTAATCGGCCCCCTCGGGGATCTCGCCCATATTCTCCATCGTAAACAGGTTTTCGTACAGCCGCACCTCGGCGTCAACGCAGTTCGCGGCGCTCACCCAGTGGATGGTGCCCTTTACCTTGCGCCCGTCCGCCGGCATGCCGTTGCCGGTGGCAAGGTCGGCGGTGCAGCGCAGCTCGGTGATATTGCCCTCGGCGTCCTTGACCACCTCATCGCACTTTACGATGTAGGCCCCCATCAGCCGCACCTCGCCGCCCGGCCGCAGCCGCTGGAACTTGGGCGGCGGCACCTCGGCAAAATCGCTCCGCTCAATATACAATTCGCCCCCAAAGGTCACCTCGCGGGTGGAATCGTCCGCCGCCGCCTTGTTGGGGTTGTTGGGCAGGCGGAAGGTCTCGGTTTTGCCGGCCGGGTAGTTGGTGATCACTAACTTTACCGGGTCGGTCACCGCCATGCGCCGGGGGGCGGCAAGCTCCAGCTCGGTGCGGATGCAGTATTCCAGCAGCCGGCTGTCCACCAAACTGTACACCTTGGCCACCCCGGCCTTTTTTACAAACTCAAAGATGCTGGCCGGGCTGTACCCCCGCCGGCGCAGCCCGCACAGGGTGGGCATGCGGGGGTCATCCCAGCCGTCCACAATGCCGGTCTCCACCAATTCCCGCAGATACCGCTTGCTCATCACCGTGTTGGTCACGTTCAGCCGCGCAAACTCCCGCTGGATGGGGTAGGGCCCAAGGTGCAGGTTGTCGATCACCCACTCGTACAGCGGGCGGTGGTTTTCAAACTCCAGGCTGCACATGCTGTGGGTGATCCCCTCGATCGCGTCCTGGATGGGGTGGGCAAAATCATAGAGCGGGTAGATGCACCAGGCGTCCCCCTGCCGGTGATGGTGCGCCCGCACAATGCGGTAGATGGCCGGGTCCCGCAGGTTCATGTTGGGGCTGGCCATGTCGATCTTGGCCCGCAGGGTGCGGCTGCCGTCGGCAAATTCGCCCGCCCGCATCCGGCGGAACAAATCAAGGTTTTCCTCGGGGCTGCGGTCCCGCCAGGGGCTGGGCCGGCCCGGCTCGGTCAGGCTGCCGCGGTACTCGGCCATCTCCTCCCGGCTCAAATCGCACACATACGCCTTGCCTTCCTTGATCAGCTGCTCGGCGTAATTGTAGCACTGCTCAAAATAATCGCTGCCGTAAAAAATGCCGCCGTTCGGCTCAGCCCCCAGCCAGCGCAGGTCCTCCTCGATGCTCTTGACGTACTCGTCGTCCTCCCGCACCGGGTTGGTATCGTCGTACCGCAGGTTGAATTTGCCCCCGTACTGGTGGGCGATGCCCCAGTTGATCCAGATGGCCTTGGCGCTGCCAATGTGCAGGTAGCCGTTCGGCTCGGGCGGGAACCGTGTGTGGATCTCCTTTACCTTGCCCTCGGCCAGGTCGGCGTCGATGATGTCGGTCAAAAAGTTGCTCACGCGCTCTTGCATCGCTTTTCCACTCCTTGTTTATTGTACAATACGCCCCGCGCCGCCGCGCACGCGGCCCCGCCGGCGGCCGGCCAGTGTATCCTAAAACCTGATTCTACACTATTTTGCCCGGCTTTTCAACGCTTTGTGCCGGTTGCCCCATTCCAGCCGCGGCTGCGCCCCGCGCAAAAGCATATCCCGCAAAGATCCGGCCCTCCCAGGGCCCTCTGGTTGAAAATATCCCGCAGACCCGCTATAATGGGGTGCAGGGCCGGCGGCAAGGCAAGCCGGCCCCCGGGCCGGCCGCCGGGAGCCGCCGGCCCCGGTCTGCACAAGGCGGGAGGCGGGGCCCCTATGGCCTGGCAGCTGCGCAGGCAGGCGGACAGGCAGTATTACCCCTCGTTTTGCCTGGCCCGGCTGGCTGGTTCGATCCTGGTGGTTGCGATTCACGGCGCGCCGTTCCCCCCCGAGGCCGCCGGCCTGAATTTTCTTGTACAGCATTGGCTCGCGAGGATCGCGGTACCGTTTTTCTTTGCGTCGTCCGGGTATTTTCTGTACCGCAAAACGACCCTTGAGCAGTTTGACCCCGGCCCCACAAAGGCGTTTGTGCTGCGGATGCTGCGCATCTATCTCATATGGACGGCAATCTTTTTCCCGCTGTCGGCCCAAACGTACCGCGGCGATGAAAAGGGCTTTGTGCACAGCGTTTTGTGGTACATCCGAAGTTTTTTGTTTGAGGGCAGCTATTTCCACCTGTGGTATCTGCCGGCGGTGATCGTTGCGGTGCTGCTGGTCTCGTACCTGCTCCACAAAAAGGTAAGCCCGCCCCGGATCCTGTGCGCCGCAGGCGCGCTGTACCTCGCAGGGCTGCTGGGGCAGTCCTGGTTTGGGCTCATCCGGCCGCTCGAGACCGCCGCGCCCGCCGTTTGGAGCGGCCTGAAACTCGTGCAGAAGGTGATCCGCACAACGCGGAACGGCCTGTTCGATGGGTTTTTGTTTGTTGGCATTGGGATGCTGTTCGCTTTTTATGAGATCCGGCTGGCCCGGAAAACCGCGCTTTTGGGGTTTGCCGGCTCGATGCTGCTGGTGCTTGCCGAGGGGGTGCTGCTCGAGCGGGCCGGGTTTGCCCGGATGCATGACGCCTACCTGACCCTGCCGCTGGCGCTCTTTTTCGGGTTTGCGCTCGTCCTTGGGGCAAGGCCGCCCGCGGGCCGGCATTACGCCGTTTTGCAGGATCTCAGCGCGCTGGTGTACTTTTTGCACCCGCTGGTCGGCGCGGGCCCGCTGCCCGGCGCCTGGCTGGACCGGCTGGCCGGGGCCGTGGGCATCTCCGCGTATTTCCCCAAGGCGCTGCTGTACACCCTGCTGGTTTCGGCGGTGATCCTGCTCCTGGCGCGGCTGCCTGGGTTTGGCTGGCTCAAAAAAGCATATCATTAAACCGGCGCGGCAGGGTGCTGTGCGCGGGCGTCCGCTCCTGGTTGGGCGGATGCCCGGCTGCACGGCGCCCTGTTTTTTTGTCGGAATTGCGCAGGAGTTTTTGAGGGTTTTGGCTCGTTTTTGAACAAAGTTTTTTTCTTGACGCTTTCTTAACGGCGCCTTAGCGGAACCTTTACGGGTTTTTCATGGATTTTGCCGGCCCGCTGTGGTAAGATGGTTCGGACAAAATCAGCCGCACATTTTTGATAGGACCTGCCCAAAACAAAATGGCGGCGGCCGGCGGGGCCCCTTTTTGGGCTGGCCGGCGGGAGGAACATTGCATGGGGTATAAGGTCGGGCTGGACATTGGGTCCACCACCATCAAATACGCGGTGCTGGATGAGGCCGGCCGGCTGGTGGACAGCCGGTACGAGCGGCATTACAGCCACATCCTTGAAAAGGCGCAGGAGCTGCTGGCCGGGCCCATCGCGGCCTCGTGCGCCGGGGGCAAAGCGGCGGTAGCCATCTCCGGCTCGGCCGGCATGGGCCTTGCCGAAAGCTGCGGCGCGCCCTTTGTGCAGGAGGTGTTTGCCACCCGCATCGCGGCCAAAAAGTACCAGCCCGGGGCGGACGTGGTGATCGAGCTGGGCGGCGAGGACGCCAAGATCCTGTTTTTATCCGGCGGCACCGAGGTGCGCATGAACGGCAGCTGCGCCGGCGGCACCGGCGCCTTTATCGACCAGATGGCCACCCTGTTAAAGATGGCGCCAAACGAACTGGACGCCGCCGCCCAGACCGCCCAAAAAACCTACACCATCGCCAGCCGGTGCGGCGTGTTTGCCAAAAGCGATGTGCAGCCGCTGCTCAACCAGGGCGCAAGGCCGGGGGACGTGGCCGCCAGCATCTACCAGGCGGTGGTCAACCAGACCATCGCCGGCCTTGCGCAGGGCCGGCCGATCGCCGGGCGGGTGCTCTACCTCGGCGGGCCGCTCACCTTCAGCAAGACCCTGCGCCAGAGCTTTGACGCCGCTTTGGGGCTTGCGGGGGTGCTGCCGCAAAACAGCCTGCTGTATGTGGCGCTGGGCGCGGCCGACTACGCCGCCGAGGAGTTTGCCCTTTGCGATCTGGCCGCGGCCATTGCCAAAAAGGGGGCGGCGGGGGCGGGCGTCTACGCCAGCCAGCCCCCCCTCTTTGCCAGCCGGCAGGAGTACGAGGCCTTCCACGCCCGGCATCTCAAGGCCAGCGTGCCCCGCGCGGCCTTTGGGGCCGAGTGCGGGCCGGTGCACATTGGCATCGACGCCGGGTCCACCACCGTAAAACTGGTGGTGATGGACCAGGACGCCAACATCCTGTTTACCAGCTACCAGCCAAACCTCGGCAGCCCGCTGCCCATCCTCCGGGCCACCCTGCAAAAGCTGTATGCCACCCATCCGGGGCTCGAGGTTGCCAGCGCCACCGCCACCGGCTACGGCGAGGAGCTGGTGCGGGCCGCTCTGCATGCCGATTATGGCGTGGTGGAAACGGTGGCCCACTTTACCGCCGCCCGCTGGTTTATGCCGGATGTGGATTTTATCATCGACATCGGCGGGCAGGACATGAAGTGCTTTAAAATAGAGGACGGGGCCATCGGCAACATCTTTTTGAACGAGGCCTGTTCCAGCGGCTGCGGCAGCTTTTTGCAGACCTTTGCCGAGGCGCTGGGCTACGAGGTAAAGGATTTTGCGGCGCTGGGCCTCTTTGCCGACCGGCCGGTGGACCTTGGCAGCCGCTGCACTGTGTTTATGAACTCGAGCGTCAAGCAGGCCCAGAAGGACGGCGCGTCGGTGGAGAACATCTCGGCCGGGCTTTCGATCAGCGTGGTCAAAAACGCGCTGTACAAGGTCATCCGGGCCTCCAGCGCCGAGGAGCTGGGCCGGCGCATCGTGGTGCAGGGCGGCACCTTTTACAACGAGGCGGTGCTGCGCGCCTTTGAAAAAGAGATGGGCTGCGAGGTCGTCCGGCCGGACATTGCCGGCCTGATGGGGGCCTTTGGCGCGGCGCTCTATGGCCGGCAGCGGGCCGGGCAGGGGCACAAAAGCAGCCTGCTGGATGCCGAGGCCCTGGCGGCCTTCAGCCAGACGGTGCAGAGCGTGCGCTGCGGCGGCTGCACCAACCACTGCCAGCTTACGGTAAACAAATTTGCCGACGGCAGTCGCCTTGTAAGCGGCAACCGGTGCGAAAAGCCGGTCACCGGCAAGGCCGACGCGGGCGGGCGCAACCTCTACGAAATCAAGCGCCGGCTGCTTGCGGCCTACGAGCCGCGGCCCGGCGCGCGGGGCAGCATCGGCATCCCGATGTGCTTAAACCTGTACGAGCTGCTGCCCTTCTGGCACGCCTTTTTTACATCCCTGGGCTTTGCGGTGTACCACGGGCCGTTCTCCAGCCGGCAGCTGTATCTGGACGGCCAGGGCACCATTCCCAGCGACACCGTCTGCTTCCCGGCCAAGCTGGCCCACGGGCAGATCAAGGCCCTCACCGGCATGGGGCTGGACACCATCTTTTACCCCTGCATGACCTATAATCTGGACGAGGGCCTTTCGGACAACCATTACAACTGCCCGGTGGTGGCCTACTACCCCGAGGTGCTGGCCGGCAACTGCCCCGAGCTTGCGGGGGTGCGGTTTATCTTTGACTATGTGGGCATCCACCGCCCGGCGGATTTTGTAGCCAAGATGGCCGCGATCCTCAAAAAGCATTTTGAGGGCGTTACCAAAAAAGAGGTGCAGGCCGCGGCCGACGCCGCCTATGCCGAGTACGCGCGGCATATGGACGCCTTGCGCGCCGAGGGGGCGCGGATCATCCGCGAGGCCCGGGCCGAGGGCCGGCGGATCATCGTGCTGGCCGGCCGGCCCTACCACATCGACCCCGAGGTCAACCACGGCATCGACAGCCTGATCACCCGGTACGGCGCGGCGGTGGTCACCGAGGACAGCGTGGCCGCCTATGAGCAAAAGCAGCCCACCAGTGTGCTGAACCAGTGGACCTACCACGCCCGGCTCTACGCCGCCGCCCGCTGGTGCTGCGCCCAGCCGGACGCCGACCTTGTGCAGCTGGTAAGCTTTGGCTGCGGGGTGGACGCCATTACCACCGACGAGACCCGCGAGATCCTGCAGCGGGGCGGCAAGCTGTACACCCAGCTCAAAATCGACGAGATCACCAACTTAGGCGCGGTGAACATCCGGCTGCGCAGCCTGTTTGCGGCGCTGGACGAAAAGCAGCGCGCCGCGGCCGCCGAAACCCTGCCCGGCCAAGAAAGGACCTGAATATGAGCCAAGTAACCCAAACCGCCCCCGCCTATCCCAAATTTACCAAGGCGATGAAGGCCACCCACACCATCCTGATCCCCAACATGGCCCCGGTGCAGTTTGCCATCATGAAGGCAGCCATGCAGCACGCGGGCTATAAGGTGGAGGTGCTGGGCAACTGCGGCAGCAGCGTGGCCCAGCTGGGGCTCAAATACGTGCACAACGATACCTGCTACCCGGCCCTGTTGGTGATCGGCCAGTTTTTGGACGCGCTGCAAAGCGGTAAGTATGATCTGGACCGCACCGCCCTGCTGATCACCCAAACGGGCGGCGGGTGCCGGGCCTCCAACTACATACACCTTTTGCGCAAGGCCCTCGGCAAGGCGGGCTACGGCCAGGTGCCGGTGGCGAGCCTGAACTTTTCCGGCCTGGAAAAGGACAGCGGCTTTGCCCTTACCCTGCCCCTTTTGCGGGGGTTGCTGGCCGGTATCTTTTACGGCGACCTGCTCTGCGCGCTGCGCAGCCAGACCCAGCCCTACGAGCTGCACAAGGGGGACGCCGAGGCCAAGACCCGCCAGTGGCTGGACACCCTCTGCGGCTGGGTGGGCCGCGGGCAGGGGGTATCCATGCGGGCCATCAAGCGCACCATGCCGCTCATCGCGTCGGACTTTGCGGCCATCCCCAAAAAGGTGGTGCCCAAGGTCAAGGTGGGGGTCGTGGGCGAAATTTACGTCAAGTATTCGCCCTTGGGCAACAACGGCCTCGAGCGGTTCTTGGCCAACGAGGGCTGCGAGGTAAACCTGCCGGGCCTGTTGGGCTTTGTGGAGTACTGCATCTACAACATGGCCGAGACCACCCGCCTGTACGGCGGCAGCGCGGCGTCGGTACTGGGCCCCGATGCGCTTTTGGCCTGGCTGGACGGCGGCGAGCAGGCCATGCGCCGGGCGCTTACCCAGTACGGGTACCACGCGCCGGCGGCGTTTAAGACCCTCACTAAGCTGCCCGAGGGCATCATTGGCATGGGCAACAAGATGGGGGAGGGCTGGCTGCTCACCGCCGAGATGATCGAGCTGGTGCAGGCCGGGTACGAGAACATCGTCTGCGCCCAGCCCTTTGGCTGCCTGCCCAACCACATCTGCGGCAAGGGCATGATCGGCCGTATCCGGGCGCTCTACCCGGCGGCCAACATCACTCCGATCGATTACGATCCCAGCGCCACCCCGGTCAACCAGGAAAACCGCATCAAGCTGATGCTGGCGGTGGCCCGGGAACGGCTGGAAAGCGGCGAAAAGCCCGGCCCGGGCGCGGCCGGCCAGGCCAAAAGCGAGGGCGAAAACCCCTTTTACGGCGAACTGCCCCGCCTGCGCCACACCGGCGGCCGCACCGCGGTGCCGGCGCGGGGGTAAAAGGCTCCGGCGTAAAAATGGGCCGATCTGGGGCCGGTCCTGGGCCGATCTTGGGGGGCGTGCCCCCCAAGACCCCCATTATTGGCCGCACACAACAATGTGTGCGGCGTTTTCAAATCAGATACAAAATGGAAAGGGCGCTGTTTTTTGCAGCGCCTTTTTGTTATAATCAAAAAAAGAAAGGGGCGTTTGCGGTATGAAAAAGGCTTTGATCAACGGGATCCTGCTGGACGGCAGCGAGGCCATGGAGCCTCTGGCCGGTCAGGCGGTGGTGCTGGAGGGGGATAAGATCGCGGCGGTGCTGCCGCAGCAGCAGCTGGACACCGAGGGCTGCGAGGTCATCGACCTTGCGGGCCATTACCTGATGCCGGGGCTGATCAACCTGCATGTGCACATCCCGGGCAGCGGCAAGCCCGCCAAAAAGCCGATGGACACCAAAAAGGTGGTCAAATTTGCCACCTCCAACGCCCTCACCCGCAGGTACCTCGAGCACATGTACCGCACCCTCGCCCGCACCGAGCTGTACAGCGGCGTTACCACCCTGCGCTCGGTGGGCGGGGTGGAGGGCTACGACGCCTGGATGCGGGACGAGATCGAGGCCGGCCGGGCCGAGGGGCCCCGCATCCTGGCCGGCAACATGGCGGTCTCGGTGCCGGGCGGGCACATGGCCGGCTCGCTGGCCTACGAGGCCACCACCCCCGAAGAGGCCGCCGGGTATGTGCGGCAGATCGCCGCCACCAAGCCCGACCTCATCAAGCTTATGATCACCGGCGGCGTGCTGGACGCCACCGTAAAAGGGGAGCCGGGCGCACTCAAGATGGCCCCCGAACTGGTAAAGGCCGCCTGCGGCGAGGCCCACCGCCTGGGCCTGCCGGTGGCCGCCCATGTGGAAAGCCCCGAGGGGGTGCGGGTGGCTTTGCAAAACGGGGTGGACACCATCGAGCACGGCGCAAAGCCGGACGAGGAGATTTTAAAGCTGTTTAAAGCGCGCGGGGCCGTGCTGGTGGCCACCCTGTCGCCCGCCCTGCCCTACGCCCTGTTTGACCCCGCGGTGAGCCATACGGACGAACTGGGCCGCTACAACGGCAAGATCGTCTTTGAGGGGATCGTCGAGTGCGCCAGGGCCTGCCTGGCCGCCGGCGTGCCGGTGGGCCTTGGCACCGACACCGGCTGCCCCTTTGTGACCCACTACAACATGTGGCGGGAACTTGCCTGGTTCCACAAGTTCTGCGGCGTCTCCAACGCCTTTGCCCTTTACACCGCCACCCGCCGCAACGCCGAAATTTTGGGCCTTGGCGATGTGACCGGCAGTATCCAGCCGGGCAGGTCGGCCGACCTGATCGCCTGCGCCCAAAACCCGCTAAAGGATCTGAGCGCCCTGCGGCAGCTGAGCCTGGTGGTATCGCGGGGCCGGGCGATCCAAAACCCCAGGGTCAAAAAGATGCCCCAGGTGGAGGCTGAGCTGGACAAGTTCTGCTGACCCGGCGCGCTTGAAAGCCAAAAACGCACCGCCAAAAACACGCAGAAAGAAGGGGAGCGCCATGCCCCAAAACCGCAAAAAACGGCCGCTGGCCCTTGCCTGCCGCCTTTGCCTGCTGGCGGCGCTGTTGCTGGCCGGCTGCGGCAAAACGCAAAGGCCCCCGGCCGGCAGCAGCCAGTCTTTGCCCGGCGGCAGCCAGCCCCCGCCCGCCTCGGCCATCGGCCTTACCCGCCCCGAGGGGGGCCGGCTGGACCTTGCTTACCTTACCGGCCAGCAAAACGGCGCGCCCGCGCCCGCGCGGCCGGGGGATGAGATGACCGAACAGGACTTGATTGACACCGCAAAAGACCTGCTTTTGCGGGCCGGGGCGTTTTACAGCTGGGCTTGGGAGCCGGAGGCCTGGGCACTGGACACCGCCGCGCCGCTGGCCGGGGAGTGGTGCGGCCAGCCCTGCACCCTTTACCCCCTGCTGGATTTTGCGGATGAGGAACAGCTGCGGGCGGTGTATGCCAGCATCTTCAGCCAGGAGGGGCTGCGCCGGCAGGAGGAACGCTGCCAGTGGCTTCAGCAAAACTTCCCCGAGGCCGAATATGGCCGCCCGCCCTTCTGCACCCGGCAGGGCCGGCTGTACGCCAACCCCACGGCCAGCCCCAGCAGCTATGCCACCCGCTGCGACCCGGATACCCTGCGGCTGGTGGGGGCCTCGGCCGACACGGCGGTGCTGGAGGCCGGGCAGGTGTTTGAGGACGGCCAGCCCATGGGTCAGAGCATGAGCATCACCCTGCTGCTGCAGAACGGCCGCTGGGTGCTGGCCGGCCCGCTCTGGGATATGCCGCTGGACAACCGCTTTGTGCCCCTGCCGGAAGGCCTTGCCGCACTTGCCCAAAAGCTGGACGCCGATGACCCGGACGCCGCCTTCCGGCTGCGGCAGGCCGCCCGGCTGGGCCAGGCGCTCACGGCGGGGGACGCGGCCGGGGTCAACCGCTGCTTTATCGACCGGGGCGGCGAACCGCCGCTGTACGATGCGGCCGGCTACGCCTTTGCCGACCTTGCCGGCCTTGCGGTGAGCGGCTGGGAGGTAAAATACGAGCAGGGCGGCGCAAACGGCCCAAAAATCTGGCTGTGCCTTGCGGTAGGCAGCCCGGGCAGCACCGGCCTGCGGGGCGGCGATCAGTGGTATCTGGTGGGCTTTCACTCCGGGGGCGACAGCAGCTTTGCCAGGGGCTGCATCGCCAGCCTGCGGCCGGAGGGGGAGGTTTTGGCGGTGGACGAGGCCCTTGCGGCCGAGGCGGGCGGCCAAACGACCCTGCTGCGCTGGTTTTTGGGCCGGGACGCCTTTGAGGGCCTTGCCGGCGAGGAGCCGCTGCGGCTGCTCAGCTACTGCGCGGCGCGGCTGCGCTGGGAAGAACTCACCGACGAAAACGGCGGCTTTACCCAAGAGCAGCTTGCCGCCCTCGCGGCCGACCTTGGCCTTGAGGAGGGTATCTTCAGCGACGAACTGATGCTGGGGGACGGCTATACCCAAAAGGACGGCCGCTGGTACCCGCCCGGGCGGGACGGCTACGGCCCCGGCGGCCCCGAACAGGAGAGCCGGTTTGCCGCTCTGCGCCGCGAGGGGGACGCCATCACCGCCACCCTGCGCTTTTACCGGGACGCCCAGTGCCTTTCGCCGGCTTACGACCTTGTGTACACCTTTGGCGTCAGCCCTGCCGGCCGCTGGCTGCCGCTGCGCTGCGAGCGGGTCGAGACTGCCGCTTAAAGCGCCGCTATAAAAAAGGGGAATCAAAAAGGAGCGGCGGCGCAAAAGCGCCGCCGCCCTTCTCCCATGTTTTAAGGAGTGGAAAGGGATGATCGAAAAAGCCCAATACCCCGTCTGCGAATTTGACCCCAAAAGGGACCCGGTGATCCATCCGGCAAATTTTTTGGAGAAGGTCCTTCCCGCAACCTGCGTCATCACCTTTTTTAAAAAGGAACTCGAGCAGCTTGTGCAGCAAAAGGGCCTTCCCATCCTGGGGCACCTCCATTCCGAGGTGCTCGATATCCCCATTTACCAGTACGCCTGCGAAGAACAGACCCTCTGCATTGCCATGGCCTTTTGCGGCGCGCCGGGCGCGGCGGTGACCCTTGAGGAACTGCACGCGATGGGGTGCGAAAAATTCATCGTCTGCGGGGCCGCGGGCGCGCTGGCAAAAAACAGCAGGGTGGGCGAGATCATCGTGCCGGTAAGCGCGCTGCGGGACGAGGGCACCTCCTACCACTATATAGCGCCCTCCCGCGAGATCGAATGCCACAAAGAGACGGTGGACAGGGTGCTTGCCTGCCTGCGGCAGATGGGGATCCCTTTTTGCACCGGCAAAACCTGGACGACCGACGCCATCTACAGGGAAACCCCCGACCTGGTCGAGCTGCGGCGGGGCGAGGGCTGCCTGACGGTGGAGATGGAGGCCGCGGCCTTTTTTGCGGTCTCCCGCTATTATGGGTTCCCGCTTGCCCAGCTGCTGTACGCGGGCGACGATGTGAGCGGTGAGGTGTGGGACTGCCGGGACTGGGACCGGCAAAAAAGCGTCCGCTACAACCTGCTTTGCTGCGCCATCGAAATTGCCAAAACACTGTAACGGCGCACCGGAAGCCCGCAAAAAACAAGGGCGCCGGGCGCGCCCTTGGCACAAAAAAGCACCCCCTTGGCGGGGGCGGTTTCCCGCCCCGCCAAGGGGGTGCACGGCTGCCGCGCAAAAAACGGCGGCTATTTTTTTGCCTGCGGCCTGCCGCTCACCAGCTGGCGCAGCCCGCCGCGCTGGCGGTTCAGCAGCATGGCCAGCCCGTCCACCCGGGTAAGGCTGAAGCGCCCGCCGCTCATCAGCGCAAGGCTGCGCAGCGGCATCTGGTAAAGGCTGCCCTCCAGCATCCGGCGGGCGGTCTCGGGGCTGGGGGTGTGCAGCCGGCGGCGGCTCACCGCCGCCGCAAGGCCCAGCAGCCGCCGGCCCAGCCAGCTCGAGCGCAGCTCCCCCGCCGGGGTGTTGCGGTCAAATTTGGGCCGCGGGGGCCTGCCGGGCTTTGCGGCCGGCTGGGGCCCGGCCTCCGCCGTGCCCGCCGCCGCGCCCGCCCGGCCCAGCAGCGCCTCAAATTCGGCCTCGGGCCACTCCTTGGGGCCGTCCTGGCCGGGGGTCACGGCGTAGTAGCCGGGGGCCGCGTCGCGCTTGTCCATCCCGCGGCTCAAAACCTCGCCCTCGGCCATATCCACCACCGCCTCCAGCCGGATGTCCCGGCTGGAGCTGCCCACCAAAATCTTGTACCGGCCCCCCGGGGTGCGCCAGCCTTCGGCGGCGGGGTCGTACACCGCAAAGGCGCGGGGATCCACCCTCAGCCGGGCCAGCGCCTCCCGGCCCGCCCGCACATAGTATTTGCCAAAGGCCGCCAGCTGCTTTACCGGCCGGTAGGCCGGGCCCTCGGGCGGCTGGATGTACACCTGGGCGGCCTCCTTGCCGGCCCGCTCGCCCTTGTTCTGGATCACAAACCGCACCAGCAGCTCCTCGCCCGGGTGCAAACGGGTGCTGGAAAGGGTCAGGCTGGCGTACTGGAACTCGGTATAGCTCAGCCCGTGTCCAAAGGGGTAGCGCACCGCAAGGCCGGCCGCGTCGTACCAGCGGTAGCCCACGTACAGGCTCTCGCGGTACTGGCTTACCCGCCCGCCGTAGGTGCTGCCGCCGTGGGCAAAGGGGGCGTCGGCCAGGGCCAGCGGCCAGGTCTCGGCCAGCTTGCCGCTGGGGCTGCGCCGGCCGTACAAAAGGTGCCAGCTGGCCGAGCCGCTGTTCTGCCCGGCAAGGCCCATCCACAAAATGGCGTTCACATCCCCGGCAAAGGGCAGCTCCACCGGCCCGCCGCAGTACAGCACCACCGCCACCGGCTTGCCGCAGCCCCGCAGGGCCTCCATCAGGGCAAGCTGGTTTTCGGGCAGGCGCAGGTCGGCCCGGTCAAAGCCCTCGCTCTCCATGCTGTCCGGCAGGCCCAGGCAGGCCACCACCGCGTCCGCCGCCTTTGCGCTCTCCAGCGCCGCCGCGATCCGGTGCTTTTTTACCGCCAGCTCGTTTGGCCCAAACACCTCGGTATAGGTAAAATCCACCCCGCTGCGGATAAAGCTGCCCAGCAAGCTCGAAAGGTAGGTGGGGTGCACCTGGCTGCTGCCCCCGCCCTGGTAGTGGGGCGTTTTGGCAAAGCCGCCCAGCAGCGCCACCTTTTGCCCCTCCTGCAGCGGCAAAAGCCCGTCGTTCTGCAAAAGCACCGCGCTTTCCACCGCCGCCTCGCCCGCCAGCGCGTGGTGGGCCCGGGCGTCGTACGGCTCGTGGGGGTTCTGCTTTTGCCGCAACGCAAGGGCGGCCACCCGGGCGGCGGCCTCATCAAGCGCCTCCTCGTCCAGCATGCCCCGCTGTACCGCCCGCAAAATTGCCGCGTCGCTGTGGGGGTCGGGGCCGGGCATCTCCAGATCCATCCCGGCGGCCAGCGCCTTCACCCGCTGGTTCACCGCGCCCCAGTCGCTCACCACCAGCCCCTCAAAGCCCCATTCCCTGCGTAAAATATGGGTCAGCAGGCGGCGGCTCTCGCCGGCATAGCAGCCGTTTACAAGGTTGTAGCTGCTCATCACCGCGCCGGGCTTTGCCCTGCGCACCGCGATCTCAAAGGGCCGCAGGTAGATTTCCCGCAACGCCCGCTCGTCCACCACCGCGTCGTTTACCAGCCGCCAGGCCTCCTGGCTGTTGGCGGCAAAATGCTTTAAACAGCCGCTCACCCCAAGGGCCTCCAGCCCCTCCAGCAGGCCGGCCGCGCACTCGCCGGCCAGCAGCGGGTCCTCAGAAAAATACTCAAACCCCCGCCCGCACAGCGGGCTGCGCTTGATGTTCACCCCGGGGCCCAGCAGCATGGCCGCCCCCTCCTGGATGCACTCCTCGGCCAGCGCCCGGCCCAGCCGGCGCAAAAGCGCGGGGTCAAAGCTGCAGGCGGTCAGGCTGGCGGTGGGGTAGCAGGTGGCGGGCACGCTGTCGTGCAGGCCGGGGCGGTCGTGCCGGCCGGCCTCCAGCCGCAGCCCATGGGGGCCGTCGGCCAGGGTGGCGTCCGGCAGGCCCAGCCGCTCGAGAGGCTTTGTGTGCCAAAAGTTCTGCCCGCTGCAAAGCGCGGCCTTTTCCTCTAAGGTCATCCGGGCAACAAGCGCCCGCGCCTGGGCCCGAAGCTCCTCGCGCTGGTCCATTGCCGCCGCCTCCTTTTACGCTGCAAAATTCTACACATCGCTTGACAAGGGCGTGTGTGCTTTTGTTAAGGGATGTAACCCTCATTATAGCAAATTTTACCCTAAAACGCACCCCCGCGCCGGCAAAATGGCGCTTTTTGGCAAAAAAGGGGGCAAAAGGCCTTTTACAAACCGGGGCTTTTGGGGTACAATGGGGTCTGTTGGCAGGAAAAACAAAGCAGGCCGGGCGCGCCGCGGCGCAGCGCCGGCCGGGGAGGCGGGCAAGGATGCAGCTGATTATTTTTGACCTGGAATGGAACATTGGCTACCAGCCCAAGACCTTTGACTACCACGGGGCCGAGCAGACCCTGCGGGGCGAGATCATCCAGATCGGCGCGGTCAAGGTGGACGGGGCGGGCCAGGTCCTGGACCGGTTTTCCATCACCATGCGGCCCCGCATCTTCCGCAAGCTGCAGCACCGCATCGCCAAGGTCACCGGCATGACCCAGCGCCAGCTGGACGAGGGGGTGCCCATCCGGGAGGGGCTGGGCCGGTTTTTGGCCTGGTGCGGCCGGGACGCGGCGCTGGCCGAGTGGGGGCTGGACGATGTGCCGGTGCTCAAGCAGAACCTTTACCTCAACGGCTACGACGAGGCCTGGCCCCATCGGTGGTACGATTTACAGCAGGTGTTTTTGGCCCAGCGGCCCCGGGGCGAGGGGGAGGGCATGACCCTCGAATCGGTGGTGGCCCGGCTGGGCCTGCCGATGGACGAGGCTTTCCACGACGCTTTGAGCGACGCGGTGTACACCGCCGCGGTCTGCCGCTGCATCGACCTTGCGGCGGGCATCGCGGCCTACCCGGACCCGGCCGAACAGCTGCGCCGGGCGGCCTGCCCCGAGCCGGGCGAATACGCGGGCTTTGAGGTGTTTGGCCCCACCCTTTTGCGGGAGGCCTGGCGGGACGACCCTGCCATGCAGGCGCTGGCCTGCCCGCAGTGCGGCGCGCCGCTGCAGCCGGACGCCGAGGACCTCTGGCTCAAGCGGGGCAGCAACGGGTATTACAGCCTGCTGCGCTGCCCGCGCCATGGGGCCTGGTTTGCCCGCTTTAAGCTGGCCCGGCCGGACGGCCTGCACTGGCAGGCGGCCCGCGTGTACGAAAAGCCCACCGACGCCCAGCTGGAGCGCTGGGCCAAGGAAAAACGGCTCTACTTCCAGCGGCTCAAAAAGCGGGCCGAGGCCGAGGCGGCGGCGCAGGGGCAGGGCGCGGAACAGGGCGACACAAAAGAATAGGCGATTCTGGGAATGGGCAATTCTGGGGGGCATGCCCCCCAGACCCCCAAAAATGCCCCATGCATCCAAAAGGATGCATGGGGCTAAATATTTTTATTGGGAGCGGGGGATGCTGTGCGGGCCATGCGCTCAATAGCCCACGATCAGGCCCTGCTCCTCGGCGTAAAAGCTGGTAAGGCCGCTGGTGGGGGCGATCACCACCTCGGCATTGGGCCACTTGGCCCGGATACCGTTGCGCAGCAGCTTTGCGCCGTTTTCGTTCTGGCAGTGGGTGATAAAGGCGGGGCTTTTGCCGGTGTAGCCGCGCTTGGCCATCTCCTCCAAAATCAGCGCCAGCATCCTCGTCTCGCCGCGGGGCTTGTGCAGCATCTCAATGGTGCCCTGGGCGCTGCCCGCGCCCACCACCCGCATGTTCAGCCGCCCGGCCAAAAAGCCCACCAGCCGGCCCACCCGGCCGTTTTTTACCAGGTTGTCAAAGCTGGCAAGCCCAAACAGCACCTGCAAGCGCTCGGGCTCGTTCTCGGCGGCGGCGCGCACCTCCTCAAAGCTTGCGCCCGCCGCGATCATGTCCCGTATCTTCCAAAGGATCAGCGCCATCTCGCCCCCGGTCGAAAGGCTGTCCACCACATGGATCTGCTTTTCGGGGTGGTTTTCCAGCACCATCTCCTTGGCGGCCATGGCGCTGTTGTAGCTGCCCGAAAGGTTGCTGGAAATGGTCACCGCAATGGATTTATCCGCCTGCAAAAACTTTTCGGCCCATTCCTCCGGGCTGGGGCAGGCGGTGGTGGAGGGGCCGTTCCAGTTGCGCATGGCCTCCAGCATCTGCGGCACGTCCAGCGCGGCGTTGTCCACAAACTCCCGCTCGCCCACCCGGATCTTCATGGGCACGGTGGCAAAGGCCACCCCCTCGCCGCAGCCGTCCAGCTCGCGCAGCTCGCAGGAAGAATCTGCCAGGATCATCCATTCCATCGCTCAAGGCCCCCTTTGGTCTATAGGTATTGGTACAAACCTATTATACCCGGCATCCGTCCAATACGTCAAGGCAAGCTTGCGGGGCCGGGCCGGCTCACGATTCCGGCAGGGCCTTGCTCAGCACAAACGCAAGCCGCGTTTTACAAACCATGTAGCTCTCGCCGGGCACGGCCTCGTACAGCTTTTCCCGCCCCAAAAAGGCGGACGGCACATAGTAGTAATCGTACTCTTCGGCCAGCGCCGGCTGCCGGCTCTCCTCCACCCAGTCGATCTTGACCGCGGCAAAGGCCGGCACCTCGGCGGTAAGTTCCTGTAAGGCCCGCCTGGCATTGCGGCAGTAGGGGCAGTTTTCCAGATAAAAGATGGTCAGCGGCCGCATAAAGGTTCCCTCCCGGATATTTTTATGGTATGCATCGCCTTGCAAGGGCAGGGGCCGTTGCAAAGGGATGCAAGGCCATTGTATCACAAGCCCGCCGGGCCTCCGCTGTTTTGGCAAAGGCCCGGCGGGAGTTTAGTTCCAGTTGATGGCGGAGTGCGGGATCGTTTCACCGCGCAGATGTTCGGCCCGCGCCGTCTGGATCGCGGCCAGGTCGTCCGGCGTGGCCTGGTCCTCCGGTACGAACCGCCGGGCGATCTCCAGCAGCAGGGTTTGCTCGGTTTCCGGCAGACAGTCGATCACGCTTACAAGCTGTTCCCGAATTGGTGACATTGCTTACACCCCCTTGTAGATTTCCCCGCGCGGCCCGATTTTTTCAATTAAGATTGTATCTTGCGCGGGATATGAGAAAAGGATACGCCATCCGTCCACACGCAGCCGGTAGCTTCCGCTGCTGCCTTGCAGGGGCTTGATGTCCCCGGCGGGTATTTTCTCAATGGCTGCTCGGATGCGTTGTTTTGTTGGCCTGTCCATGCTGTTAATTGTTTTGACAGCCGCTTTTGCATATCTAATTTGCATCTGTGGTCACCTCGGCCTCCCGCTGCATCCGCTGGGCAATTGCACCTGTGATATAAGCGGCAAGGCTTTCTCCGGCGGCAGCGGCAGCAGCCTGCACCGCCGCCTTGCATTGCGGGCCGTCTTTACGCACCCATACCCGCAGCTGTTCCAGCTTTTCAGTGTGGTATTTCTGCGTGGCTTTGTTTTGTGCCTGAGAATAGGCCATCCGGCAACACCTCTCTATCCCTAATTATACCCAAGAGTTATATTGTGTGCAATATAACCCATAAATATTTGTTGCGGATCCTTTTGTTCGATGCAAAGGGATGCATTTCTCTTGACAAACGGCCCTTTGGGCACTATGTTAGTGGTAATGGGAGGGCTGAGAGACAGAGGGAAAGAGACAGAGGGACAGAGACAGAGAGAGACAGAGGGACGGTTCTTTAGAGAGACAGAGGAGAGACAGAGGGACGGTTCTTTTGAGAGACAGAGGGACGGTTCTTTTGTCTGAGACAAAGGGACACACAGCCGAGAAAAATCCGCTCCGATCCAATTCATTTTGCCTCTGTATTCCCCGCAGGAACAACTCACGCAGTACCCAAAAACGAGGGGGCGCGGCGCTGGGCCGCGCCCCCTCGCCCTGTGGCTTGTTCCCGCCGTTTTCCGCGGTTTTGGCGCCCAGCACGGCCCGGGGCGGCGGCCTGGGCCATAGAAATTTATCCAATGTAGGTTTGTCAAAGAGGTGTTACAAAAAAAGGGAAGGAAAGTAAGACCTGT
>CAJTVI010000047.1 GCA_910579545.1 uncultured Oscillospiraceae bacterium | reverse complement strand
GCTGCTCAATAACCGCCCCCGCAAATGCCTCGATTGGAAAACTCCCGCTGAAGTGTTGCACTTCACTTGACAAACCACCGCATTAAGAAAAGTAGCAAAAGAACGCCGGGGGGTTCCGATTCCCCCCGGACCCCCTAAACGGAGCCGAAGTCACTGCGCGGAGCGCCATGGTTCGCACCCCTTACGGGGATGCTTACGTTTCTCAGCTGATGGAACCTGTCGGGGGCTCTTTGGCTCCGCTCCGTAATCTCATATTTTCATGCTCGCTGTTCGCTCGCTATACAGGCATCGCCGGATTCGGCCGCATTCGGCAAGGCCGGGTGGGTACGGCCTCCTACGCTCGCTGCGCTCGCGTTGCTGTCATTGCTGAAAACGGCCTTGTTCGGCAAGGCTGGGAGAGCGCGGCAGTGTCGCCAGCGTCCGGCGGCACACCTGCTTTGCCCATTTTCATTCCCCCGCCGCACGATCGTTCGTGCGGCGCAACGGGGGTCTGGTCCGATGTTTCGCATTTTTTGCCAAACAGTTTGCCAAGGGCAAAAAATCCAGAAACATCGCATCCAGCAAATGCAGGGCATTTGCTGGTGGGCCAATCCCCCAGATCGGCCCAAAAGCGTGCCCCCCAGATCGGCCTTGGTGCGGCGTTCGTCGCCGTTCTTACGCCTTACACCCCAAAATACGCCACGCCGCCCTCGAACAGGGGCATGTCGGCGTTGCCGGGCACGTTTTTGTAGAGCCCCGCGCCGCGGCGCTCGGTGTGGCCCATCTTGCCAAGCACCCGGCCGTCCGGGCTGGTGATGCCCTCGATGGCCCAGGCGCTGCCGTTGGGGTTCACGGTCAGCTGCATGCCGGGCGCCCCGTCCAAGCCCACATACTGGGTGGCGACCTGCCCGTTTTCGGCCAGTTCCTTCAGCAGCTGCGTCCCGGCCACGAACCGGCCCTCGCCGTGGCTCACCGGCACCGTGTACACCTCGCCCGGCTCACATTTGCACAGCCAGGGGCTGAGCGAGGAGGCCACACGGGTTCGCACCAGCATGCTCTGGTGCCGGCCGATGGTGTTGTAGGTGAGGGTAGGGCTTTGGGCCGTGAGCGGGCGGATCTCGCCATACGGCACCAGCCCCAGCTTGATCAGCGCCTGGAACCCGTTGCAGATGCCCAGCATCAGCCCGTCCCGCTTTTGCAAAAGCTCGGCCACCGCGTCCCGCACCGCCGCCGCGCGGAAAAATGCCGTGATGAACTTGGCGCTGCCGTCCGGCTCGTCCCCGCCGGAAAACCCGCCCGGCAGCATCACGATCTGGCTTTGGCGGATCGCATTTGCCAGCGCCGCGCAGCTCTCGGCCACCGCCGCCGGGCTGAGGTTCTGCACCACCAGCACCTGCGGCTCGGCCCCCGCCGCGCGGAAGGCCCGCGCCGAGTCGTATTCGCAGTTGGTCCCCGGGAAGACCGGGATCACTACCCGCGGCTTTGCCGTGCCGATCATCGGGCCGCGGCCCGGCCGCTTTTGCTGCCAGGTGAGCACCGGCGGCTCTTTTTGCGCCCCATCCGCGCCGTCCGCGCCGTCCAAATCGGCCGCGCCCCGCACGCTGCGCCAGGGGGTCACCGGCTCCAATTTTGCCTGCCATACCTCGCAGACCGGGTCCAGCTCGGCCCGCTCCTCCCCGGCGGCAAACACATATTCCTCGGTGGTCTGGCCCAAAATCTCGCCCGCCGCGCCGCCGTCCGCCAGTTCCAGCACAAAGCTGCCGTAGGCGGGCTTTAAAAGGGCGTCGGGGTCCGCCCCATCGGCCAGCGCAAAGCCCAGCCGGTTGCCCAGCCCCATCTTGAAAAGGCAGGCCAGCACCCCGCCGCAGCCCGGGGTGGCCGCCGCCAGCACCTTGCCCTCGGCCATCAGCCGGCCCACCTCGGCGTACACCGCCAAAAGGCTGTCAAGGTCCGGGCAGAGGGGGTCGGCATACTTGGGCCGCAGCAGCACCACCGTGCTGCCCGGCTTTTTAAATTCGGGGCTGTGCACCTCGCTTACCTGGCCGATGCCGGCCGCAAAACTCACCAAAGTGGGGGGCACGTCCAGGTCCTCAAAGCTGCCGGACATGCTGTCCTTGCCGCCGATCGCCGCAAGCCCCAGCCCCAGCTGGGCCTCGAGCGCGCCCAGCAGGGCCGCCATCGGCTTGCCCCAGCGGGCGGGGTCGGTGCCCAGCCGCTCAAAGTATTCCTGGAAGGTCAGGTGGATGCTGGACGGCGCAAACCCGGCGGCCACTAACTTGGAAACGCTCTCCACCACCGCCAGGTACCCGCCGTGCCAGGGGCTCTTTTCGGCAATGTGCACCTCAAAGCCCCAGGCCATGCCGCTGCAGGTGGTGGTCTCGCCCTCCACCGGCAGCTTGGCCACCATCGCCTGCGCCGGGGTCAGCTGCCGCCGCCCGCCAAAGGGCATGAGCACGCTGGCCGCCCCGATGGTGGAATCGAACCGCTCACCAAGGCCCTTCTGGCAGCAGATGTTCAGGTCCCCCGCCAGCGCCGTGAGCTTTTCGGCCAGGGTTTTCCCCGGCCAGCTGGGCAAAAATACCTCGCCCGCCTCCACCTTGACGTCGGCGTGCTTTTCGGCCCCGTTGGAGTTCAAAAATGCCCGGCTGACGTCCACGATCGTTTCGCCGTTCCAGCGCATCACCAGCCGCGGCTGCTCGGTGACCTTGGCCACCACCGTGGCCTCCAGATTTTCGCCGGCCGCCAGCTTTAAAAAGGCGTCTAAATCATCGGGCGAAAGCACCACCGCCATCCGCTCCTGGCTCTCGCTGATGGCGAGTTCGGTGCCCGAAAGCCCATCGTATTTTTTGGGCACCGCGTCCAGCTCGATCTCGAGCCCATCGGCCAGTTCGCCGATGGCCACGCTGACCCCGCCGGCCCCAAAATCGTTGCAGCGCTTGATCAGCCGGGCGGCCGCCGGGTCACGGAAAAGCCGCTGCAGCTTGCGCTCCTCGGGGGGGTTGCCCTTCTGCACCTCGGCCCCGCAGCTCTCAAGGCTGCCGCGCCCGTGCGCCTTGCTGGACCCGGTGGCGCCGCCGCAGCCGTCCCGGCCGGTGCGCCCGCCCAGCAGCACCACAAGGTCGCCGGGCAGCGGGGTCTCGCGCCGCACGTTGGCGGCCGGGGCCGCGCCCACCACCGCGCCGATCTCCAGCCGCTTGGCCACGTACCCCGGGTGATAAATTTCCTCCACCTGGCCGGTGGCAAGCCCCACCTGGTTGCCGTAGCTGGAATAGCCGGCCGCCGCCCCGGTAACCAGCTTGCGCTGGGGCAGCTTGCCGGGCAGGGTGCTGCTCACCGGGGCCAGCGGGTCGCCCGCGCCGGTGACCCGCATAGCCTGGTAGACGTAGCTGCGGCCGGAGAGCGGGTCCCGGATGGCCCCGCCGATGCAGGTGGCCGCCCCGCCAAAGGGCTCGATCTCGGTGGGGTGGTTGTGGGTCTCGTTTTTGAACAAAAAGAGCCAGGGCTGCTCCTCGCCGTCCAGGTCGCAGGTGATCTTGACCGTGCAGGCGTTGATCTCGTCGGACTCGTCCAGGTCCTTCAGCTTCCCGCTCGCCTTGAGGGCCCTGGCCCCGATGGTGGCAAGGTCCATCAGGCAGATGGGCTTCTGCCGCCCGGCATAGAGCGCCTTGCGCAGCCCCAGGTACCGCTCAAAGGAGCGGGCGGCCTGCTGGTCCTCGATCTCCACCTTGTCCAGGATGGTGCCAAAGGTGGTGTGGCGGCAGTGGTCGCTCCAGTAGGTGTCCAGCATGCGGATCTCGGCCAGGGTCGGCTCCCGGCCCTCGCCCCTGAAATACGCCTGGCAGAAGGCGATGTCGGCCTGGTCCATGGCAAGGCCCTTCTGCTGCCGGAAATCGGCCAGGCCCGCGCCGTCCAGCGCGTTAAAGCCGCAAAGCCGCTCCACCGGCTCGGGCGCGGGGTGCTCGACGGCAAGGGTCTCCGGCTTTTCCAGCTCCGCCAGCCGGGCCTCGACCGGGTTGACCACATACTGCCGGATGGCCGCGAGGGCCGGCTCGTCCAGCGCCCCCTCCAGCAGGTAGACCCTGGCGGTGCGCACGGCCGGCCGCTCGCCCTGGCTGATGAGCTGGATGCACTGGGCGGCGGATTCGGCCCGCTGGTCAAACTGGCCGGGCAGGTATTCCACCGCAAACAGGTGCTCGGCCGCCGGGCAGTGCTCGTAGCAGTCGTCCACCGGCGGCTCGCTGAACACGGTGCCGCGGCAGGCCAAAAACAGCTCCTCGCTGATGCCCTCCAGGTCGTAGCGGTTCAGGATGCGCAGGCTTTTTAGCCCGGCAATGCCCACAAGCTCCCGCAGCTCGGCCGCGAGGGCGGCCGCCTCCTGCCGGAAGCCGGGCTTTTTTTCTACATAGATGCGGTAAACCATGCAAAGCCTCCCTGTTGTTTTTGGGGCCCTGACTCCCGGCCCCCCTCAAAGCGCGGCGTTTTTGTTCACAGGTCGCCGGCCGTCTCGTAAAGGGTGCGCACAGGGGTGTATTTGTCCCGGTACTCGTCCCATTCTTCCCAGACCTGCTGCGTATTGTTCATGTCCTCCACAAAGCCCTTTTCGTTGGGGACGCCGACCCATTTGGCGCCCCAGCCGAGGCCGAGGTCGCGGGCCTCGCCCTGCTGGTGGAGATAGTCGGTCATCCCCCAGTCATCGCGGCCGCCGTCCTGCGCGGCAACCGAGCCGAAATAGGTATCCATAAAGACCCCGGTGCCGAACATATCCGAACCGTCGGTCTGGAGGTGTATAAACTGCCTGCCGTCCCGTTCCACCAGCTCGCAGGCATACCGGCTGACATTTGTAATGGCCACCGGGACGCCCCCCACGAGATACTCCGCGCCCTGCGGCCCGACCCGGCAGATCCGGAAGGCGAAGCGCCCCTCGCCCATGATCACCAGCAGCTCGGGGCTGCCGTCGCCCTCAAAGTCGATCTGCTCGGAGTACACGACGTCCTCCAGCTGCTCCAGCAATTCCTCATTGGTGGTGGGGATGCGCAGGCCGCTGGCCTCCCAGACGGCCTGTTCCAGGGCCTCGTCCTCCAAAATTTCCCGCGCCGCATACGCCGGGATCATCTCATAGGTAAGCTCCCTTACCTCCAGCGCGCCCTCCTCGCTCAAAATGGCGTACTCCCCGGCGGAGATGGCGACGCTCTGCTCCCCGGCCGTGACGGTCACGGCGCCCTCCAAAAGGCCGATCATCTTTTTGGACATCCAGCCGCAGGTGCCCCGGATGCCGACCAGCAGCGAGGAGGAGCGGATCTCCATCGTCTCGTCCTCGGCCAGCGGCTCGGTCACGTTAAAAAACAGGCCGCCGGATTTGATATCGATCGTAAGGCTTTTGCCCTCTTTGGTAATGGCGGCCTCGCTGTTTTCGTTCAGCTTTGCCAGCTTTGCCCTGTCCAGGTCGATCCAGGCGTAGCTCTCAGCCTCGGTGCCCAGCTCGTACCCGCTGTAAAGGCCGAGGTCCTGCGCAGGTTCAAGGCTCTGGCCCTCGGCGTCCAGCACCCGCACTGTGCCCTCTGTCCGGCGCAAAAACATCGCGGCCGCGCTCTGCGCCGCCCCGCCGCAGCCGGCAAGGCAGAGCGCAAGGCCCACCGCGCACAGCAGCGCCGCGCAGCGCCGCAGCCTGGTTTTTTTCTGCCTCATCTGGTCTCCTCCCCTTTTGCGTCCTTCCCAAAAAGCTGCCGGGCGCGGCGGGATGCCAAAACAGCAGGCCCGCAAAAGCGGCAGCCCTGTTTTCGCATCAAAGGGCCGCCAGCGCCCTTTGGCCAATGTCGCTGCGGCGGTGCAGCCCCTCAAACGCGATGCCGTCGGCCGCGGCGTAGGCCCTGTCCAGCGCCTCGCGCAGGCTGGGCGCGGTGGCTGTAACGCCCAGCACCCGGCCGCCATTCGTCACAAAGCCGCCCTCTTGCAAGGCGGTGCCGGCGTGGCAGACGGTCACGTCCTTTGCCCCGGCCAGCTGGCCGTCCGGCCCAAGGCCGGCGATGGGTTTGCCCTTTTGGTAGTGTTCGGGGTACCCGCCCGAGGCCAGCACCACGCAGGCGGCGGCGCCGGGCTTCCAGCTCACCGGAACCTCGTGCAGCCGGCCCCCGGTCACGGCCAGCATGATCTCCAGCAAATCGCTGTCCAGCAGGGGCAGCACGCCCTGGGTCTCGGGGTCGCCAAAGCGGCAGTTGTACTCGATGACCTTGGGGCCGTTCGGGGTGAGCATCAGGCCAAAGTAGAGGCAGCCCTTAAAGGGGCAGCCCTCGGCCTGCATGGCCTGCACGGTGGGCAAAAAGATCTCGTCCATACAGGCCGCGGCGATTTCGGCGGTGTAATACGGGTTTGGCGCGATCACGCCCATGCCGCCGGTGTTGAGGCCGGCGTCGCCGTCCAGCGCGCGCTTATGGTCCATGCTGGAGAGCATCGGCACCAGCACATGACCGTCGGTAAAGCTCAGCACCGAGACCTCGGGCCCGGTCAAAAACTCCTCCACCACCACACGGCGGCCGGACGCGCCGAATTTTCCCTCCACCAGCATGCCGCGCACGGCGGCCTCGGCGGCGGACTCATCCTCGCAGATCAGCACGCCCTTGCCCAGCGCAAGGCCGTCCGCCTTGACCACCACCGGGTACTGACCCTGCCGCCGGATGTAGGCCATGGCCTGGTCGGGGTCCTCAAACACCTCGTAGCGGGCGGTGGGGATGCCGTATTTTTTCATCAGGTTCTTGCTGAACACCTTGGACGACTCGATGCGGGCGGCGGCCTTGTTGGGCCCAAAGGCGGGGATGCCGGCGGCCTCGAGCGCGTCCACCATGCCGAGGGCGAGCGGGTCGTCCGGGGTGACGACGACATAGTCGAACCGCTCCTGTTTGGCAAATTCCACCATGCCGGCAAGGTCGGTGGCGGCGATCGGTTTGCAGGTGGCGTCGCACCCGATGCCGGCGTTGCCGGGCGCCGCCCACAGCTCGGTGCACAGCGGGCTTTCTTTGAGTTTGCGGAGGATGGCGTGCTCCCGCCCGCCGCCGCCCACGACCAGTATCTTCATGCAGCTTTCTCCTTTTTATTTGTGCTCATCGTACGGGGAACGTTTTAAGGCCGATCTGGGGCCAATGGCCCCAGACCCCATTTCGCCGGACAAAACAATTTGTCCGGCCCATATTTGGGGTATGGCGCAGGCTGAATGGCCGCACGGGGAATGCCGGGTTCAGCGGATTCCCGGTGTTTTGCAGGCCCTTCGCTTCCCCATTTTCCCGCTTTGCGCTGCCCCTTTATCCCATTTTTTCGCCGGACAAATATTTTTTTGTCCGGCTGTATTGGGGGTCTGGTCCGATGTTTCGCATTTTTTGCCAAACAGTTTGCCAAGGGCAAAAAATCCAGAAACATCGCATCCAGCAAATGCAGGGCATTTGCTGGTGGGGCAAGCCCCCCAGATTGGCCCAAACGTTCCCCGCCTTATCAGTGATGGAACAGCCGCAGCCCGCAGAAGGCCATGGCGATGCCGTACCTGTTGCAGGTCTCGATGACCTGCGCGTCCCGGATCGAGCCGCCCGGCTGCACGATGGCGGTCACGCCCGAGCGGCGGGCCCGCTCGATGTTGTCGCCGAACGGGAAGAAGGCGTCGCTGCCCAGGGCCACCCCGGTCACCTGATCCAGCCAGGCCCGCTTTTCCGCGGCGGTGAGCGGTTCGGGCTGCCGGGTAAAGGTCCCGGCCCACACCTCATCCCCGATCACGTCCTCAGGCGTCTCGCCCAGATACACGTCGATGGCGTTGTCCAGGTTCGGCCGCGCCGCGTCCGGGCGGAAGGGCAGCCCCAGCACCTTGGGATGATGGCGCAGCTGCCAGAAATCCGCCTTGTTCCCCGCCAGGCGGGTGCAGTGGATGCGGCTCTGCTGGCCGGCCCCCACCCCGATGGTCTGGCCGTCCTGCACATAGCACACGCTGTTGCTCTGGGTGTACTTGAGGGTGATCAGGCTCAAAACCAGGTCCCGCTTTTGGGCCTCGGTCAGGGCCTTGTTGTCGGTGACAAGGTTCGTGAGCATCGTGTCGGCCGTGATGGCAAGGTCGTTGCGTCCCTGCTCAAAGGTCACGCCAAACACCTGCTTGTGCTCCACCGGCGCGGGCTCATAGGCCGGGTCGATGGACACGATGTTGTAATTGCCCTTCTTTTTGCCCTTTAAAATTTCCAGCGCCGCCGGCTCGTAGCCCGGCGCGATGATCCCGTCCGACACCTCGTGCTGGATCACCCGGGCGGTGGCCTCATCGCATTTGTCCGAAAGGGCGATCCAGTCCCCAAAGCTGGACATCCGGTCCGCCCCCCGCGCCCGGGCATAGGCGCAGGCCAGCGGGCTCAGCTCCATCCCGGCCGGGATGTGGTACATCTGCCGCAGCACGTCGTTTAGCGGCAGGCCCAGCGCCGCCCCGGCCGGGCTTACATGCTTAAAGGAGGCCGCCGCCGGCAGGCCCAGCGCCGCCTTTGCCTCCCGCACCAGCTGCCAGGAGTTGAGCGCGTCCAGCAGGTTGATATAGCCCGGCCGCCCGTTCTCCACCGTGATGGGCAGCTCGCCCGCTTCCATAAACACCCGTGCGGGCTTCTGGTTGGGGTTGCAGCCGTATTTCAGTTCCAGTTCCTTCATCCTTCAGCCCTCCTTGTGCTTGTTGCAAAGTACGGTTTTGGCCTGCCCGGTCGCAAGGTCGCGGTACTGCACGAACAGCGAGATCTTGTTGTCCGCATCCAGGCTCTCCCACAGCGCGGCCGCCAGGGTCTCCGGGTCCGGCGCGGCCAGCGCCACCCGCACCGGCTCCCCCTCAAAGGAGGGCAGGGGGCTGCCATCCCCCTGATAGGTGTGGATCAGATGCCCCACCCCGGCCTTGGGCGCGTCATACTCATAAAAATACCGGCAGCAGCAATCGGGGTCGCCGTCCAGGCTCTTGAGGATCGAGAGGTTATAGCTCCCGTCCGGCTTGACCACCCCCGAGATGCGGGGGGTATAGTTCGGTGCGTCCGGCTCAAAGGTGCGGGAGAGCAGGGCGTGGCGGTAGCATTTGCCCTGCTCGAGGTACTCCTTGATGGTATCGGTCTGGTCGCCGTTGGTCACGATCACAAGCCCGCTGTCCAGGGTGCGCACCGGGTGGTAGATGATCAGGCTGGGGTCGGTGAGCTTGGATTCATCAAAGGCGCGGGTACAAATGCCGTCCGCGGTTTTTTCAAACACTCGGTTGCGGCTGTTTTCGCTGCGGCCCATGATGAAATAGGCGATCACGGCCTGCCCGCCGTCCGGCGAGCGGCCCAGCAGGATGCCCCGGCCGGGGTAGGGGTTTGCTTTGAGCAGGGAGTAAAGATCCGCGTTCTGCATGGCAGTAGTCCTCCTGTGATTGGTGATGTGTGTGCTGCGAATGGTATGGGCGCAGCGGACGACACGGGGCCAGTTTGAGATCACTTTCGTCGGCAGTGAAGCGAACGACTAAAGAACCGTCCCCTGTGTCGGCAGCGATTGGCGAAGCACTATCTTTTCAGCAACGGCTGGCGGAGCACCTGCCTGTCTCAATCGCGGCAAACCCCGCCGCGCGCCGCAAGGTTTTGCGTAAAAATAACGTTATATCTACTTTTCTTGGCATCAAGAAAAAGTAGCAAAAGAACGCCGGGGGGTTCCGATTCCCCCCGGACCCCCTAAACGGAGCCGATGTCACTCCGTTTCGCGCCATGGTTCGCACCCTTTACGGGGATGCTTACGCTTCTCAGCTGATGGCAGGTGTCGGGGGCTCTTTGGCGAAACTCCGTAATCTCATATTTTCATGCTCGCTGTTCGCTCGCTATACAGGCACCGCCGGATACGGCCGTATTCGGCAGGGCTTGGAAAATGCGGCGGCCGCTCGTGGCTTTCATGTACGCAGCGGACGACACGGGGACGGTTCTTTCGTCGGCAGCAGGGCGAACGACTAAAGAACCGTCCCCTGTGTCGGCAGCGTCCGGCGGCGCACAGGCTTTGCGGCAGCGCCCCCGCCCCTGTGTCGGCAGCGTCCGGCGACACATTTGCTTTGCCCATTTTCATTCCCCTGCCGCACGAAATTTCGTGCGGCGTAAAGGGGGTCTGGGGGATGTGATCCCCCAGATCGGCCCAGATCGGCCCAGATCAGCCCAAAACCTTACCCCCGCCCGGCGGCGATGCGGGCGGCCACGATCTCGACGGCGCGGGGCAGCAGCAGCCACTCGGCGCGCTCCATCACGCGCTGCTGGAGCATTTCGGGGGTATCGCCGGCGCGCACCTCCACCGCCTTTTGCAGCAAAATTTCGCCGCCGTCGCACACCTCGTTTACATAATGCACGGTGGCCCCGGTCACCTTGACGCCCCGCGCCAGCGCCGCCTCGTGCACCTTGAGCCCGTACATCCCCTCGCCGCAAAAGCTGGGGATCAGGCTGGGATGCACGTTCAGCATCCGGTTGGGATAGGCCTTTACCACCTTTTTGCCCAGGATGCACAAAAAGCCCGCCAGCACCACCAGTTCGATGCCGTGCTTTTTTAAAAGCCGCAAAAGGGCCGCGTCGAACTTTTCGGCCGTTTCGTACCTGCTGCGCTCCAGCACCACCGCCTCGACGCCAAAGGCCGCCGCGCGCTCGAGCGCCTTGACCCCCGGCCGGCTGGACACCACCAGCGCGATCTCGCCGTGCGGGATGCCGCCGGCCCGGGCCGCGTCCAGCACCGCCTGCAGGTTGGTGCCCCCGCCCGATACCAGCACCGCCACACGGCACCGGTTTGCCGCCCGGTTCTGGACGGTCTCCAACAGCTCCTGCCCGGTCTCGCCCGCCTGGGTCTTGACCGACCCCTGTCCGCTTCTCAGCACAAGATGACCCCCTCGCCGGGCACGATCTCGCCCATGATCCAGGCCTCCTCGCCGCAGGCCCGCAAAATTTCCACCGCCCGGCCGGCATGCTCGGGCGCGGTCACCAGCACCATGCCGGTTCCCATGTTGTAGGTGTTGAACATGTCCCGCTCCGGGATGCCGCCCGCCGCCTGCAAGAGCCGGAAGATGGGCGGGGTGCGCAGGGCGCCCTTTTCGATCTTCGCCGCGCAGCCCGGCTTAAGGCAGCGGGGGATGTTCTCGTAAAACCCGCCGCCGGTAATGTGCGAGATGCCCTTGACCGGGATCTCCTTCAGCACCGCCAGCACCGGCTTGACGTAAATCTTGGTGGGGGTCAGCAGCGCCTCGCCCAGGGTGCAGCCCAGCTCGGCCTCCTGCCGGCGCAGCACCTCGGGATGCTCGTCGATGCCAAAGGCCCGCCGCACCAGCGAAAACCCGTTGGAATGCAGCCCGCTCGAGGGCAGGGCGATCACCGCGTCGCCCGGGGCCATGCCGGAATTGTCCAGGATGCGGCTCTTGTCCACCGCGCCCACCGTAAAGCCGGCCAGGTCGTACTCGTCCTCGGGGTAAAAGCCGGGCATCTCGGCGGTTTCGCCCCCCACAAGGGCGCAGCCCGCCTGCACGCAGCCCTCGGCCACACCGGCCACCAGCGCCGCGATCCGCTCCGGCAGGTTTTTGCCGCAGGCGATGTAATCCAAAAAGATCAGCGGCTTTGCCCCGGCGCAGATCACGTCGTTGACGCACATGGCCACGCCGTCGATGCCCACCGTGTCGTGCTTGTCCATGGCAAAGGCGATCTTGAGCTTGGTGCCCACCCCGTCGGTGCCGGACACCAGCACCGGGTGGGGCATGTCGGTGCAGTCCAGCTCAAACAGCCCGCCAAAACCGCCCAGCCCCCCCAGTACGCCGGGGGTGATGGTGCGGGCCACATGCTGTTTCATCAGCTCCACCGCGCGGTAGCCGGCGGTGATGTCCACACCGGCGGCGGCGTAGCTGGCCGAAAAACTCTTTTCCATGGCGGCATTGCCCTCCTTGTTTTTGATTTTTATGCCGGGGGTACGGCTGCCGGTTCGTCCTCCGGCCAAGCGCAGGAGCCCCCGCCCTCAGCTCTCCGAGAGCTTTTTCTCAAACCGGCTCTTCTGGGTCTCGGCGGGCGGCGGTACCGGGTACTCGCCCGAGAAGCAGCCGGTGCAGAAGTTCAGCCGGCAGCCCTCGGCGATCTGTTTGACCCCCTCGACGCTCAAGAAGCCAAGGCTCTCCACCCCCAGGATCTTTTCCATCTCGGGGATGGTGTGGTTGGCCGCGATCAGCTTGTCGCGGCTGTCGATGTCGGTGCCGAAATAGCAGGGGTAGAGGAACATGGGCGCCGAGGAGAGGAAATGCACCTCTTTGGCCCCCGCCTCCCGCAGCAGCTGCACGATCTGGCGGGAGGTGGTGCCCCGCACGATGGAATCGTCCACCAGCACCACCCGCTTGCCGGCCACCGTGTCGGCAATGGGGTTGAGCTTGATGCGCACCGTGTTCTCCCGCAGCTTCTGGTCCGGCTGTATAAAAGTGCGGCCGATATACTTGTTTTTGAGCAGCCCGATGCCATAGGGGATGCCGCTGGCCTGGGAATAGCCCAGCGCCGCGTCCAGCCCGGAATCCGGCACGCCGATGACCACATCCGCCTGGATGGGGTGCTCCTTTGCCAGCAGGGCCCCGGCGTTGCGCCGGGCCCGGTGTACCGAGGCGCCGTCCAACACCGAGTCCGGCCGGGCAAAGTAGACATACTCAAACACGCACATGCCGCTGGGGCAGACGCCGCAGTGGCTGCGCAGGCTGCGGCAGCCGTTGTGGTCAAACACCACTACCTCGCCCGGGTCGAGGTCCCGCACGAACCGGCCGCCGGCCGCCGCAATGGCGCAGCTTTCGCTGGCGATCACGTCGCTGTCCCCGAGCTTGCCGATGCACAGGGGGTGGAAGCCGTGGGGGTCCCGGGCCGCGATCAGCTTTTGGGCGCTCATCACCACCAGGCTGTAAGCGCCCGAGAGCCTGTCCATCGCGCGCTCCACCGCCGCCTCGATCGAGGGGGCGGTAAGCCGCTCGCGGGTGATGGCGTAGGCGATCACCTCGGTATCGCTGGTGGAATGGAAGATGCCGCCCGCCAGCTCGTACTCCCGGCGCAGCTCGGCCGAGTTGGTCAGGTTGCCGTTGTGGGCCAGGGCCATGTTGCCCTTGATATGCCGGATCACAAAGGGCTGGGCGTTGGCCCGCACCGGGGTACCGGTGGTGGCGTACCGCACATGCCCGATGCACATGTTGCCCCGGGGCATGCCGCTGAGCACCTGCCGGGTAAACACCTCGTTTACCAGCCCCAGATCCCGCCGCTTGGTGATCAGGCCGTCGTCGTTCACCGCCATGCCGCAGCTCTCCTGCCCGCGGTGCTGCAAGGCGTACAGCCCATAATAGGTGGACGCCACCACGTCCTGGCTTTCGTCCCGCCGGTAGATGCCAAACACCCCGCACTCCTCGTGGGGCTTGTCGCTCAAAACAGACTGCATCGTCTCTCCTCTATCCCTTCCTGTTTGCCCTCAAAACCATAGAAAGCATCCAAACCGAGGCTTTCCCCCGTTTCCGGCCGTCGGCGGGGGAGCAGCCTCTCAAGGCTCGCGGGGCCCTTGGCTCCGGTTCGATAAGAAAACAAAGCCGTAAATTCTACTGGTCAGCCGCATCCGCTGCGTCAGGAAAGCTTGGAATCCACCAAGGATTCCTGCGCTTCCCTTCCTTGCGGCTGTGGCCGCCCAGCGAATTTTCGGTAGATCAAATTTTATTTGGAGTCTTTGTTTTCTTATCTCACCGTCGCTACCCCCATACCCTTTCGAGGCTCTCCCCCGCCTCCGGCCTTGACCGCTCATAGTGCTTTGACCTGGCTGCGCCCATCCGCGGCGGCCCGCTCACCTTGCCCATTTGAATTTTCCCGCCGCACGATAGTTCGTGCGGCGTAGCGGGGGTCTGGGGGGCGCGCCCCCCAGATCGGCCAAGCCCCCAGATCGGCCCAAAACGTTTCCCGTGCCTGCCGCGCGGCCTTTACCCCAGCAGCCGGCGCATGACCTCCTGGTAGGCGTCCTCCTCGCCGCCGAGGTCCCGGCGGAAGAGGTCCTTGTCCAGATGCGCGCCGGTCTTGGCGTCCCAGAAGCGGCAGGTGTCCGGGCTGATCTCATCGGCCAGCACGATCTGGCCGTCCGGCAGCCGCCCAAATTCCAGCTTAAAATCGATCAGCCGGATGCCCACCTCCATCATCACCTCGCGCAAAAGGTCGTTCACCTTAAAGGCATACGCCGCGATCGTGTCGATCTCGGCCTGGGTCGCAAGCCCCATCGCCAGCGCGTGATAATGGTTGATCAGCGGGTCGTGCAGATCGTCGTTCTTGTAACTGAACTCGAGGGTCGTGCAGTTCAGCGGGGTGCCTTCCGCCACCCCCAGCCGCTTGGAAAAGCTGCCCGCCGCCACGTTGCGCACGATCACTTCCAGCGGCACGATCTCCACCTTTTTTACCAGGGTCTCCCGGTCGTTCAGTTCCCGCACAAAATGGGTCGGCACTCCCTGCGCCTCCAGCTTCTGCATCAGCGCGTTCGAGAGCCGGTTGTTCACCACCCCTTTGCCCCGGATGGTCCCCTTCTTGGCCCCATCGCCCGCGGTCGCGTCGTCCTTGTACGAAACGATCACCAACCCCGCGTCATCCGTGGCAAATACCTTTTTTGCCTTGCCCTCGTACAGCTGTTCCCGCTTTTCCATCTTGTTCCGCCTCCGTTTTTGTAATATTTATTATTCTGTATACTTTTTGTTGTTTTTGTGCTGTCCCTCACAGGGCCGCGAGTTCGTCCTGCAGTTTCCGGTCCTTGCTTTCGATCTCCGCCTGCATCTTTGCCCGGGCGTCGGCCAGCTTCTGGGCCAGCGCCTCGTCGGCCACGGCCAGGATCTCGGCCGCCAGCACGGCGGCGTTTTTGGCCCCGTTCAGGGCCACGGTGGCCACCGGGATGCCGCTGGGCATCTGCACGGTGGCCAACAGGGCGTCCAGCCCGTCCAGCGCGCCGCCCTTCATCGGGATGCCGATCACCGGCAGGGTGGTGTTGGCGGCGATGGCTCCGGCCAGGTGGGCGGCCATGCCGGCGGCGCACAAAACCACCCCAAACCCGTTCTGCCGGGCGGTTTTGGCAAATTCGGCCGCCGGGGCGGGGGTGCGGTGGGCGCTGAGGATCCGCGCCTCAAAGGGGATGCCAAACGCCTTTAACTGGGCGCAGGCGGCCTTTACCACCGGCCAGTCGCTGTCGCTGCCCAGCAGCACGGCCACTTTTTTTGCTTCGCTCATGCTTTGTCTCCTTTTTTGCTGCGTTGTACCGGCTTTTTTTGCGGCTCCGGCTCAAAGCGGGGGCCGGCGCAGCCTGCGCCGCGCCGCCCGGCTTTTGGCCCCGGGCCGGCAAAAGAAAAGGCGTGGCGCATCCGGTTCAGATGCACCACGGCCGTCTTCTTTTCAGTTCAGGGTATGCCAAAAGGGCAGGGTAAACCGCGGCTGCAGGCGGCCGGCGGGCAGCATGGGCCCGGTTTTGCCGCAGCCGGGCACGGCGCACTGGCAATGGTTCACAGCAAAGCCCTCCGTTCCTGTCGGCCCCGCAGGCCCCCTGGCGGCAAGCCGGCCGCCCCGTCGATTTTTCCCTTTGCCCCGGCCCAAAAGGCCCCTTGGCCCCCGCCAAAAAAGCCCGTTTGCGCCGCGGCAGATACCGCTTTAAGTATAAAATTTTCCCGCGCAAAGCGCAAGCCATAAAGCCCCCTGCCGGCGCATTTTCAGCCAAAACCACTAAGGCCCGGTGTTTTTGCCCGCTTTTTTGGCAGAATTCACAACTGCCGCCGCGCGGCCGCCGTCATTCTGCCAAGCCCTGCCGCCCGCGCTCTTTTTTGCGCCGCCGATGGTAAAACAGCAGCTGCGCCGCCAGCCCCAAGAGCCCCAGCCCGCAGAGCAGGATGCCCGCCTTGAGGCCCGGGGTAATGTAGTAAAGCCCGATGATATGCTCGCCCGCCGGCACCTCCAGGGCCATAAACATGCTGTTGGCCCGCCGCAGCCCGGCCTTTGCCCCATCGATGGTGGCGCGCCAGCCCTCCGAATAGGGGATCGCCAGGGCCAGCAGTACATCCTGGGGCGCGCTTAACAGCCCGGATACGTTGTTCGCCGTCACATTGACCTCCTGCAGCACGGTCCCGCCCAGCGCCGCGGCGGCCTGTTCGTAGTCCGCCGTATCGTACTGCCACACCTCCAGCCCGGTCAGCAAAAGCGGCCCGCCGCCCTCCAGCAGCAGCCGGGCGGTATGGGCCCCGGCCCCGGCCGGGCCAAGGTTTACCCAGCACTCGCCGCTGTCCAGCGCCATGGGGTAAACCTTCCTTTGCAGCCCGCCGTCCAGCGCAAAGGCAAGCTCCTGGCCGCTCTGCTGCATCACAAGGCCGGCCAGCCGCAGGTGCACCTCGGCCGGCTCCTCCAGCGCAAACGTCAGTTCCAGCGCCCCGCCCTGCCGCCCTTTCAAAAGCTGCAGCGCCCCCTCCTGCCAAACAAGGCCGTCTGCCGCAAGGCTGCACTGCACCTGGCTTACCCCCTGTACCTGGGGCTCGGCCGCAACGCCTGCGGGCACCCCGCCGTCGGCCAGGGCCAGGGCGCGCATCATGGCCGCCTGCTTTTGCAGGCCGTTGAGGGCCGCGTACTGTTCGGCGCTCACCGCCTCGGTATAGGCATAGCCCAGCGGCAGGGCGCAGAGATTTTCGTACCGATGCAAAATCGGCCCGTTTTCGGGCGAAAAGGTAAAGCCAAAGGCTTGGGGGGTATCGCCCACATAGTTGTATCCATAGGGCAGGTACCCCTCCTCCCCCGGCCGCACAAAGGTATACTTGACCGCCGCCAGGGTATTCAGGGCCATGCAGCCGTCCAGCCCCTGGAAGGAGAAGGCCCCCTGCTGGGCCGGGGCCAGCGCCCAGTCGTGCAGCATGGCGTTTGCGTAGTGGCGGCTCAGGATACTAAAATACTCCGAAAGCCCCTTGTACCCGCCCACCAGCGGCGCGTTGCCCGAGGCCCACCAGCGGTGCAGCCCCACGTCCGAGGCGTCCACCCGGTACTCGCCCTTAAACAGGGTTTTGGCGGAGACCGGGGGCATCTGCCAGGCAAACACCTCGTTCCGGTAGTTGGGGCTGCGGCGTTCGGCGTCCGCCGAGAGGGCCAGGGCCGGCTGGGCCAGCACCAGCGCCGCCAGCAGGACCCCGCCCAGCCTTTGCAGCCCCCGCCCGGCCGCAAACCGCCGGCCGCGCAGCTTCCAGCCCTGCCGCCGGCAGGCCGCCAGCAGCACCAGCAGCCCGGCCAAAAAGCCCAGCCAGGCCCATTCCTGCGGCTGCATGCCGCCCCGCGCAAGGGCAAGGGCCAGCAGCGCCGCCGCCCCGGCCCCGGCCGCCAGCTGGCGGCCGCTCAAGGCAAACAGCTGCGGCCACAGCCGGGCCGCGGCAAAGGCCGCCAAAAACTGCAAAACAAACCAAAAGCGGGTGTAGTCCGTTTCGCCAAAGCCCACCAGGGCCTTTTGCGCCAGGGGCGAGGCCACAAACACCGCCGCAATGCCAAAGCCGGCCAGCAGCGGCCCGCGCCGCCGGGCCTTTGGCGCGGCAAGGCTGAAGGCCACGGCCAGCACCCCCAGCCCGCCGATATACCAAAACTCGGCCGTGTCGGCCAGGCCGGCCAGCCAATCGAGCAGCGCCCCAAAGCCGGCGAACAGCATGCCCGGCCCAAACGCCGCCCCGCCGCCGGAGCGCGCGCTGGAAAGATAGGCCAGCACCCCCGGCAAAAACACCGGGCAGGCCATGCACAGCCCCGCAAGGTAGGCCGCCAGCGTACGCACGGCGTTTTGCAGCGCCGCCTTCCACCAGGGCTTCTGCCCCATGGCCCAGACCCGCAAAAGCAGGTAAAAGGCCAGCGCCACCGAGCAGATAAAGAGGAAATAAAACCCGGTAAGCGCCATGCCAAAAACGGCCAGGGCCAGCAGGAGCGGGCTTTCGCGCCGCAGCAGCTTTTCGCACCCCAGCAAAAGCAGCGGCAGGTAGAACACCGCGTGGGCCATGATGGGGTGCTCCACCGCCAGCGGGTAAAAGCCGGCGAATACATAGAGCCAGGCCCCCACCACCGCGCCGGGGCGGCCGTGGGAGGCAGGAGTATCCAGCTTGCGGCAGAAGGCGTAAAAGCCAAGCCCGCCCAGATACAGCTGCAGCACCGTGATCAGGCTGAAGGCAAGGGGCAGCTGTTCGGTTTTAACGCCCAGCGCCAGCAGATAAAAGGGGTTTGCCAGGCCATAGTAATGCAGGGTGCCCAGCACATCCCCGCCAAGGCCAAAGCTGAAATCATACAGCCTTGGCATCAGCTGCCCATGCAGCAGGCCGGACAGGGCCTCCTTCCAGTAATCCAGCGCATAGCAAAAGGCGGGGAAATGCTGGGTGTAGGCGTCCGCCCCATAAATAAAATATTTCCCCTGCCGGATATATGGCCCCGCGTGGGCCAGTGCCACGGCCGCAAAGCCCAGGCTATAGGCGGCCAGGGCCAGCAAAGGCCCCCGCCGGGCCCGCAGAGCGCATTTTACGCGCCCGGCCAGTGTTTCAAGCGCCTTGACCCCTGTGCCCCGGCCTTCATAACAGTAATGCCAGGCCAGCAGCGCCGCCAGCCCCAAAAGCCCCAGCCCGCAGAGCAGGATGCCCGCCTTGAGGCCCGGGGCAATATAATAAAACTCGACCGTATGCTCCCCTGCCGGCACCTCGAGGGCCATATACATACTGCCCGCCCGCTGCGGTTCGGCCCTTGCCCCATCAATGGTGGCATGCCAGCCCTCCGAATAGGGGATCGCCATGCACAGCACGGTATCCTGCTGTGCCTGCAAAAGGCCGGACAGGCTGTTTTTGCCCACCGCAATGTTTTGCAGCGCCATTTCCCCGCGCGCCGCGGCAGCGGCCGCATAGTCGGCCATGTCCCAGGCGCGGGCATAGGCCTCGCCGAAGCAGATCGGAGCGCCCGGCGGGCAGACAAGGCCCACCAGCAGTTCCTGCGCCTGTTCAAAATAGCCCAGGTTCACCCAGGCCTCCCGGCTCATATCCCCGCCCTCAATGGCCGCGGGGTCGGTTACCCAGAAATCCTTGTCCCGCCCGGGCAGTATAAGGCCGCTCCAGCCAAAGCCGCCGTTTGCCTGCGCGAGCCCGGGCAGGCACAGGTGCACCTCGCTGTTTGCGGGCGCCTGCAAGCGCAGCACCACAAGGCCCCGGCCCTCGGGGCATGCGGGCATTCCGGGCAGAGCCTCGCCGCCCCCATCGCCGGGCGCATAGGCATAGCTGCCGGGCGAAACCTGCTCGCAGTTGATCAGGGCCGCCGCTTCGCACTCCAGCCGCCGCATGCCGCCCAGCACCTCGTCCGTCCCGGCCCGGCGGACGCCGGGGCCGGGGTCCTCCTCCAGCACGATGCTGTGCAGCAGGGCGGCCTGTTTTTCAAAGCCGTCCAGCGCAAGGTATTCCTCCTGCGGCAGCCAGCTGTCGTAGGCGTATCCCAGCGGCAGGGCATAAAGGTTTTCATACCTGTGCAGCACCGGCCCGCCCTCGGGGGTAACGGTAAACTGGGGGCTCTGGGGCGTTTCGCCCACCAGGTTGTAGCCGTAGGGCAGGTAGCCCTCCTCGCCCGGGCGGATAAAGAGGTATTTTACGCTGGCAAGGGTGTTCAGCCCGGCGCTGAAATCAAACCCCTGGTAGTAAAAGGAACGCCGGCGCGCCGGGGCCATGCCCCACTCGTCCAGCGCGCGCAGGGTGTTTGGGTTTTGCAGGCTGAAATAGGCCGAAAGCCCATTGTACCCGCCGCGCAGCGGCGCGTTGGAGCCGGCCCACCAGCGGCCCAGTTCCACATCGGTGGTATCCACCCGGTACATCTGCGGCTCCACAAGCTGGCCGGCGGTGACCGGGGCCTGCAGGGCCGCGGTGCTCTCGCCGCGGTAATCCGCCCGGAAGTCCATCCCCCAAAGCCAGAGGCTGCCCGCGTGCCCGGCCAAAAACAGGGCGCAGAGCAGCCCGGCACACAGCCTTTCGCTGCGCAGCGCCGCCGCCCGGCGGCTTTGCCCAAAGGCCAGCAGTACGCCAAGGCTTGCCAGCAGGCAGCCCGCCACCCAGCGCATGATGGGCTGCTGCAGGCCGCTCCGCTGCCAGGCCACCGCCAGGTACAGCCCGGCCGCAAGGCAGCAGGCGGCCTTTTGGGCCCGGCCCAGCCGCCCCAGCATGGGCAGGGCCGCGGCCGCGCCAAAGGCCATGGCAAAGCCGATCAGGTACCACCAGTTTTCGGACTGGTAGCGGGTAAAGCCCACCATCGCGCTGGCCACAAAGGGGCTTGCCGCCGGCAGCAGGGCGCTGGCCACGGCCAGCCGGCGGGGCAGCTGCCCCTTTGCCGAAAGCAGGGCCGCCGCGCCCAGCAAAGCCAGCGGCGCAAGCCCCAGCCATGCAAAGGGGCGCAAAAACTCGTAAAAATGCCCGGCCAGGTAGTCCGCCCCGCCCCACAGCGCCCCCACCGCCTTTTGGTTGCGGTTGGAGCCCAAAAAGCGAAGCAGCTGGGGCAGCAGCAGCGGCATGCTCATTAAAAGCCCCGCAAGGTAGGGCAGGATGCAGCGCAAAATGTCCTCCAAAAATCCGCGCAGCCGCAGCCGCCCGCCCCCGGCGCTTTGGGCCGCGGCGCTGGCCGCCAGCACTGTTGCCGCCAGCGCAAACGAGCTGAGCGCCAAAAAGTAAAACCCGCACAGCCCCAGCACAAAGGTGGCCAGCGCCAGCAAAAGCGGGCCTTTTTTTTGGATGCAGCGCACCGCGCCCCAGAGCAGAAGGGGCAAAAGCGGCAGGGCGTGCATCCAGACGGTCTGGGAGGTGCCCACATACACAAGGCTCGAAAAGGCGTACATCCAGCCCCCCGCCACCGCGGCGCCGCGCCCCAGCCCGGCGGCCCGGGCAAAGCCGATGAAAAACGCGCCCGCCAAAAAGGTGCGCAGCACATACAAGGCGGTAAAGGCGTGGGGCAGCTTGTCGGCCGGGGCCAGCAGGGCCGCCAGCACGGCCAGCGGGTCGCCCAGGCCGTAGTAGCCCAGGGTGGCCAGCACATCCTCGCCCAGCCCGATGGTAAAATCGAACAAGGGAATGTTAAAATCCCCCTGCAAAATCTGGCCCAGCAGCTGCCGGTAATAGCTGTGCATATATTGGAAGGCCACAAAATGCTGCTGGTACCCGTCCGACCCCTCGATCAAAAAGCGGCCCTCCTGCGCAAAGGGCAGCAGCAAGGCCCCCATCAAAAGGGCAAAGCCGAGGGTGTACGCCCCCAGCGCCGCCAGCCCCCCATGGCAGACCAAAAACCCGCCCGCCCTGCGGGCCAGCCGGGCCGCGGGCCATTCCTTTTGCCTTTTTTCCTGCATGCCTTCCGCTTCCTTTCCCGCTCTTTTTAGCGGCGGTTCGATAAGAAAACAAAGCCGCCCGGGCGTCCCGCTCACTCTGTGCCCAATGGCAGGGTCTGGGTCAGGGGAGTTTGGTGCCGGCGCAAAATCTCGTCGATCCGGCCGTTCGCGGCCTGCACCTCGGCATAAAAGGCCCGGGCCGATACCCGCAGCGCCCCATGGCCCAGAATGATCATCTGCTCGGCCCCGTCCGAGGTGGCCACCCGCACCCGCCCGTGCCGGCCGGCCTTTTTGCCCAGCTCGTAGGTGGCCCGCTCGATAAACATATCCGCCGTCTCGGCCTCGCGGGTGTACACCACCCGGATGTTGTGGTACTGCTCCACCCGCTGTACTCCGCCGGCCACCTTGTAGGCGTCAAACACCAAAATCACCTCGCAGCCGGCAAAGCCCTTGTAGTTGCACAAAATGTCCATCAGCGCGCCCCGGGCCATCTCCAGCCCGGCGGC
>CAJTVI010000046.1 GCA_910579545.1 uncultured Oscillospiraceae bacterium | reverse complement strand
CAAGGCAACAGGACCCCTGCCCCGAAAGCCTTTCGAGACTCTCCCCCGCGCCCGGTCTTAGCATCCTGAAACTCCATGAAATGGAACTCCCAAAACCCGCGCAAATTGCCCAAAGGCTGCGCCGCGAGGCTGTAAAATTTACACATGGGTGCGCTTTTTTGGCGCGGATGCTTTTTCCAGCAAAAAAATGAAATAATTTTGCCGTCTTGTTCGTTTTCCGTGTGGGGGTGAAGGGCAGTGAGACCTTTCGGGGGCCGCCGCGCGCTGGGCAGGGCCGGGCCCGCAGCGCAAAGCGCGGCCCGCCCCGGCGGCAGCAAAGGAGCTTTTTTGAAACTTTTGATCCTATGGGCGCTCGCCATCTTCTTTTTGGCAGACAGCGTCCTGCGCTCCCTGCGCTCCAACTTCAACTTCGGGGTGCTGCTGGTCTGGATGATCACGGCGGCGCTCTGGGTGTACGCCATTTTTCACCGGCAGATCGACGCTTTCTGCACCGTAGGGGTCGGCCGGGTGCTCAAGATCCTGTTTTTTTGCGGGGCGGGGTTTTTTTGCCTGCTCTTGGCCTTTGTGGCGCTCAGCGGCTACGCCAACCGGGCAAACGGCGGCGAGCGCGCCGTGGTGGTGCTGGGGGCCGGCCTGCGGGGAGACAGGGTCAGCCGGGTGCTGCGCTACCGGCTGGACGCCGCCTATGAGTACCACCTGCAAAACCCCGGGGCCGTCATCGTGGTCACCGGCGGCCAGGGCAGGGGGGAGACGGTGCCCGAGGCGGTTGCCATGAAGCGGTATCTTGTGCAGCGGGGCGTGCCCGAGGAGCTGATCATCGAGGAGGGCAAAAGCACCTCCACCGAGGAAAACTTTCTCTTTGCAGCGGCCCTTTTGGCCGAGCGGGGCATTGGGCAAAACGAGCCCATCGCCTACGCCACCAACGCCTTCCATTGCTACCGGGCCGGCCAGTACGCGCGGCTGGTGGGCTTTACGGATGTTTCGGCCATCCCGGCCGGCATCAGCGCGGGGTCTGTTATGACCTGCTATCTGCGCGAGGTGTTTGCGGTGCTGTATTACTGGGTGTTTAAATCCAGCCGCAGCGGCTTTATGCACCGGCTGGTGGGTTTGCTTACCGCTTGGCGATATCCTCCCGGCTGATGCGCCTTTTGGCCGGCTGATGGTAACGCGGCGGGCCGGCGCGCTGGTTTGAAAAAAGTTATAATTGAATCGCACAGGGCGGCTTTGTTTTCTTGTAGAACCGCCGCCCAAAAAAGGAAGTGACGCCATGGCTCCCATCATCCGGGTGGAGCATCTGCGCAAGGTTTACCGTGTGGGCACCGAGCGGGTGATTGCCTTAAACGACATCAACCTTGCCATCGAGCGCGGCGAGGTCTGCTGCATCGTGGGCCCCTCGGGCAGCGGCAAATCGACCCTGCTCAACCAGCTGGCCGGGCTGGAAAAGCCCACCAAGGGCCGGGTGCTGATCGGCAAGCACGAAATCAGCGCCATGACCGAAAACGAGCTTGCCAAGTTCCGGCAGGAGCATCTGGGCTTTATCTTTCAAAGCTACAACCTGCTGCCCAGCCTTACGGCGGCCGAAAACGTGGCCCTGCCGCTGATGTTTAAGGGCATGCCCCGCAAAAAGCGGTTAAAGCTCGCCACCGAGGAGCTGCGCCGGATGGGCCTTGTAAGCCGGGCGGGCCACAAGCCCACCGAGATGAGCGGCGGCCAGCAGCAGCGGGTGGGCATTGCCCGGGCCTTTGTGGCGCGGCCCAAGGTGATTTTTGCCGACGAGCCCACCGGCAACCTGGACACCACCACCACCCGCCAGGTGCTGCACCGGATGCTGGCCATGGCCAAGGAAAACGGCATCACCTTTGTGATGGTCACCCACGAAAAGGACCTTGCCGGCTGCGCCGACCGGGTGATCACCATCCGGGACGGCAAGGTGCAGAGCAATGTGGTGGTGCCAGAGGACGAACGGCAGCGCAATCAGGCGGCCCTGTTTGAGGGCATCCAGGAGGAAACGGTGGCCGAGCCCAAAACCAACCTGCCCAAGGCCAAAAAGGCCGGCGCGCAGGCTGGGTAAAACAGCGGATACAGCCCCTTTATATGGGATAAAATTGAGAGAACAAGGAGCAATACCATGAAAAAGCATGCAAAATGGATCAGCGTCCTGCTTATTCTGGCCCTGGCCGCCGGCCTGTTCGGCGGCATGACCGTCTGGGCGGCGGACGAGGACGAGGGGGACCCCGCGGCGCCGGCAGACACCACAACAGCAGCTACCCCGGAGCCGGAAAATGCCCTTCCGCCCCTGAGCAACGGTATTAAGACGCAGGAAGAGGGGAATCCCAAGGACAATTCGGCCGATATGGGCGGTGTGACCCTTGTAAGCTATGAAGTGCATAACGAAACAGGCATGCACGATTATTCCATCAAAAAGGGTGATCGGTTTACCCTGACCATCACAATTTCCGACACTCGTTCAAACCACGGCTCGAATCCCAGGGCAACAGTGAACTGCCCGGCTTTTGTTCGCCGGGATGGCTCTGTGACGGGAACGAGTGATAGCAATAATTTTACATTTGTGATTGATGGAATCGAATACGAGGGCGGCTCGCCTGAGATGATCGTTGAGATCAGCTATTCAGATGGAAGCGTGCCAATGTACTCGTTGCCCTCCCTCACTCTCAACCAGTGCGAGGATACCCCTGACCCCACCCCGGAACCCACGCCGGAGCCCACCCCCGAGCCTACTTACAAAACCCCCGGCATCATCATCAAGCAGTCCTCCTTTGGCGACGCGCCGCAGGTGCAGGCGGGGTCCGAGTTCACCCTCACCCTTACCGTGTTTACCACCACCGGCACCGAAAACCTCAGCGATGTGCTGGTTACCCTCTCGCTGCCCAAGGACGTCTCGCTGGCCACCGGCAACCTCAACACCTATATCGGTGAGATGGGCCCCGAGGCCACCCGCACCGTCACCTATCAGATCCTGCCCAGCGCCACCTTTGTGGACGGGGTGGCCAACATCGGCATCGAGATGAGCGGCAAGGGCCAGAACAGCGGCGCGGGGGCCAGCGGCACCACCAGCATCTCGGTGCCGGTAGTGCAGCCCGAGCGGTTCGAGATCACCAACATCGAGGCCCCCGAAACCATGATGCTGGGCGAAGAGGGCTATGTCTCGCTCACCTTTGTCAACAAGGGCAAAACCCCCATCAGCAACCTCCAGGCCGAGATCCGGGGCGACAACCTCGCCAACCCCGGCCAAAGCCAGTTTTTGGGCAACATCGCCGCCGGCACCGAAAACTCGGTGGATTTTAACGTGATGGCAAGCCAGGCCGGCACCATCAACGCCACCATCGTGTTAAGCTATGAGGACGATGCCGGCAACGTAAAAACCCTGGAAAAAACCTTCTCCTGCACGGTGGAGGAGATGCCCATGTATGATGACCCCGGCATGATGGACCCGGGCATGATGGATCCCGCCATGGGGGATGACGAGCCCAAGGGCGGCCTGCCCTGGTGGGGCTGGGTGCTGATCCTGCTGGCCGTGGGCGGCGGCGCGGCGGCCGCGGTGATCGTGCTCAAAAAGCGCAAGGCCAAACAGGCGCTGGCCCAGCTGGAGGACCAAGATGAAGATCTCTGATCTTTTGCGGCTCAGCTTTGACAACCTGCGCCGCCGCAAGGGCCGCACCGCCCTCACGGTGATCGGGGTGGTGGTGGGCACCTGCGCCATCATTGTTATGATCAGCCTGGGCATCGCCATCAACATCCAGAACGAGGCCATGCTGGCCAGCTGGGGCGATCTGACCCGGATTCAGATCTACAATTACAGCTGGAGCAGTACCGGCAGCGAGACCCCCAAGCTGGACGACGAGATGCTGGCGACCATCCGCGCCTACCCCAACGTGGTAGCGGCTACCCCCTACTACCAGTCCAACAACCTCAACGGCAATGTGTTCGCCGGCAAAAACGACCGGTACAGCATGTACCTTTGGAACTGCTACGGCCTGTATGCCGACACCATGGAGGCGATGGGCTTTGAGCTGTTAAGCGGCAGCTGGCTTACCGACGACCTCAACCTCGGCCGCCGGCGCATCCCGGTGCTGATCGGCGAGAACATGGCCTACGAGTTTGAGGACACCCGCAAAAGCTACAACAGCGGCCGCCGGCAGGTCTGGTCCGGCCAGGTGGACAGCCAGGGCAACCCCATCCCGCCCTTTTTTGACCCGCAAAAGGAGAAGCTGACCCTGCGGCTGACCAACTACGAGGAAAACCCCAAAACCCTCGACTACGAGCTGGTGGTGGTAGGGGTGCTGAGGTCGGATTATTCCAAGCACTATTTTACCGAGAGCGGCATCGTGATGCGCCTTGCGGACCTGAAAATGCTGGAGGAGGCCAGCAAAAAGCTTAACGGCAACAAGGAATCCACCAGCTATGTGTATGTAAACGGCGTACAGCAAAAAGAGCAGGACAACGGCTACCAGGAGGTCTACGTCAAGGTCGATAAGGTAGACAACGTCGAGCCGGTCGAGGCCTGGCTGCAGGAGCTTGGCTACCAGACCGACTCCATGACCCAGGTGCGGGAGGACATGCAGGCCAGCGTGGCCCAAAGCCAGATGATTTTGGGCGGGCTTGCGGCGGTGTCCCTGTTTGTGGCGGCCCTCAACATCGCCAACACCATGACCATGGCCATCTACGAGCGCACCAAGGAGATCGGCGTGATGAAGGTGCTGGGCTGCGAGCTGGGCAAGATCCGCACCATGTTTTTGATGGAGGCCGGCGGCATCGGCCTTTTGGGCGGCATCATCGGGGTCATCTTCAGCCTGCTCATATCCTTTGTGCTCAACAACCTCTCCGCCATTATGATGTTCTTTAACAGCGAGGGCGGGGTGGACATCGGCAGCCTGATGGGCAGCCTGGGCGGTATGGGCTATTACGGCGACGGCGCGTCCAACGCCATCTCGGTCATCCCGTTCTGGCTCATCCTGCTGGGCCTGTGCTTTTCCACCCTGGTGGGGCTGCTCTCCGGCATCCTGCCGGCCCGCCGCGCCACCCGCATCAGCGCTTTGGAGGCCATCCGGCACGAGTAAAGCCTTTTTAAGAGGCATGGCAAATACAAAGAGGGGAGATGCCCATGGCCGAAAAAAGCATCCTGATCCCCGTCCGGCTGGACGCCGCCGCCTTTCAGGAATTCGCGCTCTTTGATACCTTTTTGCGCCGCGGCACCCTGCGGCGCATCGCCCTGTTTGCCGGGCCGCTGCTGGCCGCGGCCTGCGTCTGCTTTGCCTTTGGCAATGCGGCCAACCAGGGCGCGCTGCTGGGCGGGGTGCTGCTGGCGGTGGGGCTTGTCCTGCCCGCGGTCTACCTGCTCAATTTTTTTAAGGACGTCAAAACAAAAAGCGCCCAGCTTGGGCTGGATAAGCCCAAATTGGTCTATACCGTCCGGTTGGGGGAGGCGGAGGTCTCCTTCTGCCCCGCCCACCCCGGCAAGGCCCCCGGCGGCGCGGCCCCGGCCCCACAGGGCGGGGCAAACACCCCCTGGCCGCAGGTGTATGGGGCCTGGCGCACCCGGGAGGCGGTCTACCTCTATACGGCCGAAAACACCGCCTGCCTGCTGCCCGCCGGCCAGGCCAGTGTGCCGGACGGGGAACTCTGGGCCTTTATCGCCGCCCATCTTGATCCCAAAAAGCTGCACGACCGCCGCCGCAGACCTTGATCGGCGGCAAACCCCGCGCGGTCCATGCTTTTTACCAACACCAAGGCGGAGGCCTCCCCACTCAGAAGGGGAGGCCTCCGCCTGTTGTTGTCCAACCGCCGGGCCGCTGCGTTTTACCGTCCCGCCGCCTCACTCCAGCAGCCGCGCGGCATCTTCCAAATGCCTTATCACCGGCAGGTGCTGGGGGCAGGCCGCCTCGCACTGGCCGCAGCGGATGCAGTCCGAGGCCCTGCCGTGGCCCTGGGCCAGCTGGGCATAGCTGTTTTTTGCGGCGGGCAGCTGGCCCTTGCCAAACCGGCTTACCTTGTTTACCAGCTTAAAAATTTCCGGGATGGCGATCTTTTGCGGGCAGCCGTCCACACAGTAGCCGCAGGCGGTGCAGGGTACGCTGGCGGCGTTTTTGATGATTTCGGCGGCCTGCCCGGTCAGCTGCCGCTCGGCGGCGGTCAGGGGGACAAGGTTCTTCATGTACCCAAGGTTATCCGCCAGCTGTTCCTCGCTGCTCATACCGGACAGCACCATCTCCACCCCCTCCAGCGAGGCCGCAAACCGCACCGCCCAGGAGGCCGCCGAGGCCTGCGGCGCGGCCGATTTCAGCAAGGCTTCGGCCTTGGGGGGCAGGCTGGCCAGCAGCCCGCCCTTGACCGGCTCCATCACGATCACCGGCTTGCCGTGCCGCCGGCAGACCTCGTAACAGCGCCGGGCCTGCACCTCGGGGTCCTCCCAGTCCAGATAGTTCAGCTGCAGCTGCACCACCTCCATCTCGGGGTGGCGGGTCAAAAACTCCTCCAGCACCTCGGGCGAATCGTGGAAGGAAAACCCGACCCGCCGCACCTTGCCCTCGGCCTTTTTTTGGGCCACAAACTCGAATGCGCCGATCCGCTCGGCCAGGGCCAGCCGGTCGGCGTCCATGGCGTGCAGCAGGTAGCAGTCAAAATAGTCCACCCCGCAGCGCTCCAGCTGGCCGGCAAAAAAGCCCTCCAACTGGTCGGCCTGCTGCACCATAAAAAAGCTCAGCTTGTCGGTAAGCCGGTAGCTTTCGCGCGGGTGGCGGCTGGCCACGCACTGTCCAAAGGCAAGCTCGCTGTTAAATTTTCCGTGGTAGGGCGCGGCGGTGTCAAAATAGGCAAAGCCCTCGGCCAAAAACCGGTCGGCCATCCGGCAAACTGCCGCGTGGTCGATGCTGGCAGTGTTTTCAGGGTCGGTAAGGGGCAGGCGCATCAGCCCAAAGCCCAGCTTTTTGGGTTCCATTCCCATCCTCCTTTTTTAAAAATAATGCTGTATCGTTTAAATTATTGGGTGCACAGCCTGTGCCTCTGCATCGGCCTAAATCTGGATCTTCATCCACCGGCCGCTGCGAAAACGCACAAAGGTCAAAAGTAGCCGGATGCTCTGGTCCAGCAGCAGGCCCAGCCAGGCCCCCAAAAGGCCCATGTCCAGCGCGTAGATAAACACCCAGCCGCTCAGCGGCCGCATGATCGCCACGCTCACCAGCCCCACCATGGCCACATACCGGGTGTCGCCCGCGCCCCGCAGCCCGCCGCTGAAGATCACCTGCGCGATCTGGGTATACACGATCACACATGTCAGCCGCATGATCATCCCGCCGTAGGCCAGCACCGGGGCCTCGGAGGTAAAAAAGCCAAACACCGTTTGGCCAAAAAACAGGTAGACCACCGCCAGCAGGGTCGAGCAGAGAAAGCCCATCCGCTGGCAGTAGCTGCCGTAGATGCGGGCAAGGTCCGGCCGCTTTTCGCCAAGGCTCTGGCCCACCAGCGCCACCGACGCGATGGACAGCCCATCCCCAAACGAAAAGGAGATGGTAATGATGTTCATGCCGATCTGGTGGGCGGCAAAGGCGTTGGTGCCCAGCCTTGCAACCATCATGGCGTAGGTCAGAAAGCCAAACCGCAAAAACAGCTGCTCGGCCAGGGTGGCGCTGCCAATATTGCCGATGGTGGCAAGGGTGCGCCGGTCAAACCGCGGGCGGTTTGTGGGCAAAAACAGGTACAAAAAGCCCTCCGGGTGCAAAACCGAACACACCGACATCACCAGCGCCACCACCGTGCCGCACACGGTGGCCAGGGCCGCGCCCCGCACCCCCAGCGCGGGGAAGCCAAAATGCCCCTCGATCAAAAGGTAGTTCAGCACAATGTTTACCAGGTTAGAGGTCACGTTGGTGCGCAGGGCAATGCGGGTGTTGCCGCAGCCCCGCTGGGCGGCGTTGATCACCAGGCTCATCACGTTAAAAAACATGCCGCCCATAATGATGCGGAAATACGAGGCCGCCAGCAGGTGGGTGTCCTCATTCGAGCCGGCCAGCCGCAAAATGGGCTCGGCAAAGGCCACAAACAGGCTGCTGACCAAAAGGGTCAGCCCGGCCACCAGCAGCATGGCCTGCACCAGCACCCGGTTGGCGCCCTCCCGGTCGCCCTCGCCCCTGCGGCGGGCCACAATGGCGCTTACCGCCACGTTGAGGGACAAAAATACCGCCAGCCCCACAAACTTGGGCTGGTTGGTAAGCCCCACGGCCGCAATGGCGCTGGCCCCCAGCCTGCCCACCATGATCGTATCCACCACCGACACCAGCGCCACCAAAAAGCTCTCAAGGGTGCTGGGCCAGGCGATTTTAAAGGCGTGCGCCAGCAGCCATTGCTGGCTGGGCAGCTCGCCGCAGGGCTGCATGCCCCGCAGCGCCCGCTTTACCGGAAAAGCGCGCCGCAGCGCCCGCTCCCAAGGCCCTGCCGGGGCGGGCGTGCCGGGCGTCTGCCGGGTCTCGATGGCGGCCAAGGCCGGCACCTCCTTTTTTTAATGGTCAGATTTTATGGCTTCTGCGCCTGCATCTGCGCCTTTTTTTGCATCGTTTCCTTCAGCTGGTCCACCTCGGCCAGCCACAGCGCGGCCGAGGCGTCGCTGGGCATCCGCCAGTCGCCTCGGGGCGAAAGGGTCACCGAGCCGATCTTGGGCCCGTCCGGCAGGCAGCTGCGCTTAAACTGCTGGGCAAAAAAGCGGCGGTAAAAGTTTTGCAGCCAGTGCAAAAGCACCTCGTCCGGGTAGCGGCCCGCAAAGGCGGCCTGGGCCAGCCGCAAAATTTTGCCCGGCCCAAACCCAAAGCGCAAAGCGTAGTAAAGGTAAAAATCGTGCAGCTCGTAGGGGCCCACCAGCTGCTCGGTCTGCTGGCCGGGGCCGCCGTCCTCGGCGGTGGGCAGCAGCTCGGGGCTCACCGGCGTGTCTAAAATATCCAGCAGCACCTCCCGCAGCGGCCCCTCGCCGGCCCGGCCGGCCTCGTACTGCACAATGTGGCGCACCAGGGTCTTGGGCACTCCGGCGTTTACCCCGTACATGCTCATGTGGTCGCCGTTGTAGGTGGCCCAGCCCAGCGCCAGCTCGCTCAGATCGCCGGTGCCCACCACAAGGCCGTTTTCGCGGCCCGCAAGATCCATCAGCTCTAAGGTACGCACCCGGGCCTGGCTGTTCTCAAAGGTCAGGTCGAACTGGTCCTCCGGCTGGCCAATGTCGGCAAAATGGCTGCGCACCGTGCCGGTGATGTCGATCTGCCTGAACTCCACCCCCAGCTCCCGGCAAAGCAGCTCGGCGTTCGAGCGGGTGCGCTTGGTGGTGCCAAAGCAGGGCATGGTCACGGCCAGCACGTCGGCGGCCGGGCGGCCCAGCCGCCCCATCGCCCGCACCGCCACCAGCAGCGCCAGGCAGGAGTCCAGCCCGCCCGAAATGCCCACCACCGCCTTTTTGGCCCCGGTGTGGGCCAGCCGCCGGGCAAGGCCGGCGGCCTGCATGGTCAAAATGCGCTCGCACCGCGCCGCCCGCGCCGGCCCCTCCGGCGGCAAAAACGGGGCGGGGGAGACCGGCCGGGTCAGCCGGGTATCCCAGGGCGCCAGCGAAAAGGGCACAAGGGTGTACCCCGCGGCGCAGGGGGTAAAGCTGGTGCTGCGCATCCGCTCGCCGGCCAGCCGCTCTAAGTCAAACTCGGTCACGCAGCGCCCCGCCCCAAACGGCTCGCTCTCGGCCAATATCTGTCCGTTTTCGGCCATCAGGTTGTGGGCGGCAAACACCATGTCGGTGCTGGATTCGCCCTGCCCCGCGTCGGCGTACAGGTACCCGCACAGCAGCCGGGCCGACTGGCTCCGCACCAGCTCCTGCCGGTACTCGGCCTTGCCGGCCGTTTCGTCGCTGGCCGACAGGTTCGCGATCAGCATCGCCCCGGCCAGGGCGTGGGCGGTGCTGGGCGGCTGCGGGGCCCACAGGTCCTCGCAGATCTCCACCGCCAGGCAAAAGGCGGGCAGCTGCCGGCACTGGAACAAAAGGCGGGCGCCAAAGGGCACACTGCCGCCCAGGCAGGCGACCTCGCGCACCCCCTCGGGCGCGGGGGCAAACCAGCGCTTTTCGTAAAATTCGGCGTAGTTGGGCAAAAAGGTCTTGGGCACGAGCCCCAGCACCCGCCCGCCGCACACCGCCGCCGCGCAGTTGTACAGCTTGCCGTCCACCCGGGCGGGCAGCCCCACCAGGGCAATCAGATTCCAGCCGCGGCTGGCCGCTGCGATCTGTTTCAGCGCGGCCTCGGCCCCCTGCAAAAGGCTCTCCTGCAAAAACAGATCGCCGCAGGTGTAGCCGGTCAGGCACAGTTCGGGCAGGCAGGCCAGCTGCACCCCCTCGCGGTTGGCAGCCTCCAGCGCCTCAATGATCCGTGCGGCGTTCCAGGCGCAGTCCGCCAGGCGCAGCTCGGGCGAGAGGGCGGCGGCCTTTACAAAACCATACTGCATATGCCTCATCCTTTGCGTTTTGATCGTTTATGGCGCGGCGCGGCCCCGCCACGGGGTGCCTGTTCCACAAAACCCCATCCTATTATACACCTTTTGGGCCGTTTGGGGCAATGCCTGCCAGCAGGGGAGAGTGACCAAACTGGGACGAGATATCCGCCGGCCAGGTGCGTGGGAGCAGTCTCTCAAGGCAACAGGACCCCTGCCCCGAAAGCCTTTCGAGACTCTCCCCCGCCCCCGGCCCTAGCAGAAATGGACACGCCCCGGCAGGGTAAAACCGCCCGCCGGGCTTTTTGCCCCCGGCGGGCGGCTCTGGCGCAAAGATCTTTGCACGGCACGGCGCAAGGGCAAACAGTGCCCGGCTGCGTGTGCCGCTGCCAGGGGCTGCCAAACCGCCTTTAGCCCCAGCAGAAGTTTTCGCGGCCCGCGCCAAGTTCAAAGTGGTACCGGCCAATGCCCAGATCCACGCCGGAAAAAATGCCGCTGTCGCAGTGCAGGGTAACGGTATTCCCCTCGCCCCGCACCGCAAAGGCCTGCTTGTTCAGCGCCGTGGGGGCAAGCAGCAGGGCGTTTACCCCCTCGGTAAACCACTGGGGCGGCTGGCCCTGGTAGGCGCTGACCTCCTCTGGCCGTTTGGATCTGTGGGGCGTGCCCTGGGTCTGCCCGTAGCCCACGGCCAGCACCCCCAGCACCCGCACCCCCGGCTCAAGGCCGGCGGCCGCCTGGGCTGCGCCGCGGCTGTAGGTGCCGCCGATCCACCAGCTGTTCAGGCCCAGGGTCTGGGCGTACAGCATCAGGTCGGCGCCGCACCAGCCTATGGATTCCTCCAGTGTGTCCGAGGGCGGCCCGGCCAAAACGATGTAGTTGCGCACGTTTTTGGCCATGGTCAGCCGGATCACCGCCGGCAGCGCCTGGGTGTTTTCGGTCACCAGCCGCAGCTGCAGCCCGTGGGCCTGGTTGTTCTGCGCAATGCGCTCCTTTAGCAGCCGGAGGGTTTCCCCCTCCAGCGGGCGGCCGGTGTATCTGCGCACCGTGTGCCTTGCCGCCATGGCTTCCTTCATGGTCATTTTTACCCCTCCTTTTGGGTCAGCCGTGCCGCACGGCCCCGGCCTTCAGCGCGGCGCGGGGCTGCCATGCCGTTCGCCGCCCAAACACTTACGAAAGCTCAAACTGCCCGGTGTACAGCTGGTAGTACTTGCCCTTTTGGGCGATCAGGTCGTCGTGATCGCCCCGCTCGATGATCTCGCCCTGCTCCAGCACCATGATGGCGTTGGCGTTGCGCACGGTCGAAAGCCGGTGGGCGATCACAAACACCGTGCGCCCATGCATCAGCTTATCCATGCCCTTTTCGATCAGGCTCTCGGTGCGGGTGTCGATGCTGCTGGTGGCCTCGTCCAGCACCAGCACCGGCGGGTCGGCCACTGCCGCCCGGGCAATGGCCAGCAGCTGGCGCTGGCCCTGGCTCAGGTTCGCGCCGTCCGAGGTAAGCACCGTGTCGTACCCATCGGGCAGGTGCCGGATAAAGAAATCGGCGTTGGCCAGCTTGGCGGCGGCCTCCACCTCCTCGTCGGTGGCGTTCAGCCGGCCGTAGCGGATGTTCTCCCGCACCGTGCCGGTAAACAGGTGGGTGTCCTGCAAAACCATGCCAAGGCTGCGGCGCAGGTCCTCCTTGCGGATCTTGGTGATGTTGATGCCGTCGTACCGGATCTTGCCGTCCGGCACCTCGTAAAAGCGGTTCAGCAGGTTGGTAATGGTGGTTTTGCCCGCGCCGGTGCTGCCCACAAAGGCGATCTTCTGGCCTGGCTTTGCGTAGAGCGAAAGGTTTTTGAGCACGGTTTTTTGGGGCACATACCCAAAGGTCACGTCCTCCAGCTGCATATCGCCCTTCAGCTCGGTATAGGTGGTGGTGCCGTCGTGATGGGGATGCTTCCAGGCCCACAGGCCGGTGCGGGCGGCGCACTCGGCCAGGCCGCCGTCCGGGGTGCGCAGGGCGTTTACCAGGGTCACATAGCCCTCGTCCGTCTCGGGGGTCTCGTCGATCACCGCAAAGATGCGCTCCGCGCCGGCCAGCGCCGCCAAAATCGAGTTGAACAGCATGCTGATCTGGGTGATGGGCTGGCTGAAGGAGCGGGTGTACTGCAAAAAGCTGGCAATGGCGCCAATGTCCATGCTGCCCCGGATGACCAAAAACGCGCCGATGGCGGCGGTAAAGGCGTAGTTGACATAGGAGAGGTTGCCCATGATGGGCATGATGACGTTGGCGTAGGTGTTGGCCTGCACCGAGGCCTCGCGCAGCCGCTCGTTGAGGGCGTCGAACTCGTCGCCCACCTCGCCCTCGCGGCAGAACACCTTGACCACCTTCTGCCCCTCGATCATCTCCTCCAGATACCCGTTTGCCGCGCCGATGGCGGCCTGCTGCGCCTTGAACCCGGCGGCGCTGCGGGAGGTGATCACCTTGATGATCTGGATCATCACCACCAGCATCAGCACGATCAGCCCGGTCAGCAGCGGGCTCAGCACCAGCATCATGATAAAGGTGCTCACCACCGTGATCACACTGGTCAGCAGCTGGATGATGCCCTGGCTCATGGCCTGGCGCACCGCGTCCACATCGTTGGTAAACCGGCTCATGATCTCGCCGTGGGTGCGGCTGTCAAAATAGCGGATGGGCAGGTCCTCAAGCTTATTGAACAGGTCGGCCCGCATCCGGTTCAGCGCCCGGTTCGAGATCATGGTCATCATCAGCTGCAGCGCGTAGGTACACACCGCGCCGGCCAGGTATACGATGCCCAGCCCCAGCAGCATGGCCGCCAGCGGGGCCAGAGCCTGGGCGGTAATGGGCTGGCCCACCATGGGCAGGATGCCCTCGTTGATGATCGGCCGCAGCAGGTAGGTGCCGGCCACCCCGGCCAGCGAGCTCACCGCCACCATCAAAACCACTAAGGCCATCAGCCATTTCTGGCGCAGCATATAGCCCATCACCCGGCCAAAGGTCGCCCGTGCGTTTTTGGGCTTTTGAAAATTCGTGCGCGGTCTGGGCATCTTACGCCACCCCCTTTTGCTGCGACTGGTATACCTGCCGGTAGATTTCGCAGCTCTTCATCAGCTCGTCGTGGGTGCCCACCGCGTGGATCTGGCCGTCCTCCATCACAACGATCTTGTCGGCCTCGCAGACGCTGGCCGCCCGCTGGGCAATGATGATCTTGGTGGCCCCCGCAAGGCTCGTTTTCAGCGCCGCGCGGATGGCGGCGTCGGTGGCGGTGTCCACCGCGCTGGTCGAGTCGTCCAAAATCAAAATCTTCGGCTTGGCCAGCAGGGCCCGGGCAATGCACAGCCGCTGCTTCTGCCCGCCCGATACGTTCACCCCGCCCTGGCCAAGGTCGGTGTCGTACCCATCCGGGAAGGAGGTGATAAAGTCATGCGCGCTGGCCGCCCTGCAGGCGGCAATGATCTCCTCGTCGGTGGCGCTGTTGTTGCCCCAGCGCAGGTTGTCCCGGATGCTGCCCGAAAACAGCACGTTCTTTTGCAGCACCATCGCCACCCCGCGGCGCAGCACCTCCAGCTCGTACTCCTGCACCGGGTGGCCGCCCACCAGCAGCTCGCCGCCGCAGATGTCGTAAAGCCGCGGGATCAGCTGCACCAGGCTGCTCTTGGCGCTGCCGGTGCCGCCCAGAATGCCCACCGTCTCGCCTGACCGGATCGAAAGGCAGATGTCCTTTAAGGTCTCGGCATCGCTCTGGCGGTTGTACTTAAAGTCCACATGCTTAAATTCCACCGAGCCGTCCTCGAGTTCGGGGCCGCTGCCGGCCGGCGCGCCGGCGATCTCGGGCTGTTCCTCGATCACCTCGGCCAGCCGCTGCATCGAGGCGCGGGCCATTACCAGCTGGGTAAAGGCCATGCCGATCATCATCAGGCTCATCAAAATTTGGGTGACGTAATTGATAAAGCTGATCAGCTCGCCGCTCAGCATCCGCCCGCCGATGATCATCTGGCCGCCAAACCACAAAATGGCCAGGATGCAGCTGTACACCACCAGCTGCATGATCGGCATCATGGTAATGATGATCCGCTCGGCCGCGATCGAGGATTGCATCAATTCGTCGTTCGACTTTTTAAACTTTTCCTTTTCATAGTCGGCCCGCACAAAGGCCTTGACCACCCGGATGGCGATCAGGTTCTCCTGCACCGAGGCGTTCAGGTCGTCGTACCGGTGCAGCATGGCGATAAACTTGGGGTGGGCCCAGCGGGTCAGGCAGAAGATGGCGGTGCCCAATACCGGGATGGCCACCAAAAACACGCTCACCAGGCTGTCGTTGATCGAAAAGGCCATCAAGGTGGCGCTTACCAGCATCACCGGGGCGCGCACCAGCATGCGGATCACCAGCTGGTAGGCGTTCTGGGTGTTGGTCACGTCGGTGGTAAGCCGGGTCACCAGGCTGGCGGTGCTGAACTTATCCAGGTTGGAAAAGCTGAACCGCTGCACGTTGTGGAAGGCCGCTTTGCGCACTTCGCAGCCAAAGCCCATGCTGGCCAGCGCCGCAAACCGGCTGGAAAGCGCCCCCAGCAGCATGCCCGAAACCGCGAGCAGGGTCATGCCAAGGTCCAGCCTTACAATATAGCCAACGTCCCGCGCCGGGATGCCCACGTCCACGATCCGGCTCATCAAAAGCGGGATGGTGATCTCCAAAAGCACCTCGCCGATCACGCAGATCGGAGTCAGGACGGCGTATTTTTGAAACCGCTTGGTATAGGGGTATAAGGTCTTGATCAAGGTTCCATCTCCTCCTTTTCGGCGGCGGCCGTGCCGCGCGGGCCCAGCGGCCCCTCGGGCGCAAGCTCCTGCCGCGCCATGCCGATGATCTCAAAAAAGTCCATGCCGCTGAATTCGTCCCCGCCCAGGTTTTCCTCCATCCGGCGCAAAAGCCCCAGCAGCCGCTCCAGTTCCCCGGCGGCAATGCCGGCAAAGGTCTCGGCGCATGCCTCGTTAAAAAGCCGCTGCCCGGTTTTTACCGTCTCCTGCGCCCGGGCAGTCAGCGAGATCTTGTTGCAGCGCATATCGGCCTCGTCGGCCAGCTTTTGCAGCATGCCGGCCTTCTGCATCCGCTTGATCGAGGTTGCCACCGATGGGGTGGACACCCCCAGCGCCTCGGCAATGTCCCGCTGGGTGCAGCCGGGGTGCCGGTCCACATACAGCAGCAGCGGCATCTGGCCGGCAAACATGCCCAAAGGGGCGGTTTTGCGCTGTAAGCGCAGCTTGTGCAGCGCCACGATCCGGTGCATCAGCCAAAAAACGCGGCTTTGCAGGGGTGGGCTTGCCATGGCAGGTCACTTCCTTTGCTAAGGTTTTGCGGGCGGGGATGCCCAAACCGCCGGGCTCCCGCGCAAAAGGCCGCCTGCTGCGCAAAAGCGCCGCCCGGCGGGCGGGTTTTTGCAGCGGGGTCGATCGTTAACCGCAGAATAATTAACCGATTTACATATTAGCACGAAAGGTAAAAAAGTCAATGAACAATTTGTGAAAAATGCCCAACCCCAAAATACCGCCCGCACAGCTTGCAAAAGCCGCGCCAAACGGGTAAGCTATAAGCAGCGCCCGCCGCACCCGGCAAAGCAAGGCGGAAAGCGCGCAACACCCCAAAAAAGGACGAAGAACCGCATGAAAAAGAATCTGCTTTTTATCACCACCGGGGGCACCATCGCCTCGGCCAAAACCCCGCAGGGGCTGGCCCCGGCCCTTTCCAGCGAGGAGCTGCTGGCAAGGATGCCCGAGCTGGACGAGCTCTGCCAGCCCGCCACCCGGGCGCTTTACAGCATCGACAGCACCAACATGAGCCCGGCCCACTGGCTGCGCCTGGCCGACACCATCCGGCAGGAGTACGACGCCTACGATGGGTTCATCGTCTGCCACGGCACCGACACCATGGCCCACACGGCGGCGGCGCTATCCTACCTCATCCAGGACGCCGGCAAGCCCATCATCCTCACCGGGGCGCAAAAGCCGATCTCCTGGGAGATCACCGACGCCAAAAAGAACCTGCGGGACAGCGTGCTCTGCGCGCTGGACGCCGCCTCGCGCGGGGTGATGGTGGTGTTTGACGGGCTCGTCATCGCCGGCACCCGGGCCAAAAAGGTCAAAACCTACAGCTACGACGCCTTTACCAGCATCAACTTCCCCTGCCTTGCCCATGTGCGGGAGGATGGGCTGGTGCGCTATATCGAGCCGCCCGCGCCCGCCGGCCCGGTGCGGTTTTACAATGCCTTGAACCAAAAGCTCTTCCTGCTCAAGCTCACCCCCGGGCTTTCGCCCGCCATCCTGGCCCCGGTGCTGGAATTGTACGACTGCATCGTGATCGAAAGCTTTGGGGTGGGCGGCATGCCGGACCTCCTCGCGCGCGAATTGGCGGCGGCGCTGCGGGGGTACGCCGCCCACGAAAAGATCATCCTGCTGGCCACCCAGGTGCCCTACGAGGGCAGCAACGTGGGGGTGTACGCGGTGGGCGGCCAGCTGAAAAAGCAGTTCCGCTTTTTGGAGGCGCGGGACATGACCTTAGAGGCCTGCTGCGCCAAGATCATGTGGCTGATGGGCCAGCCGGGCCTTGACTACGCGGCCATCGAGCGGGGCTTTTACAGCCGCATCAACTTTGACACCTATCTGTAACCCGCGCCGCGCCCCCTGCCGTGGTACAATAGGCGAATAACTGCCCGCGCAGGCAGAAAGCGCGCAATGTGAAAGGGGGAGAGGGCGCATGGATTTTGAGGAGCTGTACAGGATCCAGGACGAAACCGAGCAGGTCCAAAAAACCTACGAGCTTTTTAACGAAAATACCCGGCTCAGCCGCAGCCAGGCGGCCCGGGTCGAGTTCCTCACCACCCTGCGGTATATCGAGCAGGCCCTTGGGCCGGGCAGCCGGCTGCTGGACGTGGGGGCCGGGGCGGGGGAGTACAGCCTCTATTTTGCCCGCAAAGGGTATCAGGTGTCGGCGCTGGAGCTGGCCCAGGCAAACCTGCGGGCCTTCCGGCAAAAGCTCACCCCCGCCGACCCAATCGAACTGGTACAGGGCAACGCGGTGGACCTTGGCCGCTGGCCGGACGCCAGCTTTGACGGGGTGCTGCTGCTGGGGCCGCTCTACCACCTGCACCGCGAGCGGGACCGTCAGGCCTGCATTGCCGAGGCAAGGCGGGTGTGCCGGCCGGGGGGCTGGCTGTTCTTTGCTTTTATCTCCAACGACATGGTGCATCTGACCGAGTTTGCCTGCCGGCCGGACTATTTTACAAACGGCAGCTACAACAAAGAGACCTTCCGCCAGGAGGATTTCCCCTTTGTATTCCACACGGTGGACGCCTGCCGCGCCATGCTGCGCCGGGCCGGGGTGCACATCCTGCACGAGGTTGCGGCGGACGGCGCCAGCGAGCTGCTGGAAGACAAGATCAACGCCCTGCCGCCCGCGGACTATGCCCAGTACCTGCGCTACCACTTTTATATCTGCGAAAAGCCCGAGTTTTTGGGCATGAGCAACCACCTGCTGTTTGTGGGCCGGAACTGACGTGCAAAAAGAATGCCCCCGCCGGAAAACCCTTCCCGGCGGGGGTGCTTTTTGTGTGTTATGCAAAGGGGCGTTTCGCAAGGGGCCGCGCCCCGCATCCCTTTATGGGTTATGCAAGGGGGGCGGCAGGCTCCAAAGAATCCAGCGCCTTCTCCAAAAGGTAGGGCATCTGCTTGTGCCACCAGGCCCAGCTGTGGGTCACGTCATAGCCCCACACGTCCAGATGGGGATCCAGCCCCTTCTTTTGCATCGCTTCGCACAGGGCCTGTGTGCTGGCAAGGGCCTCGGCCTCATCCGGCGCCTGCCCGGCGCAAAGCCAGATGCTGCTTGCGGCAAGCGCCTGCAGCCTGGGGTGCCCGGCGGGCAGGGCGGGCAAAAACTGCAAGGGGTCGTTGCGGAACACAAGGTCGTCCCCGGCGTTTTCGTCAAAAAAGCCGGCCGCGCCGTACCGGCCCGAAAGCGCCGCGCAGCCGGCAAACCGCTCCGGCGCGCGCAGGGCCAGCAGCACCGCCGCGGCCGCGCCCAGATCGCAGCCCAGCGCCAGCGCCGGGCGGCCGGGGCAGCGCTTTTGCAGTTCGGGGTACAGCTCCTCGCACAAATAGGCGTGCCAGCGCTCCTGGGTTTCGGCCCGGCGGCGCGCTTCGCCCCTGCCCAGCCAGCTTTCGCCGTACACGCCGTCGGCGCAGAACAGGGTGATGCGCCCGGCCCCGATCAGCCCGGCCAGCGCGCCGGTCATGCCGGCGTCCTCCCACTCGTAAAAGCGCCCGCCGCCGGTGGGCAGCGCAAGGCAGGGCGTGCCGCCCTCGCCGTACTGCTTAAACTCCATCTGCCGGTGCAGATACTGGCTGTAATGCGTATAGTATTGTGGCTGCATGGCCTGCTGTCTCCTTTTTTGCGCCATTTTTGCCGGGCAAGCGGCCGCGGCATACAACAAAAGCCGGCCACACAGTGACCGGCCCGCTCATGCAAAGGGTTACAGCGCGCGGGTAACTTTCCCCGAACGCAGGCAACGGGTGCAGGCATAGATGTATTTCGGAGAACCGTCTACAATCGCCTTCACGCGCTTTACATTGGGTTTCCAGGTACGGTTGCTCCGACGATGAGAGTGAGAAACCTGGATGCCAAAGGCAACGCCCTTGCCACAACAATCACACTTTGCCATACTGCTGCACCTCCTCTTCTTTTGGTAGCCAGATAATTTTAGCAGAATCCGCACAAAAATGCAAGACCTTTTTTATTTAGGGAGTGACCAAACCGGGGAGAGGTGTCCGCCAGCCCCGGCCGGGTGCGTGGGAGCAGTCTCTCAAGGCAACAGGACCCCTGCCCCGAAAGCCTTTCGAGACTCTCCCCCACACCCGGCCTTAGCTCCCTGATACTCCTTGAAATGGACGCTCCCTTTATTCATCCGGCCGTCCGCCGGTTTCAGCGGCCCTCCAGATGGTCCTGAATGTTGGCCAGCACCTTCTGGCTCAGCAGCACAAAGGCCTCGCGAGTGCGCCCGGCCGAGGTATTCACGCATAAAACGTTCGGCCGGACCAGCAGGCCCTCGCTGCCCAGCGCGCCCACCGTGTCGCAGCAAAACAGATTGCGTCCATCCCCGAGCCAGCGCTCTAAGGCCGCAAGGTCGGCGGCCGGGCCGATCGAGGTGTTGAATAAAATCTTGCGGCTGCCAAGCTGGGCAAACTGCTCCTCGTGCAGCAGGATCACGTTCTTGTTCAGGCAGGTAAACACCGCCTCGCACTCGCGCAAAAGCGCGTCCAGCGGCTGGTAGCGGATGCCGCGGCCCTCGGCTTCGGGCTTGCGGGTGCGGCTGTAGTACCGCACATCCGCCCCCATAAACCGCAGCGCCTCTGCGATCATCCCGCCCGAGGTGCCCAGGCCCACAATGCCGGCCCGCAGGCCGGTGATCTCCCGCGGCACCGCCTCCCAGCCCGGCTGGCCGCCAAACCCATGCAGGATCTCCACCAGCTGCCACAGCACATACTCCACTACGCCGCGGTCGCCGTAATCCCGGATGCCCCGCACGTCGATGCCCCGCTGCCGGGCGTAGGGGATGTCCACATTGGCGCTCTCCTCCGAGTAAAGCGAGCAGCACATGCCCACATACCGCAGGTTGGGGCACCGCTCCATCACCGCCCGGCCCAGGCGGGAGGTATAACTCAGCAGCACCGCGTCCGCGTCCCCAATACGCCCGGCAATTTCGGCGTCATCCCGCGGGATATCCCTGTGCAGCACCACCTGGCGGGCGTATTGGCGCAGCTGCTCCTCGGCGGGAGGCACCAGGCTCACCGGCTCGATCGCCACCAGTTTTTCAAACACGGCAAAACCCTCCTTATCCTTACAGCATAATGGGCGAATCCAGGTTGCGCAGCAGCGCCACAACGCTCCAGCCGGCAATGTCGGCCGTGCGGGAGTAAACGTCCACCACCGCCTTTACCCCGTCGATCTCGGCGGTGATGCAGTGGTCGTCCCCCGCAAAGCCGGGCAGGCTCAAAATGCGGGCGCTGGCGGTATCCGGCCCGGTGGTGGCCAGCGAGGCGGCCACCGCCACGTTTACCTTGGTGGGCAGCAGGGCAATGGCGTCGGCCGCAGTGCCGCAAAGCACCTGGGTCTCGCCCTCCGCGGCGTTAAGTTCCTCCCGGTAAAGCGGGGTGCCCTGCAAAGACTGCGGGCCCTTGCGGGTCACAATGCCGGCGGTCTCGGGCAGGTTCTGGGCCCGGGCCATCAGCGAAACGGTGCGCAGCACGTCAAAGCCGCCCACCGCCCCCGAGGCAATGTGCACCTTGACCCCATGCGCCCGGGCGGCCGCCTCCACCTCGGCGCGGAAGGCGCTGTCCGCCAGGGCGCCGATCGAAACCAATACCAGGTTTGCCCCGCTGCAAAGCACCGGCAGGGCCATCTCCTTTGCCATGGCAACCGAGGCGGTCTCCACCACATAGTCCGGCTCAAGCGCCAGCACCTCGTCCAGCGAGGCGCAGGCCCTGCAGCCGGTTTTTTGCGCCACGGCGTTTGTTTTTTGGGCCGTGCGGCTGTATGCCCCCACCAGCCGGTAGCCGCTCAGCAGCCCGGCGGCGCAGGCGTCGGCCACAATGCCGCCCAAAAAACCGCACCCCACCAGCGCCAGTTTTTTTGTTTCCATATGCAAAACGCTCCTTTTTTACTTTCCCGCGCCGGGCCCTGCCCGGCGGGGGTCATTTTTTCAGCAGGGCGGGGTGGTCGCGCAGCAGTTCGCCGGCGCGCCGGCGGACCGCCTCCGGGCCGGGCAGTTCGCTAAGGGCCTGCATCGGCTGCTCCAGTTCGGCCAGCGCCCAGAACACGGCGCGGTCGGCCGGGGCAAACCCGCGGGCCAGCTGGCTGCGCAGCCAATCCCGCAGGGCGTCCTGGCGGGGGTCCGGCCCATCCTCGTCCTCCTCCTCCGCATCGGGGCAGAGGGCGCTCTTGGCGCTCAGCAGCTGGAACAGCAGTTCGCTGTCCTGCGCGCGGCGCCCGATCAGCCCGCGCAGCAGCCGCAGTTCGGCTTCGCGCTGCTCCTCGCCAAAGGGGAACATCCTGCGGCGGAACTTTTCCTCCTGCCGCGCCCGCTCCCTCCGGCTCGTGCCTCCCGGCCATGCAAACCCCATCCTGCCGCCCCTTTCCCTGCGCGTATCGCGCTGTTCCGACCCCGATCATACTATAAAACAGGCGCGGGGGCAAGATGTTTTAAAAAATCAGCGGCCGCCGCCCCCATTTTGCGCCGGCGGGCCGCCCTTGCCCACCGGCGCGGGCGGCCTTTAGGGGGAAGTGTCCATTTCAAGGAGTTTTAGGAGGCTAAAACCGGGGGCGGGGGAGAGTCTTGAAAGGCTTTCGGGGCAGGGGTCCTGTTGCCTTGAGAGAC